>NZ_JAQISM010000065.1:0-304 GCF_027919975.1 Psychrobacter sp. ANT_H3 | reverse complement strand
AAAAAAGAGGAAATACCCATGGCAAAGGCCAAGTTTGAACGCAGCAAGCCACACGTCAACGTCGGTACCATCGGACACGTTGACCACGGTAAAACAACCCTAACCGCCGCTATCGCAACCGTAGCAGCAATCACCTCTGGTGGCGAAGCCAAAGACTACGCGTCTATTGACTCAGCACCAGAAGAAAAAGCACGTGGCATCACCATCAACACCTCACACGTAGAATATGACACCCCATCACGTCACTACGCACACGTCGATTGCCCAGGTCACGCCGATTATGTTAAAAACATGATCACCGGTG
>NZ_JAQISM010000064.1:0-313 GCF_027919975.1 Psychrobacter sp. ANT_H3 | reverse complement strand
TTGGTGTAATGGACAAAATTCATGCTAAAAAGTAGAAGGTAGTCGCTAATGGACATAATTCATGCTATTTGAGTGACTTTGACCCTAAAAAGTCTTTAATAAACCGCAACTTACGCTGCTCACTTAGACCGTGATGACTGTGTAATTGTCGCTTTAACTCACTGAATAATCCTTCAAGAGAATTGGTGGTATTTGGTATGTCTAAGTGCTCATATTCTTGATAAGTGAATAGCCAATCGCTATTGGTTCTGAGGCTGCGATAAGCACTTCTAAGACGTTTGTGAGTGTACCAACTTCTACCAGTATCTTCATT
>NZ_JAQISM010000063.1:0-329 GCF_027919975.1 Psychrobacter sp. ANT_H3 | reverse complement strand
TTGATACTATTTACAATGTGGCTACCTGTCTCTGCTGAGGCATGTTTTTGATGGTGGGTTTATAGGGAAACCAGCAATAAGCAATTAAACCTGACAGCAAGTTTGTGATAAACCCCGTGACACTACGATGGCGTGAGTGTTCGATTTGGCACAAGTTTTTAAGCTCTCCAAAAACCGTTTCAACCAAAGAGCGATGATTGAGTAGCGCCTCATCCATCGGCTTGAGTACTTGCGGTTTCATATTACGCCGAAGTTTGGTTATCAACGTGGTATCACTGTGTTTTGTGAGCCACGCGTTTAGTGCTTTACTGATGTATCCTCTATCACCA
>NZ_JAQISM010000062.1:0-407 GCF_027919975.1 Psychrobacter sp. ANT_H3 | reverse complement strand
AATAAATAAGAATCTACATTCCCTCCCGTTGTTTTAACAGAAAGCTTTTGGTTCTTTTTGGCATAAAATGTATAGGAATCGTACTTACTACCCTTTAATTTCCCATAATAGTTAGCTGAACTAGCGCCTTTTTTAAATTGAACATCAACAGTTTTAGCCACTGCATCTGAAGATGCGGCCATTACTGTAGGACTTACCATTAGAACAGGAAGCGCAATTAGAATAGCAGCAGTTAAGTTTTTCATATTTTAAACACTCAAACAGTAAAAAAACGATTTTATCTTACTCCACACTGTCAACCTTTATAGATATGTTATATTAGTATTACTAATATAGAGAGTACGTTGGTAAGTTACTGAATAAGGCCACCTGTAACGACCCTAACTTCTAGTTCTACCGTAAACCTA
>NZ_JAQISM010000061.1:0-527 GCF_027919975.1 Psychrobacter sp. ANT_H3 | reverse complement strand
ACTATTTCACCCACTAATTTAACGAGAAGGTTAAGGATGACTATAAATAATGACGTATTACGTGAACGCATCAGCTTATTAGGCTCATTCCTAGGAGATGCGGTTTCTCGCCAGACGGGCGAAGAAACACTTAATACGATTGAAACCCTGCGTAAAGGTTTTATTCAACAACGCCGTGAGCCTAACGAAGCGAACAAACAACAACTCATCGACTTCATCGCCTCGTTAGATAATCGAACCTTAAAAAATGTCATCCGCAGCTTTTCTATCTATTTCTTTTTAGCAAATCTAAGTGAGGAAAATTACTTACGCGAGCAGCGTCATGCCTTGCGTATGCAATCCGATCAAAGCTGGGAAGGCTCGTTTCGTCGTACTTTACTAGAGTGTCGTGAGCGCAATATTGCACCTGCCCAAATGCAAGAGCTGATTGAGCAGCTGAAATTTATACCCGTATTTACCGCCCATCCTACTGAAGCGCGCCGCCGTACGACCATGAATCTATTGCAGAGTCTATTTACTCATAGCGA
>NZ_JAQISM010000060.1:0-538 GCF_027919975.1 Psychrobacter sp. ANT_H3 | reverse complement strand
TGTCATCCATACGGAGGCACGCATCAGTAAGTCTTGCCCAAATTCATCGTTCAGCTTGTCAACCATTGTGGCAATATCGAGTGCAGCGGCTTTCGTAAATGCCTCTGTTTTCACCAGTTGAGGACAGAAATGACGGGTTCCTGCAAGATTGTCATTGATACGCCAACGAGCATTCTTTATGACATGCGCAGGGCTTGAAGTAACCTGCTTCTTAGCATCTAAAGCGTCCACATAGTTACCGCCTAAATTACTCGGTACTGCTAACTGCTGACCCATGAGCCATTCATACAAGAAAGCCATTCTACGGGCATAGCTGCCTGTGGGCTCAGCGTTTACCCATGCTTGTACGTCATTAGCCCCTATCTGCTCAAACAAACGAGTCAGTAACTCTAAACTCAGTACTTCATGACGCATGTGAACTGTAAGTGCGCAACGATAGTGTCCAGTGGCCGCGCAGTTTCCTGATAAGCGTTATGGATACATCACCGTCTTTATAGGTTTGCCTGCGCCCACCGATACTACTGCTGACATATAAAGG
>NZ_JAQISM010000059.1:0-569 GCF_027919975.1 Psychrobacter sp. ANT_H3 | reverse complement strand
AGACTGCTAGAGTTTAAACAGGCTGAAATGAGCGATGAGCCGCCACTTGCACAAGAGCAAGAAAAAAAAGACGATTCAGTCGTCGCGACGGCTAAGAAGAAAAAACGGTGGTTCTTTTGACTATAAGAATTTTTGAAAAAACATTAGTGTTTAATCTTTGGAAGATAGCTCTCTAAAGCCTTATTGGAGCCTTTCCCAAACTTTGTGTAACTGCTTATAATCCACTAACAGGAGAATAAGCAATGACTAACCAAAACGACATTAAAAAACTGGCCCAGCAGATGGCTGGTAGCATGAAAAGCTGAGAGCATCCTACATTTTGTGTAATTATTGATGAAAGCCACATAGCTGTTACACAGAATATAGGATGCTCTCCATTATTAAGCTTATATACCTATAGAATAGATAGTTCTAGCCAATATGGAGGTGTTTTTCCTTTAGAAGCTTGAGAACGTGGCTGAAGAATACGCAATTCATATTTACCTGAATATGGAAGCTTGTAATAACCTTGGTTATCTAGTTCAGAGGAATATTCTCCTACATTGACAGAATCTGATAAATTCTTATTA
>NZ_JAQISM010000058.1:0-671 GCF_027919975.1 Psychrobacter sp. ANT_H3 | reverse complement strand
AACACCTTGCCAAACACAGACGTTGCCATATCCTTAACAGGCACTCTGTCATCGGTATTACCCGCAGTGACTTTAACAGATACAAGCTCGCCCTTATGATTGATAATGGCATGCAGCTTAAAGCCATAGAACCAGCCCATGCTACTTTTGCCTCGGGTTGCAAGTCCTTCAAAGACTTTGTGACGGTAGATACGCTTGTTATGACAAACTGCTATCTTGGTTGAATCAATATAGCTGATACCCGTACAGTCGCCCATTATGCTTTGCAAGTAGCTGCACAGTGGCATGATACTGCGCGGCACTAGCTCTATAAATCGCGAGTAGCTCGGCAGATTTGGAAACTCCCGTTTCATCATGCCAAGCATGTGATGGTAGTAAAATGCCTTAAACTGTCGATAACGCAGTTGATGAAACAGTACCAAGACAGTCATAATCTCTGCTACACTTATCTGGCATGCTCTTAACCTTTGGTGTTTCGTTGCGATTAAATGAGCGTCAAACTCAGGTTTGAATTGCTGATAAAAGTCGTCAATATGGCAGTATAGTTCGGTTAGGTTGTCCATGTAAGAAGTCCTTGTTGTGAAGTTTGTCTTGGTAAACTCACTTTAACAACTTCGGACTTCTTTTTTTATCTTTTTTTTGAGCCCTTATCCCGAACTGGGGTTATAAAA
>NZ_JAQISM010000057.1:0-700 GCF_027919975.1 Psychrobacter sp. ANT_H3 | reverse complement strand
TGCCTTAAACAATCTTGCAGAAGACAGCTTTGCCTACGAACAAGCAAAAGAGAAAACGGCGCAAACGATTGATTTATTATGGTCATCGGATGAAGTGCGTACGCGTAAACCTTTAGTTTATGACGAGATAAATAATGGTCTGCATTATTTTAATGCCAGTTTGTTTAATGCCATCCCTAAGGTTTACCGTAATATTAAAGACGCCATTGTTGATATTTATCCAGAGCTAACAGACTACCCATTACCTGCCTTCATAAGTTTTGGCTCTTGGATAGGTGGCGACAGAGATGGCAATCCCTTTGTCACTCATGACACCACAGAAATGGCGGTATTGATGCATGCTGATACCGTGCTGCGTCATTATCAAGTACTGCTAAAAAAACTGCGCCGTGAACTCATTCACAGCGATACGATTATTGATATTGCGCCAGACGTTTATGCTCGTATAAAAGCGTACGCCACTCTCGATCAAAAAGTATTTTATTATAATCCTGACGATTACAACAATGAGCCGTACCGCAGATTGTTGTCGATTATTCTTGCCAAAATAAAAGCGACCAATCGCCACATTCAAAGCAAAGGTACAGACCTCGACGCCGCACACGATGCTTACGCCAACCCTCAAGAGTTGTTAGAAGATTTACGCATCATTCGAAAAAGTGTCAATACTCATGACAAGGCTCATGGCGAAGGGCTATTG
>NZ_JAQISM010000056.1:0-700 GCF_027919975.1 Psychrobacter sp. ANT_H3 | reverse complement strand
CGCCTTAAACAATCTTGCAGAAGACAGCTTTGCCTACGAACAAGCAAAAGAGAAAACGGCGCAAACGATTGATTTATTATGGTCATCGGATGAAGTGCGTACGCGTAAGCCATTAGTCTATGACGAGATAAATAATGGTCTGCATTATTTTAATGCCAGTTTATTCAATGCCATTCCAAAGGTTTATCGCAATATTAAAGACGCCATTGTTGATATCTATCCAGAGCTAACAGACTACCCATTACCTGCTTTCATGAGCTTTGGCTCTTGGATAGGTGGCGACAGAGATGGCAATCCCTTTGTCACTCATGACACTACAGAAATGGCGATATTGATGCATGCCGATACCGTGCTACGTCATTATCAAGTACTGCTAAAAAAACTGCGCCGTGAGCTTATTCATAGCGATACGATTATCAATATTGCGCCAGACGTTTATGCTCGTATAAAGGAGTATGCCAACCTCGATCAAAAAGTATTTTATTATAATCCTGACGATTACAACAATGAGCCGTACCGAAGGTTGTTATCGATTATTCTTGCCAAAATAAAAGCGACCAATCGCCACATTCAAAGTAAAGGTACAGACCTCGACGCCGCACACGATGCTTACGTCAACCCGCAAGAGTTGTTAGAAGATTTACGCATCATTCGAAAAAGTGTCAATACTCATGACAAGGCTCATGGCGAAGGGCTATTA
>NZ_JAQISM010000055.1:0-820 GCF_027919975.1 Psychrobacter sp. ANT_H3 | reverse complement strand
GTGTGCTCAAGAAGATATACAACAGTGGCCATTACAAACCTCCATAAAAAATAACGGTTATCAACTATACCTATAAGGGACCTATCAGGCACTCTCACTGGTTTGGTTACCTATATAAGGATCTAACGTATTCCAACAACAGTAAAAATTGTTAATTTATATTTTTATGTTAGATGATAGGGGTTAATGGCTTTATGAGAGATGAATTAGAAAATACTAAGTCCACACAGAAAAACTCAATTCATAGAAAAATTGGTTTAGGCATTTATATCATATTTGCTGTGATCTATTATTTTTTTATGAAAGACATGTTTCTTGATGGAACTTTCTTCCTTATAGTAGGTATAGCGCTTCTTTTAATTATTATATTTAAATTCTTTAAAGACCATACTTACGATTTTCAGGTTATAGCAGTTTGTATGTATTTTCTTATATTTGGTTCAGTTCATATTCTGCAATTGAGTCCATTAATTTTAGTTGTAGCTGGCATTGTATTAGTAATAGTTACGATATTTCCACACTCAAGGTCAGTTAAAAAAGGTTAGTGTTACCTTGATTAACTAAAAGGACAAGCAGTCATGAAAAAGAGACTAGCAGTATTTTTGCTGACGTGTATTATGCTGACAGGGTGTACTAAAGTTATTGATACTCAGAGGGAGAGCACTCAAAACAATGTTCCAACCGTAAAATCTGATGTTGAGAAGGATTTTGAAAATCTCACATTACAAGCTAATCTAGGAGATGCTTCAAGCCAAGCGGAATTAGGGCTTATATACTACTATGGTAGAGGCGTTCCTCAAGATTATTCAAAAGCATTTTA
>NZ_JAQISM010000054.1:0-834 GCF_027919975.1 Psychrobacter sp. ANT_H3 | reverse complement strand
GTAATACCAATAATGTAAACTATACTCAAAAGCATGGAATACTCACCTTAAATCTATCTGATAGTGTAAATAAAGGGGGATTGTAGAGATAAAGCTGGTGTATTACGAATGATAATTTGAATCGTTTTGAAAACATCGAGTATCAATCTATTCTAGTAACAGGAAAACAAAAAAATGCAACGTTATTGTCATTATTTGGTTTCAGTATCAGAGTCGGGCAGGAATGTACGAATAATAAAGCGAGAGGCCTTCCTAAATTTTGTGTAAGTAGTAATGCAAGCTAAATGTCAGTTACACAGAACCTAGGACACCCTCAATAGACGTTATGGTGAATGACGTTGGATAGAAATATTGGGTTTCATTGATTCCCTATACAGACATCGAACTGTAGGTTATAACCCTAATTTTTGAGGAGGTATTTAGATTTCAGATATCTATTTTTGATAAAGTCTTCGATACTCAGCACAGGCAAACGGATATCCATTGCTGCAAGACTTTTGATACCATTCTAGCGCTTTGTTTTTATCCTGCTGTATATTGATACCCTTCTCATAGAATACTGCCAGCCCTGATTGAGCCATTGGAAGATCCTGCAAAGCTGCCTTGCGCGTCCACTCAAAAGCCTTCGTATCACTTTGGGTTGTACCTTTACCTTTAAGGTACATATCTCCAATTTTTGATTGGTATAAGTCAATACCGTCATTGGCTAAGTTTTGATATAACTCAAACGCTTTAGCATCGTTTTGATCTACGCCTTGACCCTTCTCATACATCAATGCCAGCATCCCCTGCATTTCTTTATGTCCATGGTTAGCTGCTTGTTGTAACCAATAA
>NZ_JAQISM010000018.1:0-1039 GCF_027919975.1 Psychrobacter sp. ANT_H3 | reverse complement strand
TATTTATCATTAATTTTTAAACACCTACTTTCAAGATAAAGCGCCCACAAAAAAAGCCACCCTCTTTCAAGGATGGCTTTTTTCTAACTGCTTACCGTTATCAGATTGCTCTGATAGCGTTAGTGCTTCAATGCTTAGCTAAGTACGTTAGCAACAACACCAGCGCCTACAGTACGGCCGCCTTCACGAATAGCGAAGCGTAGACCTTTGTCCATAGCGATTGGGTGGATAAGCTCTACGCCCATCTCAACGTTATCACCAGGCATAACCATTTCAGTACCGTCTTGTAATTGGATTGCGCCAGTTACGTCAGTGGTACGGAAGTAGAACTGTGGACGATAGCCGTTTAGGAATGGTGTGTGACGACCACCCTCTTCTTTTGACAATACGTATACTTCAGCGTCAAACTTGGTGTGAGGAGTGATAGAACCTGGCTTAGCAAGTACTTGGCCACGTTGTACGTCTTCACGCTTAGTACCACGTAGTAGTACGCCACAGTTTTCGCCTGCACGACCTTCGTCAAGCAGTTTACGGAACATCTCTACACCAGTACAGGTGGTTTTTTGCGTGTCACGGATACCAACGATTTCAATCTCGTCACCAACACGTACGATACCTGATTCAACACGACCAGTTACAACAGTACCACGACCTGAGATTGAGAATACGTCTTCGATTGGCATTAGGAATGCTTTGTCGATGTCACGCTCTGGCTCTGGGATATAAGTATCTAGGATACCTAGTAGTTCTACTACGGCTGGTTGGCCATATTTGCCTTCGTCGCCTTTAAGGGCTTGGGTGGCTGAACCTTTTACGATTGGGGTGTCATCACCTGGGAAGTCGTAGTCGTTAAGAAGTTCACGAACTTCCATTTCTACTAGCTCAAGCAATTCTTCGTCATCAACAAGGTCACACTTGTTCATGAAGACGATGATGTACGGTACGCCAACCTGACGTGAAAGCAGGATGTGCTCACGGGTTTGTGGCATAGGGCCGTCAGTTGCTGATACAACTAGGATTGCGCCGTCCATTTGGGCTG
>NZ_JAQISM010000006.1:0-1199 GCF_027919975.1 Psychrobacter sp. ANT_H3 | reverse complement strand
GGTAATCCCCCCACTAAATAAGAACACTTAGAAATAGAGATTAACTGCTAAAATATATCAGCAGGAGAATCCTATGAAAAAGACACGCTTTACTGACAACCAAATCGTTAATATCCTAAAACAAGCCGAACAAGGTGTCCCTATCACCGAGCTTTGCCGTGAGCATAATATCAGCCAAAGTACCTTTTATAACTGGCGCTCAAAGTATGGCGGCATGGATGCCTCTTTGATTGCGCGCTTAAAAGAACTTGAAATTGAAAATGCACGTCTTAAGAAGATGTATGCTGATGAATGTCTTAAATCCGATATCCTACAGGATGCCATGACAAAAAAGTGGTAGCGCCCCAAAGGCGCAGGAAAATGGCTTGTCATTACATTGAAGAGCATGGTATTAGCATACGTCGTGCTTGCCGTATCTTTAACATCAGCGTGACCTGCTATTACCATAAGTCAATGGCCACGGATGAGAACCAGCAGATCGCGGACTTACTCATCAAACTGACTGATGAGAATAAGAACTGGGGCTTTGGTTTATGCTTTTTAAGCCTGCGTAATGTCATGGGACTGCCGTACAACCACAAGCGGGTATATCGCATCTACTGTGAGCTTGAACTCAACCTTAGAATCAAGCCCAAGCGTCGCATTAAACGCGCTAAACCAATACCATTAGCAGTACCTGATAGGATAAACCAAAGCTGGAGCATGGACTTTATGCACGACGGCTTAAATGACGGTCGCAGCTTTAGACTGTTTAATGTGATTGATGATTACAACCGTGAAGCGCTCACCGTTGAGATTGACTTCTCACTACCAGCACAAAGGCTCATACGCACATTAGACCAGCTCATTGAATATCGAGGCAAACCTGTACAAATAAGATGCGATAACGGTCCTGAGTACATCAGCAATGCGCTCAAAGACTGGGCTGAGCAGAAAAGCATTAACTTAAGCTATATTGAACCTGGCAATCCACAGCAAAATGCCTATGTGGAGCGCTTTAACAGAACCATGAGATATGATTGGTTAAATCAGGAGCTGTTTGATAACTTAGAGCAAGTACGCACACAAGCAGAAAACTGGTTATATCATTATAATCATGAGCGCCCAAACATGGGCAATGGCGGTTTTACGCCCATACAGAAACTCAATCAAGCAGCTTAATTCTATTTGTTAGGTGTCTTAGGTTTGGGAGGGTTACC
>NZ_JAQISM010000053.1:0-1277 GCF_027919975.1 Psychrobacter sp. ANT_H3 | reverse complement strand
TGAGCTATGCTGAAGAAACCGTACAACTAAACTTGGTAAACTAAGCACAATTATAGGAGTTTACCATGACCAAGAAATTAAGAACCTACAGTAACGAATTTAAAGCTGAAGCTGTCAAGAAGATAGCAGATAATAATGGCAATATCTCAGCTACTGCAAAGCAGTTAGGTATTGCCATGCAAACGCTATCAAACTGGCATAACAAAGCCAATCAAGGCAAGCTTGTTGGCACAGAGCAATATGATCCTGACCTTATGAGTGCTCTTCAAGAAATAAAGCAGCTCAAGCGTCAGCTCAAAGTGGCTGAAGAGGAGCGCGAGATTCTAAAAAAGGCGACCGCGTACTTCGCGAAAAACAGCCCGTAAAGTACGCTTTTATCAAAGACAATCGTCAGATATTTAGCACCACTACTATGTGCCGTGTATTAAGCGTTAAGCCCTCAAGCTACTACGATTGGCTAAGTCGTGACATCAGCGAACAGCAGGTACACCGCAATCAGTGCGAGCTACTAGTTAAAGCCGCTCACAGTGAAATGAAAGAACGTTATGGCGTAGATCGATTGCATGCTCATCTAAGCAAACAAGGCCACAACATTAGCCTGTATATGGTAAGAAGCATCAAAGAGGAACACGGCATCAAATGCCGTCGTCATAAGCGCTTTAAAGTCACTACTGACTCAAACCACAACAAGCTGGTCTATGACAATGTATTAAATCAGCAGTTTGATATGCAAAGACCGAATCAAGCGTGGGTCAGCGACATTACCTATATTTGGACAAGCGAGGGTTGGCTGTACTTAACGGGGGTCAAAGATTTATACACTAAAGAATTGATCGGCTACGCCATTAATAAGCGCATGACCGCGGATCTAGTATGCCGTGCACTGAACATGGCCATTAAAAACAAACGGCCGAGCCAAGGGCTGCTTGTACATTCTGACAGAGGCAGTCAATATTGTAGCCATGCGTACCATAAGATTATCGAGCAGCATAAGTTTACAGGCTCAATGAGCGGCAAAGGTAATTGCTATGACAACGCACCTATAGAAAGCTTCTGGGGCGTCTTGAAGAATGAACTAGTATATCATCAAGATTATAAAACGAGGTTTGCAGCCACTAGCGATATCATTGGGTATATTGAGCTGTATTATAATCAGACTAGGATTCAAAAGGGCTTGGGCTATCGAGCGCCAAGACAGGTGTGGTTTGACTACTATCGTCAGGCTGCGTAATTAAAATCTCCCAAGTTTGGTTCTACGGATTTGACAGCATGGGTCA
>NZ_JAQISM010000052.1:0-1365 GCF_027919975.1 Psychrobacter sp. ANT_H3 | reverse complement strand
CTCCCTCCGCAGACAAAACGGCATGTCCTGCCGCAAGAATATTTTTAGCTGCATTAATATCAGCGTTCGCAATATAACCGCATTGGACGCACTCAAACTTAGCTTGGGTTTGTCGATTTTCTTTGGCGATATGCTTGCATTCAAAGCAGGTTTGGCTGGTGTAGCGTGGGTTTACTTTAATGAGCACTCCGCCTGTCCAGTGCTGCTTGTACTCAAGGGTATCAACCATCATGCCCCAGCCTTGATCTAAGATGGATTTATTCAATCCTGACTTGGCTTTGACGTTACGCCCTTTGTTTTCTAACGTACCGCTTGAAGATTTCGACATATTGGCGACTTTTAAGTTTTCACAAGCAATCATGGCGTGGTTTTTGCTGATCGCGGTGGTGATTTTGTGCAAGTAGTCATGGCGAATATTGGCGATGTGATGGTGTAATTTTTGAATCTTACGGTTCTGCTTTTTCCAGTTTTGACTGAATAAGACTTTTCTACTTAATTGGCGCTGTAATGCGGCCAGTTTAATTTGATTGGCTTTAAAGCTGTTTTTGGGTTTGATGTGCTGACCTTCTGAGGTAGTAATCAGTTTAGTGATGCCCAAATCAATACCTATGGCGCTTTTAGAGGGGTGAATTGGGTTTTTATCCAGTTCTCGCTCCGTACCAAAAGACACGTACCAGTGCCCTGATTTCTTGCTAATAGTGATGTTTTTAATGGTGCCGATGATGTCTTGTGATTTTCTAAACTTCACCAAACCAATGCCATTAGGTATTTTGACGCGGTTGCCTTCAATACGGCAATATTTATCAAACTGAACCAAGCGCATGGAGTCGCGGCGGTCAATTTTACGTTTCCACTGCGGCATCAGGGGTCGTAATTGAAGCTCAGTGCCATCAAGCAACTTAAAGGATTTGGACTTTTTAGGTTTCTTCTTATTTTCTTTATATCGGGCATGGACTTTAGGGTCGAAAAATCTTGACCAAGCCGATGCCAAGTCACGAATCTTTTGCTGCAAGGACACCGCATTTGATTGAGATTTCAAAAAAGAAAAATCAGGATTGTTCTTTAGATCCATGATTTTATTAACCAAGTTGGTGGCATTAATAAATTCATTTTTAGCAAACATCTCAAATGAGATCGCTAGTATTTGATTCCAAACAAAGCGGGCAGAGCCGACAAGATTATTTAGAATAATCTCCTGCTCTGCATTAGGCTCAAGCCTAAACTTATACGCTTTGTTGATTTTCATGGAATAGTCTTGGCGAGTTTATTAATATAACAATACTTAATAAGCATATCAAATTCACGGTCAGGATGTGTAAATAAACAGTAACAATGAGGCGAAATTCACCTCCACCATAATGTCGG
>NZ_JAQISM010000051.1:0-1395 GCF_027919975.1 Psychrobacter sp. ANT_H3 | reverse complement strand
GTCTCACTTGTGCGAAATCCTGAATACTGGCGTTGGCTTTATCCAGCGTTCTGTTCAACTGTCCTATCTGCTGCTGATAATTTTCAATTAACTTTTTTTGATCGCTTACTTGTTGGCTGAGATGTTCATTCTTGAGCTTTTCAAGCGCTAATTGGTGTTCAATGTCCGTATTGTACTGAACACTTTGACTGTTCAGAGGTGTACTTTGGACAGTGTTCACTGAACGTTCAGTACGTTTTTTAGAAATTGGCTCACCGAACACTCGCAACATTTCCGAAACGTCTATTTTCTTGTCTGCCGTTCTAGAAAGCTCACCATCATTGACTTTCTGATAGATCGTGGTTCTTGATACACCCCATTCTTTTGCCGCTTTTGTCACCGATATGTTCATTGTTCACCTAGTGTTCAAGTACGTTTTTAAAGACTGTACAGTGCAACTGTCCAGAACGTTCAGTGAACAACTATGGCACTAACCCGTCTATCAGGCAAATTATAAATAAACTGCTGTGTAAATCAGACGTTTAGTTATATAGCACTTACTTTATCGAACAAATATAGGGTATTATTAATGCTTGAAAACAGTGTTTTGGGTATCAAAAAAAGTAGGTTTTATGAAAAAAGTTATTCTAAGTATGGCGTTATCTCTCTTTGGCTTATCTGCTCAGGCAGCAGTTATTGTCACTGATAGAAACTAAAAGGACTGAGTCCTGTACTAGTACAGGACTCAGTCCTTGGGGTAAACTAAACCGTCCAATATTGGGGGGTCAGTTCAGATGGGCTCCTTTTTTCATTCTATTAGAGCATCTCAGGTTAGACTCTTTTATTTAGTAACATTCGTATTGCTAAGCTTAGCGCTAATCTCACGAAGTAACTGCACTTCTTCTGAAGGTTTTTCTGGCACTTCTTCCTTTACTTCATCCGCACGACGTAATCTATTGACCATCTTCACCATCATGAAAATGATGAATGCTAAAATCAGGAAGTTAATAAGTACCGTAATAAAGCTACCATAAGCTAATACAGGAACGCCTGCTTCTTTCAAGGCGTCATAAGTCATAGCAATACCTTCAGGCACATCGCCTAATATCACAAACATATTCTTGAAGTTGATTTCACCGCCAGCAATAAAGGCGACGATTGGCATCATGATGTCTTCGACTAACGATGTTGTGATGGTTCCAAATGCACCACCAATAATGACACCGACAGCTAAGTCCATTACATTACCTTTTAAAGCAAACTCTTTAAACTCAGATACCATACTCATAATTTCTCTCCTAAAAATTTTTGTCTGTAAGTAGATCGGCGTGTAAATATACGATTGAAAACTGGATACATTGATAATGATCGAACAGCACAGTATTTTAATAAATTCTGTTTGGTTATATATAAAAA
>NZ_JAQISM010000050.1:0-1420 GCF_027919975.1 Psychrobacter sp. ANT_H3 | reverse complement strand
TACACCTGTACGCATATACCCGCATAAATCAAAATAAATACATTTGAACTGGCGGCCGTAATCAATGAGTGCCAGTCAAATGGCTGTCCCTCCCAAATAGCCAACCCAAGCGCGAACGGGATTCCTAATAAATTAGTCAAAAGTAGCGTTTGATAGACAGAATGATTTTGTGGAAGTTTACGAACTAAGAGATTGTTTATCGCCATGGTTACCGCTACTATAAGCGCAAAAACTGCCCCTGAATTAATCTGTTTTGGTTGTACGATAACGAGGATACCAGCAAAACCTAACATAGATACCGCTATAATTGGAAAGGTTAATCTGTCTTTATAAAATAAAAAACCTAGTGGTAATACAAATAAAGGGGCGGCATAAAAAATGGCGTTCGCAGTCGCGAGAGGTAATACTTGAAGAGACAGTACCATGAATATCACACCTAACAACCACACGTGACTACGAACAAAGTGCCATTTTATATTACTGAATAACTTGTTCTTTTTATTAATTAAGCAAAATGGCAACAGCATTAAAACCGCTGTGCATTGACGAAACAGGATAAATTGATATACCGCCGTCTCAGAGGGCAAGGCCTTTATCAAGGCGTCTGAGAAGACCGCAATGATATTTCCTAGTACCAATAGCGTCATGGCAAATGCAACACTCATCTTTGGCATTCTTAGCCTCCCCGCCCTATTCAGAATTCAGAAACTGTTAAAACCCCAATGGGTTCATGCTGATTTAACGATCTGTCAGGCAGTATATTCAAGTAACGGTATGATGTATAATGATATAAAACATATTTAGTATTACCTGAGGTAATAATGGATTTACCACCGCTGCGTGCAATACAGTGCTTCGAGTCCGTTGCACGGCTTAACAGCTTTTCAAAAGCAGCAGAAAGCCTCAATGTGACACAAAGTGCCGTGAGTCACCAAATACGCATCCTTGAAGAGTATCTTGGGGAAGCAATGTTTTACAGGCAAGGCCGGACCTTTTCGTTGACAGAGGTTGGTGAGCGTTATTTCACAGATGTGAGTGGCGCATTGGGTCTACTTTCAGATAGTAGTCAGATTATTAAACATGGAAAACCTGGGCATATACGCTTAGCTCTGTACAGTTCAGTCGCAGTGAATTGGTTGATTCCTCGACTAGAAGACTTCTATAGACAGTATCCAGAAATAGAACTCACTTTAGATATGGTTAATCATCCCTCTGATTATAATGAGCAAAGGGCCGATTGTTATATCACCGTCGATCCTCCTCCACATGCTTTCATCAGTAAGTTTTTATTTACTGAAACTTTATATCCTGTGTGTGGTCAAAAGCTTTGGGAGAAAATAAGAGATAAACCCCTTCCTGACGCATTGTGGCGGCATCCAATATTGTCTGTGAGATATGCAGATACAAGCGTGAATACAGC
>NZ_JAQISM010000049.1:0-1421 GCF_027919975.1 Psychrobacter sp. ANT_H3 | reverse complement strand
GAACTGATCCCCAAATGTTGGACGGTTTAGTTTATAACAAGGACTGAGTTCTGTATTGCACAGGACTCAGTCCTTTTAATTTAAGTTGAATACGCTCATGATTATAATAATGCATATACTCATGAATCTGTTTCTCTAACTGCTCAATAGTTTTCGGTTTCTCAATATAAATCGTCTCGCACTTCAGCGTACCGAAGAACCCCTCCATCAGTGCATTATCTAAGCAGTTGCCTTTTCTGCTCATACTTTGCTTAATTCCATGCTGTTTAAGCGTCGTGCTAAACGGTTTCATTTGATAATGCCACCCTTGATCTGAATGCAGCATTAATCTCTTACCACGGCACGCCTTTGTCTTATCTAAAGCACTAGCTAGCATCTTACCAACTAAGTCATAAGTGGGTCTCTTTGAGAGCGTATAGGTGATGATCTCATTGTTATAACAATCGAGTATGGGCGATAAATATAGCTTATGATCACCCACCTTAAACTCAGTAATATCTGTAAGCCAGCGTGTGTTCGGTTTATCTGCATGATACTGGCGCTTCAAATAGTTCTTCGCAATCTTGCCTTGTTGTCCTTTGTAAGATCGGTACTTCTGACGTCTTATCTTTGCGCTAAGCTTCATGTTACGCATCAGCTTAGCGATGAGCTTATGGTTATGATAAACCCCTAACTGCTTTAGCGCGGCCGTGACTCTACGATAACCATACCTGCCTTTGTGCTTGTGGTATATCTGAGCAATACGCTGTTTTAAGTCTGCATATTTGTCTTTAACATCAAACTGACACCTATGGTAGTAAAAGACACTCTTAGCCATCTTAGCGATGTTTAGCAAAGCAGATAAAGGGTACTCTTGTCTTAGTGCTTCGATGAGCCTTGCTTTTTGCCTGCTTGTTCCTCCGCTTTGAGCAAGGCATCGAGCTTTTTTAGGTAGGCAACCTCTGCACGTAGGTACTCATTCTCACGCTTAAGCTCTGCTAAGGTTTTCTCATCATCTGGTTTGCTTGTGATAAATGGCTTGGTCATGGCGGCTCTACCTTTAGGCTTGGTTATTAGTCCAGACATGCCGTGTAGTCGATAAGCTTTGTGCCAATGACTAATGAGCGCCGGTGAGCTGATGTTATACCTTAAAGCTACTTCCAATTGACTTAAGCCTTGGGTAAGCATCGTTGTAATCACTTCGTGTTTAAACTCGCCACTATAGTAGGCTTTGCTTGTCTGTGGTTTGATAGCATCGATACCACCGCTTTGATACTGTTTAACCCATTTTTGTACAAGTTTCGAATCTAGGTTAAATTTCTCAGCCGTAGCATGACCAGTATGTCCTTGCCTATAGTATGCGATGACTTTTATCTTAAAGTCTAGGTCGTAATGCATAAAAATACCCCATAAGTTGTGTCCAACTTATGGGGTTCAGTTCA
>NZ_JAQISM010000011.1:0-1520 GCF_027919975.1 Psychrobacter sp. ANT_H3 | reverse complement strand
GCCACAGCCGCCAAAGCGCAAGCAGAACTGGAGAAACAAAAAGCGGCCACTGCGCAAGCAGAAGCGGATAAAGCCAAAGGTGAGTTAATCACCGCACAAGATAAGTTAGCGGCTGCAGAGAAAGCCCTAGCAGACGCATTGGCAAATGGCAGTGGTGACACCGCCGCCCTACAAGCAGAAGTGGATCGTCGCAAAGCTGCCCTTGAGGCCGCCAATGTCCAAATCACCGCTGCCCAGCAAGCGCAAGCTGCAGCGACTGCCGCAGCAGAAGCTCAAATTGCTGCCGCCAACCAAGCCGCGCAAGCAGCCAAAGACGCCCTAGCCGCAGCCACCATCAAGAACGCTGCCGAAGCGAAGAAATCGGGTGTTCAATCATTAAACATTAATGCCGGCTCACTCGGATTGTTTAATACCACCACCCGCGACTTTGCCGTGAATGAAGACGGCTCTGCCGTTGATGCCCGTGCTGATATTGCCTCTCAGAATCCAGATGGCACAGCAGGCTTACTCCCACTGGTCCCAATCACCCTCTCTGGTGAAGGCGACACAGCAGTCGCAGACTCAAACGGCTTTAAAGCCCATAAAGGCAAAGCAGACATCGTGGTTGCCGCCATTGGTCAGACACTGCCTTTAACCTACACCTCAACCTATAAAGACTTTGGCGATGACATGCGCATCGGTCATATTGATGGCTCTGCTGAAGTTGCTCTATTGAACAAAACCTTACCCGTCAATGGTGTCGCCGTCATCGGTAATGCCACCCAAGCGGCTAACATGCCGAAAGAGGGCACCGTAGGTTACACAGGAGACGCCACTTACCGCAAGCTGGGTATTGGCAATGACATCGAGTTTGGCAAATCTGTATTCACCGCCGACTTTGTTGCTAAAAACGTGAAAGGGGACTTAACCTTTGCTAACGCCGGTAAGATTGGTCTAACCGCTGGTATCAATGGCAACCAATTCTCAGGTACAGCGGCTGACAATGCCGGTTACAGCACTGAAGGTGGATTCTTCGGTGGGGACGCTCAATACCTAGGCGGGGTTTACGCTGGTAATGAGGCTCAAGGCACCTATGGCGCGAAGAGCGACAAGCAAACCGCAGCAGAAAAAGCCGCTGCCAAAGCTCAAGCGGATGCCGCCAAAGCCAATGCTGACAAAGACACCGCTAATGCCCAAGCCGCCGCCGCCCAAGCTGCTGCAGACAAAGCCCAAGCGGATGCCGTTAAAGCCCAAGAGGCCCTGAAAAAAGCAGAAGACGCCTTAGCAAATGCTGGTAATGGCGAAGATCAGCTCGCCGCCGCCTTAGCACGTGCGGCCGCCGCCGAAGCCGCTCAAGCTGCAGCAGAAGCCGCCGCAGCGACTGCAAAAGCTGCTGAAACGGCTGCATTGTTAGCCAAAACCGCCGCAGAAAATGCAGCCACTGCAGCGCAAGTAGCTGCCGACAAAGCCATTGGTGATGCTAAAGTTGAAGCCGACAAGAAAGTAGCCGCCGCCAATCAACAAGCGGCTGATGCTAAAGC
>NZ_JAQISM010000048.1:0-1556 GCF_027919975.1 Psychrobacter sp. ANT_H3 | reverse complement strand
CTCGATACGATTCGTCTGGTCAAAACCTGCGGCTTTCATCTAGCAGCGCTCGATATTCGCCAAGAATCGTCTTATCATAGTGAAGTGATTGCTGATATTTTCGCCAATGCCTCGAACTTACCAGACTATCAGACTCTGGGTGAAACCGAGCGCCAAGAGTGGTTGACGCGTTTACTTGCAAAGCCGGGTACACCGCTCATCTATACCGATAACTTGACTAATAAAACCCGTGAACAATTAGCCTTGATGAACTCAGTGGCCACATTACGTAAACTGGTCGGACAAGACACGTTCGGTAGTTATGTGATTTCGATGACCAATAACGCCAGTCAATTACTAGAAGTATTACTACTGATGCGCTTTGCAGGCTTATGTAAGATTGACGATAAGGGGCAATTATCTGCTGACTTACCTGTCGCACCCTTGTTTGAAACCATCGAAGATCTTAAAAATATCGATAAGATCTTACCTGTAGTTTTAGATAACCCGCTGTATAGAGGGTTGCTTGCGCACTCAGATAATACCCAAGAAATCATGTTAGGCTATTCAGATTCATCGAAAGATGGCGGTATTATTACTTCTGCATGGCAGCTTTATAGCGCGCAGCAAACCATTAACCGTATTGCTGCTGAGTATGGTATCAAAACACGCCTGTTTCATGGCCGCGGTGGCTCTGTCAGTCGTGGCGGTGGCTCAACACATAATGCAATTGCCGCTCAGCCCGCAGGGACACTGCATGGAGAAATTAAAGTCACTGAGCAAGGTGAAGTCCTTTATGCCAAATATGCCAACACCGATACTGCTGTGTTTGAGCTCACCATGGGCATCACTGGTACGCTTAAAGCGTGCTCAACAAGATTTGTGGTGCAACCGCCTGAACTACCAAATTATGAAGCACTCTTTGCGCGTCTAGCCGATGCGGGTGAACAAAGTTATCGTACGCTTACGGACCATACCGAAGGGTTTTATCAGTTCTACTCACAAGTGACGCCAGTGCAGGAAATCTCTTTATTAAATATTGGCTCGCGCCCAGCGCACCGTAACAAAGGCCTGCCAAGTAAAACAACCTTGCGGGCGATTCCTTGGGTATTTGGTTGGTCTTTAGCGCGCTTTACCCTACCAGCTTGGTATGGCGTAGGTAGTGCTCTTCATAGCGTTAAAGAAGACGAAGCTTTAATGAGGGAGATGAACAGTTGCTGGCCGTTTTTTAACGTATTTATTAGCAATATTGAAATGGCGTTTACCAAATCTGAGATGAGCATTGCTCAGGCTTATAGTCAGCTATGTGAAGATGAGGGATTACGTGAACAAATTATGCAAGCGGTAATTAATGAGCACCATCTAACCTTCTCAGGTTTGAACTCTTTGCTTAACCAGACATCGTTATTGGCGCATCAGCAAAGCCTTGCCGCGTCCCTACAATGGCGAAATGCTTATTTAGATCCGATTAATTACATCCAAATTGAGTTGTTAAAACGTGCCAGACAAAAAGACGCTACAGATAATGACGATGATCTTGCTGTTGAAGATCCATTAATCCGTAGTATCAATGCTTT
>NZ_JAQISM010000021.1:0-1674 GCF_027919975.1 Psychrobacter sp. ANT_H3 | reverse complement strand
AGAAACCAGATTGATTCTGGCATCGCGGATAAGCCATGCTGCGCCAATAGGGTCTGACGTGTGGTTATTCATCATGAGTGGCTCAAGCGATTATAGATAAGCCATTTTGCAGAAAAGCGATTATGAATGCAACATAATGGTTATTATCAAGCTTTACTGCATTAAATCGATTTTTATATGACGTTGTGATACCTTTAGATAAAAATCAAAAGGCATATTAAGTGGATATAATGGATCGAAATTGAAGGTGGTAAATACCCCTCTTTTAACACAGCTACGTAGTAATAGAGTGCCTATTTCCGTAAATAACGCCTTCTTACGTCGCGTATAAATCCTTATAAATCAGCTATTTATAAAATAAAATATTGGCTATTCCCAATCAAATGGCCACCTATTCTTAAATTGATAAGCTCACTTATTATTATAGATAATGAACAGTTGATTTACCATTTAATGTCCGAATGTACCCAGTCTATTTTGATTAGTTCCATGATAGCAGTCTATTTTAAGTGGTCTATTAATGGGGTTGAAGGATGAAACAGATGGTTCCCTATTTGAACTACCTTACAAAAAATAAAACATGAGAACACGCTACAGCTCTATTAATTTCTAATTCGTATAAGATATATCCAAATAAATATCGTTATAGTTATTTGTTTACCTAGGATCTCTATATGAATAATAAGATGATAATAATCATTGCTATCACTGCTATTTTTGCATTTTGGCTAGGCATCAAAGCCCATGAATTTTATTACGATGATATTTGCTTGGATCTAGGCGGTGGCAGAAACCCAAGCGGTTATCCTATTTGTGTCATTGAGCGATAACTATGCTGCGACAATCGACTTCATAGTTATTAGCCTCACATACAATACTGGCAGTTCGATGCCTGTATAGCGCACCGATCTCGAATAGAATATGCATGGTAAGTACATCATGAAGTACACTACAGTTATCACAACAACTCAAAACCGCGATATCATTAGCCTGAAGCTGAAGGTTCGTCCTCACTAGGGAACCGAACCCATGAAAGCGCCTGATTAGTTATTTTGACAACTTTTTCATGCCTACAACAATGCAATGTAATTACTCTCATGGGTATACGTTGGCTACCGCTTGGGCTTGTCTGCTACTATGTGGGCGCAATTTCTATTGCACCAGCAACGGCACAACCCTGATATGCTTTGCCTGCGTAAGTTAATATTGCAGTAAATTCATTTTGATAGCCATTGTCATCGATACAAAGGTTATTTTTTATATTCACAACAATAGGCTGTCCATTGACAGTACTCGCGTATTCGACACCTTCAGTATTGACAGAACCAGAACCCACCACGATAACTGTTGCTGTCGTTGGCTTTAAGAAATTCGCCTCTATACTTAGCTCATTTCCTTCAATTACTATTCGCCAAATTTTTTCTTTAGCGGTGTTTCCAAAAGCAGTAAATGCCGCTGACGCTACCGGCACTTCTATTGTAGGCTGCTTACTCAGATCCGTGGTGTCGGTACGATGGTTATTACAAGCCACTAGAGCTAAGCTGCCCGTTAAGCACATTGTCGTTAGAAGCAAAGAACGCATAATTTTTTCCTTTAAATATAATAAGAGAACACCACTATTTAGCAGTGTTCTCTTTGTTTACGTGATGAAATTCAGGTTTTTACTACCATAGG
>NZ_JAQISM010000047.1:0-1717 GCF_027919975.1 Psychrobacter sp. ANT_H3 | reverse complement strand
GGAGGATTGGCTGCGGTGGTGTAAGGCAGGCGGATTTGAGTTACCGAACAATATAAAGATAAATCATTTTAGTCATGTACTACTAGCGATAGAAGCCGCACGGTACAATCTGGGAGTTACCCTCGTTAACAACTATATGATGCTAGATAAATCTTATAAGCAGAAACTCATTAGAATTCCGATGCATGAATTACTAACAGGGGATAAGTTTTACTTCGTTTACAAGGAATTAAAGAACAATCAGGACGATATTATTAAACTATCTAAATGGTTAGAATCTCAGTGTGAGTAAAGAAATCCTCTATCTTATTTGTTGTTACAAGAAAAATAATGATTTGTTAAGGGATTTAAAATGATGATTTAGAAAATCCCGATTCAATAACTCATAAACACTCGTATCCTCAAAAAATAGTCATTCATTTTATCTGATATTCAAATAATATAAGTTAATAGGTTGAAGTTTAAAAGAAATAAAGCTCATTACATTTAGTTAAAGTCGAATTAACTTTAGAATAAAAACGGAAATTTATACGTTTTTTTATTGTTTATCTGTTAGTAGACCTCTTGCAAAAGTAGCAGAGGATTTTACAATAACTCATACATTCACAACTGGCTAGGAACCATGCCAAACACAGATAAGCTTCTCAAACAAAATAATGCTGTCTTTAAACGCTATACAGGTATTCATAAAGCGACCTTTTATGAAATGCTTGAAGCCATGCAGCAGCATGAAACCCAAAAGACCAAATCAGGTAGACCAAGGGTGCTTAGTCTTGGGGAACAGGAACAAATATTACTGGCCCTGACTTATTGGCGTGAATACCGGACGCTGTACCACATCAGTATGGACTTCGGTATTCATGAGTCTTCTGCTAGCCGTATTATTCGTAAAGTAGAATATGTTCTTATCAATTCAGGCAAGTTTGAATTACCTAGAAAGCTGCCTAGTAGAGTCGATGACGACATCAATTGGTCAGTCGTCATTGTCGATGCAACCGAAACCCCTATTGAGCGTCCAAAAAAAACCAAAGAGACTACTATAGCGGCAAGAAGAAACAACACACCTTAAAAGCGCAAGTGATCGTCCACTGGAAAACAGGCTTAATATTAGATGTTCAAACGTCCAAAGGCTCTATTCACGATTTTAAGCTGTATAAAGACACTTGTCCTGATTGGCTTCCTTGTGACACTAAGCTATTAGGGGATAGTGGCTATCAGGGCATTGCAAAGTTACATGAACAGAGCTTCACCCCCTTTAAAAAGCCACGTGGGAGTCAATTGTTAGAGCTCTGCAAACAAGCCAATCAGTATCTCGCTAAGTTTCGCATTATGGTTGAACACAAAATAGGCTTAATCAAACGGTTCAAAATCGTGGCTCATAAATATCGTAACCGTCGTCAGCGCTATGATCTTAGAATGAAGCTATTCGCCAGTATTGTTAATTTCGAGCTTGGTTTATGACTTTTGCAAGAGGTCTAGTGATAATGGCTGTTATCATATCTACTCTTAATATGGATTAGGGTCTCTATATATATTTGTTTAAACTTGCCCAAATAACATTACGCCATGTATTAATGAAGGGCCTAAGAATACCATAAATAATCCCGCTAAAATCATTGTTAAACTGGCTATAACGCCCTCATCCTCATTGCGCTGACTTGCCCGAGCTGTACCAAAACCGTGTGATGCATTACCAAATGCGATTCCATTTGCAAGA
>NZ_JAQISM010000020.1:0-1826 GCF_027919975.1 Psychrobacter sp. ANT_H3 | reverse complement strand
CCATAAGAATTTAGCAGACTCTGTTAACGTAGGAGAGTACGCCCCTGAGCTGGATGACCAAGGTTATTACACGCTTCCATATTCAGGTAAATATGAATTACGTATTCTTCAGCCACGTTCTCAAGCTTCTAAAGGAAAAACACCCCCATATTGGCTAGAAGTATCTATTCTATAGGTATATAAGCTTAATAATGGAGAGCATCCTATATTCTGTGTAACAGCCATGTGGCTTTCATCAATAATTACACAAAATGTAGGATGCTCTCAATATTTTTTAAATTAAGTCTCTTTTTAGTTAAAAAAATCTTTAACCAAACATCGCATTCTTTACAATCTTACACTTTGTAAAAGTCAGTCAACTTGGATGTTTTTCTATTACCTATATTATTAAGCCTAACCTATGGACAAACCATTGAAAAAATTTAGCCTAGTATTCTTACCATCATTTTTGTGGGTCGTATTAACTGGGCTAGGATTTGGCTCTCAAAGTTTATCTAATTTGATTGAACTTATAGGAATTTTTATAGTATCTGTGCTGTGTTTATTTAGCCCAGAACGATTTATAAAATACCAATACCTTCTTGTAATACTCTTAATAATCACTGTCTTAGTGCGTTTTTTAACCCCACATATTCCGGAATAATTTCTTTAGGCTTATTAAATCAGTTGGCTATCTTTTATTTGCACTTCTACTAACTGCCTGCCAATCAAGTCTCAAAGTTACTGAACCAAATTCTTCAAAGCCAACATTTACAGTTATACTGAATCAGGGCTATTTAAGGGCAAGTCTCGCTTAGCAAAGAATGGCTCAAGTGATATCAGAGCAAAACTGTATATGCCGGCGCTAGTCGCCATTAAGCATAATCCTGACATTAAGACGCAGTATAAGCGACTGCTTGCTAACGGTAAGTGTAAAATGCAGGCTTTCTGCGCAGTTATGCGTAAGCTTGTGCATATTTGTTTCGGCGTGGTTAAACATCAGCAGCCTTACCAAGCAAGAGTTGATCTAATTAGCACTTGATTTGGCTTTTTTAGGATAGTATCTCTTATACGCTGTCCAGTTTTATTATGCCATTACAGAACGCCGTCTTTAAGATTTATTTCTCACTACTAATCCAAAAAGTCATACGTAGCTTAAACCAGCTTATTGAATATGAGGGTAAGCCCGTGCAAATAAGATGTGACAATGGCCCTGAATATCTTAGTAGTGCGCTCAGAAACTGGGCTTTCGATCAAGTCATCATCTTAATTTAGATTGAATCTCGCAATCTACAGCAAAATGCTTATGTGGAGCGTTTTAACAGAACGATGCGCTATGATTGATTAAATCAAGAACTGTTTGATAACCTAGAGCAAATACGCGAACAAGCAGTAAATTGGTTATACCATTACAATAATGAACGCCCAAACATGGGCAATGGCGGCTTTACGCCGATACAGAAGCTAAATAAGGAAGCGTTATTCTATTTGGTAAGTGTTTTATTGTGGGGATGATTACCCTGCGTTCTCTAGCAACGCTGATAAAAACGCTTTAGACTGGCTATAAGCTCAGTCCATTCAATTAAAATACTCACGCTCAAACACCAGTCTAGGGGATTTTTAAAGAAAGCTTTTAGCTTTAAGACATACAATTATCCTATCCAATCTTTTGTCTAAACCTCAGAGATTCAAGAGTAGCAAGCCATATCAAAGGTAGGATAATCAGCGCAGAGCCTATTAACAAAGTCATATTTGGCACTTCGTTAAACCATATGATTCCGACCACCACCGCCCCTATTAAACCTGAGTATTCCGCACTAGAGACTTTGTACGCTTCAATGTGTCGA
>NZ_JAQISM010000023.1:0-2234 GCF_027919975.1 Psychrobacter sp. ANT_H3 | reverse complement strand
GCTCTCAAACTCAAAAGGCGATACATAGCCCAATGCACTGTGTATACGCTTTTTATTGAACCGATCTACCCAATTCAATGTCGCAAGTTGTACATTCGCTAAACCTTGCCAATCTGCTTTTAAATATTCAATTACCTCTGTTTTGTATAACCTATTCCCTGTTTCAGCCAAAGCATTATCAAAGCCTGGTTATATATTTTTTCTTATGTTATCAAGCCAAGCTCGCATACTTGGTGTAAGCAAGCGATGACGGCGCCAAGCCATGACAAGCTCCCATTTTAACTGAGGTTGGGTTAGTGGCAAGCAGACTAATCCTGTTAAATCCAACTTTTGAGTATAATATTGAGGCAAAAGAGTCACGCCCATATCCTGTTTTACCATGTCAAGAAGCAAGTGCCACTGATTGGTTTGGCAAATAATATTAGGTTCAAAACCTAGTGATTGACAGTTTTCTATAATCATCGGAGTAAATGATGAATTGGAGGCAAATAAAATTAGGGGTGCATTCGATAGTGACTTAAGTGTTACCTTGGTTTTTTGCTTACCCATACGGTTCTTATTTGCTACGACCACCACTGGATAGCAACATATCGACAAGTAGTCAATATCATCGTCAATCGGCTTCATCAATGTTGCCACATCAAGTTGCCCCTCTAGAAGGGCCTGCTTAAGTGACTCAGCACCATCTTCGATAAGTGAAGTTTCTATACTAGGATGCATTTGGTAAAAGTTAAAAATAGCTTTGCTTAGTATTTCACTGCCTAGCGGTGAAATCCCCAGACGCAATTTACCACCTATAAATTGCTGATAATCTACTACTGTTTGTTCAAGATTATCTGCCTTTTGTAAGATATCCACTGCTTGAATATAGAGGTTTTCGCCAATTTCCGTTAAATTAACTCGCCGCTTTTTATGAGTTAAAGGCTTATCAAACAGAGCTACGCCTAAATGTTCTTCAAGATTACTGATGGATTTGGTAACGGTAGGTTGGGTTAAATTGAGTTGAATACTGGCTTGAAGAAACCCACCTGTTTTTACGACTGTCACAAAGCAGCGTAATTGTTTCAAAGTTATCATAAATAATAAACCACAGTTAGGAAGGATAATGAAATTTATTATAGAAATTAGGAATAAAAATAAAAATATAATTCATAATTTATGACTGTAGTGTTCTTATAATAAGTGGTCTCTAATTAACAAACAACAACTATTATGCGTAATCTTAATATTCGCTTACTCCTCTCTTTTGTAGCTGAAAAAAAACTTACACTTCAAAAGTTTTACCGTCAACCCTTGCTTCATGTCCTTATGCAATGCGCTATTATCGCAGCTGTCTGGTATTGTGCTGCGATATTGGTTGAGTTATTGCATTTACCCGTATCCTCAGGCGTCTTAGGAGTGCTTTTAATGCTGATCTTATTAATGAGTGGTGCTATTAAGGTTAACTGGGTCAGATTGGGTGCAAAATTTGTTTTGGGTGAATTAGTATTAATGTTTATCCCGCTTATGATGTCAATACTTCAGTATAAGGCGCTGTTTGTCAGTCAGGGATGGCAATTAATGCTGACAATTATCTTGAGTACCGCGATGGTGATGTTAAGTTCAGCATTAACTTTTATCATGGGGCGCCGTTTGCAACGTAGATTGTATCGTCATCAGATACATAAAGCCCAATTAAACCTAAAAAATGATAATAATGCGTGAGTATTTGCGATGAATACTTGGTCAATCCTTTGTCTCATTTGGACATTAGCTGCTTATTATATGGCTAAAGTAATCTATGTGCGCTATCGAAAATCTTGGCTAAACCCTGCTATCACGGTTCCAGTAATAACGCTTTCATTAATGATTATTTTTAATATCTCTTATGATACTTATTGGAAGGATACAGCTTGGATTGTGCAGTTACTTGCCCCCGCAACGGTTGCGTTTGCTATACCTATTTATGAGTATCGTCGTTTAATACGTCAACATGCTTTGGCTTTGACCGCTTCTATAACTGTTGGGATGGTGGTGGGAGTCTTAAGCATATATATATTCGCTGGCTTGTTCCATTTTGATAGGACCTTGACCTATAGCTTGATGGCCCGTTCAATATCGACACCATTTGCGTTAGACTTATCTGAAAAAATTCACGGATCTTCCTCTTTAGTTTCATTGTTTACTTTGATTACAGGGATGGTGGGAATGATTTTAGGGGATATGATTTTGACTTTTTTTCGTATTCGCTCACA
>NZ_JAQISM010000038.1:0-3305 GCF_027919975.1 Psychrobacter sp. ANT_H3 | reverse complement strand
ACAACCAGCTCGATGCTTGCATGACGGATAAGCCATGCTGCGCCAATAGGGTCTGAGGTAGGGGTGTTTATCATGAGTGGCTCAAGCGATTATAGATAAGCCATTTTGCAGAAAAGCGATTATGAATGCAAGATAATGGTTATTATCAAGCCTTACTGCATTAAATCGATTTTTATATGACGTTGTGATACCTGTAAATAAAGATCAAAAGGCGTATTGAGTGGATATAATGAGTTCAAATTGAATGAGGTAAATACACCGTTCTTAACATAGCTACGTAGTAATAGAGTACCCATTTCTGTAAATAATGCGGTAATCCCCCACATCAATACTTATCAAAAAAATACAGCAATTATAAGCATTACAACATTTTGGCAAACCTAATCGAAAGAAGGATTGCTAATAACAGAATTAGACCGATTATCCATAATGATTGTAAGAGAAATTTTTTATCATCCATAATTGAGACCATCCCAGATTCTGTGTAACTGACGTTTAGATTAAATACTTACACAAAATTTAGGAAGGTCTCAAAGCGCCAACTTATCCTTATATTCACACATACCTTTTAATGCATTATCGATTAACGTTTTCATCTTAGACAGTTCTGAAATTTTAATTTCTAGCTGTTTGTTTTTTTCTAGAAGCTTTTCACCCATTTGTGATTGCGTCAGGTTGTTTGAATACAATAGCTCTGTTAGCTCTCTAATCTCTTTTAAGGTGAAACCTAACTCCTTCGCCATAATAATCATATTGAGCTGTTCCATAATCCTGTTATCGTAATCTCTATAACCATTAGATTTTCTAGATGGTGACGAAATTAATCCTTCCCTTTCGTAAAAACGGATCGTATCTCTGCTTAGTCCGACTGTTTCAGTTAATTCTTTTATATTCATTATCGAGCACCCTCAATTAACGCTTGACTATGGAGTAATGTCCATAGTTTATAGTAGGCGTTAATTAACAACAAGTAGGTTCTTTTATGGATATAAATATTCTGACGGACGACAACGTCGAGCTGCGTGCAACCCTCTATAAAGCGAATAACCCTAAGGCCGTTGTTCTAATAAATCCAGGAACCGCTACTAAAACTTCTTATTATTTGCCGTTTGCTAAATACTTAAGAGAGCATGGTTTTCATGTCATTCTTTGGAACTATAGAGGGTTTTGCGATTCTAAAATAAGTCATCTAAAGGAGTGTCATTATCAGTATTCTGATATTGGGCGCTATGACATTCCAGCTGCCATCGATACAGCTAAGCGCCTATTTAAGGATTTACCCTTGTATTGTGTGGGTCATAGTACTGGTGGTCAACAGGTAGGTCTGGCTCATAACGCCGATCAATTAGATGCTCTAATTGCAGTGGCTGTATCGGCAGGATATTTTAGCTATATGCCGCTTCGCTATCGCCTTAAAGCCAATTTCGTTTTTCGTTTTTTAGCACCACTTAGTAATAAAGTCTTTAATTATGTGCCGGCTAAAAGCTTCAAACTCATGGAAGATTTGCCAGCTGGTTTTACAGAGGAATGGGGGGCTTGGTGCCGAGAAAAAGAGCTGTTTTTCTCAGATAAATTCTATGGAAAAACCATTCCCCTTGGGACTTACAAAAATTTTAATGTGCCAACTTTCGTCTTCACTGCCGATGATGATGAAATCTGCACTGAACGCAACCTGCATAATTTTTGGAAAAATGTGACCAGCGATCAACCCATCACTTTTAAACGCTATACCATTAGCAAGGGATCAGACCAATCAATTGGGCATTTTGGCTATTTTAGAAGCAAGAACCCTCATATTTGGCAAGATGTTTTAGAGACGATCAACAAGGTACACCATGATAAATCGTTACAAACATTGTAAAACCTTAATTTTCATTGTATTACTTAATGTGTTCTCGAGCATTTTGCACTATGTTCATAATGTGGTTTATTTTGACCACTATCCTGAGCCTGATTGGTTATCCCCTCAGCTGGTAGATGCTTTTTGGTTCGTCATAACACCAATCGGTACCTACGGCTTGATCGTGGCTGTCAAAAGCCAGATGACCAAAGGACGTTGGTGGCTTTATTTGTACGCCTTAATGGGTTTATTGTCATTACTGCACTACAACATAGAGACTGATAATATCATGACTGTTACCATGCACAGTCTTATCTGGTTTCAAGCAATTTGTGCCTTTTGGTTAATCGCCTATGTAACGATGTACTTTAAAAATAAAAGTGGGCATTAAGAGTACTAATTGATAAAACTTTGGTCTTTATAAGAATGAGCTAACATCTTATTTATCGTTTTAAGGAATTGAAAATGAATGTTGAAGAAACTATAGCAACATGGGAAACAGAAGAAGCACTCATTAGAGAAAAGCTAGGTGACGCTGACGTCATTCCATTATCAGACTTAACCACTCGCAGCGGTATGGACATTTTTAATGCTATGTTTGCAGGAGAGCTGCCTCATCCTCCTATTGGTCTAACGCTCGACTACACTCCTATTCATATGGAAAAAGGTATTGCCGTTTTTCAAGGGCGTCCAAAGCGTCATCATTACAACCCATTGGGTACAGTCCATGGTGGCTGGTTTTGTACGCTTTTAGATTCTGCTGTTGGCTGCGCTGTACATACCCTTTTACCAGCAGGAAAAACCTATACAACTTTAGAGATAAAAGTAAATATGGTGCGAGCTTTGACAGTGGCAACACCTTTAGTACGGGCTGAAGGCAAAGTCATTCATGCTGGTCGAAGAACAGCAACTGCTGAAGGAAAAATTGTAGGGCCTGATGGCAAGTTGTATGCTCATGCCACCACAACCTGCATCATTCTCGATGTTTAGATAAAATTTTTGATCGTTAATAGCTTTTAAACCAAAGAAAAATGTTAAGAATATAATGGATATTATATGGGTATACCTATCTTCCAAACTCATCTTTAATCTTCTTTATTTTTTGTTCTGCTGCTGCTTCGTAAACCTTATAAGACTTATAGTCTTGTTAGACCTTCTGAGACAGTTATATCTGTATTACGCTAGTTAAGGCTTAGAAGACGCTTAAATAGGCTCTAGAGAGAAGAAACGACCATAATTGCATAGAATTCTGCTAAAATAAAAACTACAAAACAGTTGTTGCTACAAGATTTGATAATTTAAATTAGAGCTATGAGAATACAGTGGCTCGCGTTTATCTTTGGTTCAAATTGTGAATGTTCAATACACCCTAATTATTATCTTCTGTATTAGCATTAAGTGTTATATCTAGCTAGATAGGATGAGTAGAAAATATCTCGTTCTATCTAGCTTTTTTTGTGTTGTG
>NZ_JAQISM010000039.1:0-3316 GCF_027919975.1 Psychrobacter sp. ANT_H3 | reverse complement strand
AGAGGATTGGCTGCGGTGGTGTAAGGCAGGCGGATTTGAATTGCCAAGCGATATAAAGATAAATCATTTTAGTCATGTACTACTAGCGATAGAAGCCGCAAGGTACAATCTGGGCATTACTCTTACCAATAATTATATGATGCAGGATGACGCTTATAAACAAAATATCGTTAGAATTCCAATGCACGAATTTCTAACAGGGGACCAATTTTACTTCGTTTGCAAGGAATTAAAGAATAATCAGGATGATATTATTAAATTAAGCGAATGGCTGAAATCCCAATGTAATTAAAAAAATCTTTACCTTATTTGTTATCAAAAGATCAAATTATGATTTGTTATAGGGGTTTAAAATGATGATTTAGAAAATCCCGATCAACAATTCATAAAGACTCATATTCTCAATAAATAGTCATTTATTTTATCTGATCTTAAATAAGATATAGTCAATCCAACTTAAAGTTGTAACAGCAGACATTGCTGAATAAATGATTTAGATCATTCTCACCCCAGCCCTGCCTGAGCTTTTTTACCTCAGCCCATTTGTGTTCAATAGGATTTAGATCAGGACTGTAAGGCGGTAGCCAGAGTATACGGTGACCGTGTCGGTTTAATAGCTTTTTGATACGTTTGTTCTTATGAAATCTGGCATTGTCCATGACGATGACACATTTGTGATCAAGCTTTGGAATAACGTTATATAGTTAAGTCTTTATAAAATCGATACAGCCCATATCATGAAACAGTTTAGGTAGATTATTCTCCATCCATCCTTGGTGTAGAAACTTAGCCTGTGCCCATTTTTTCTCGATAGGGTTTAGATCAGGGCTGTATCGATTTTATAAAGACTTAACTATATGTTATCTATCAGCCCACTTTAGAACTGACTTTTAGACTAAACCTAGAAACAATACAAATAAAAAAGTTAAGTAATGCATAAGGATTAGATTATGATTGCTAATGTATTTAATTCCATCGCAGACTCCTTCTTTAATTTTTTACTAGCCATTATTTGCGTACTCATGTTATTGGCACCACTGTATAAATGGAAGTCTCGTCCTAACAAGGCGCTCACCAAAAGAATAATAATAGCAATTTTTTTAATTCCAGTCTCTTTATATCTTCTAGTAGATACTTTCAATACTAAAGACCAGCAAAAAAACGATCAACTGTTATCAGTTGCTCATTTATCTGAAAGAGATAGGCCATTAGAAAATGAAAACCATATTAGTATGCCTGATAAGCATGCTTTTGCAGCGACCCTTGAATTGAATGGTATTAGAACAAAACAAAATAACGAGAGCCGGACCAACCTTAAAGAGAATAAAGATGAGCATCAAGAAGGTAGCTCTCAGGTAAGTCTTCACTCTGAAAATAATAATGGAGGGTTGTAGACTTGTGGCACAACTCTTTGTGTATGACGAACTGATGGTCAATCCATCTGATCTCTACTATCAAATCCGTAGTAACAAACTTCGCGGATTTTAGTGACGCAGCCTGACAGTAAAAATCAAACTACACCTATCTTGGCGATACACTATCTCATTTTTCAAACCCACGAAGGCGATGTGATTTTGGTTGAGCAGTTTGACCGCTTAGCACGTTTGAAACAAGCTGATTAGGTTACTCTCAAAAGAATGCTATCAGAGAAAAAGTTGGCAGTCGTATCAAAAGAGCTGCCGACCTCACATATGGCGCTTCAATCTGAGAATAGCACTGAATTTATGAGTAGCGTGTTGCAAGCCATCAATTCAATGTTACTTGATATGCTCGCTGCTATTAGAAAGGACTATGAAGATCGGCGTAACCGTCAGATGCAAGGTATTGCTCGTGCTAATACAGAAGATAAGTATTCAGGACGTATGAAAGATTCCGAGAAACGTAAGATTATCGCTAACCTCCTAAAATCTGGACATAGCTATACTGAAGTGCAAGCTACGGCTAAGTGTTTTCGTCAACTGATAGCTGTTGTAGCTATAAAAATGGGTCGATACTCAAATACTCAAATACTCAAATACTCAAATACTCAAATACTCAAATACTCAAATACTCAAATACTCAAATACTCAAATACTCAAATACTCAAATACTCAAATACTCAAATACTCAAATACTCAAATACTCAAAATTATTTTGAGGATCTGTAATAACCTTGTCAAATAAAAATGGTCTGTTATTAGAGTTCCTCTAATATATTCTGTTTAAGTAAGAAAAATATTGATTACGTTTCAGGTTGCAGTATTTTAGCCGAATCTTTTATAAACGAATCATTATCGCAACGATGATACTAATACTAGCTTGAGCTTGATTATCAAGGCAGATTTTCCTGCGTATAGCAGGATTTGTTCTAACTATTCAAACCATTTGCTTCATCTTTAAAGGTCTCTACAACGACAGAGAAAATGTCATCCCAAACTGCCTCATTTGCTAAAAAAGGATAGTCCTTAAGTAGCTTATTACTCTTAGTGCCTTTATTTTGTAGCATACTGCGAATGATTCTATCGGCATAGCTGTTGGGCATCTCAACAATCTCTTTTATCGCTAATCGTGCATAGTCATGCTTTCTTAGGTACTGTGACTCGTTATGCATCTCTTTTTCAATAACGTGAGCAATGAGTCCTGATAAGTACTGAACGTGAGGCGTTAGATCCATAAAGCGCCATGCAGGTTGAATGAGGTGAGTGTTTTCAAAATTTAAGTTTGAGCGAATACCATCAGGGTAAGTAACCGCCTGTTTATCAAAGCTGTAATGATCACGGATTTGCTCCATAAGTGGCACGGATACACGGTCTAAAATTTTATCATACGCATGACGGTCTGAGGGATGCTCAGCGATGGCTTGCGATATAGGTAGGATAATCGGCTCATGAATGACCTGGTCGCGTCTGAGTACATCGTTAATTAAGAAGCGATGTACTCGGCCATTGCCATCAGCCAGCGGATGAATATACACAAAAGCAAAGGAAGCAACCGCACTACGTATCAGTGCCGATTGTCCCTCGGTCTTTTCCATAAATGCCAGTAACCCTTTGAGCTTTTCAGCAATGTCATCAGCAGGTGGCGCGATATAGTGCACAATCTCTTTAAAGCCATTGACCTGAGTATGCGACACAAAAACTGGTGATTGACGGACACCATACTGCTGGATAACCGTTTTGCTGCCGAGTATCTCTTGTTGCAGCTCTGCTAGTGATTCAGGATCAAGCGGGATATCGCCCTTGCCGGTACGCCTTGCCATTACATCGGCGAAACGTTCAATACGTTTTAACTCTTTCCCTTCACCTTCTATAGTAAAACTGGCTTTACTCTCTCGTAA
>NZ_JAQISM010000010.1:0-3551 GCF_027919975.1 Psychrobacter sp. ANT_H3 | reverse complement strand
GCAAGCGGCTGCGGCTCAAACACGTGCCGATGAAGCGGAAAAAGAGAAATTAGAAGCTGAAGCTAGAGCGAAAGCGGCAGAAGAGGCTCTTGCAGCGGCACAGCAATTACCGCCAGCACCAACCAACCCGACAGTTGCTGCAAATACTAAAGTTACTGGCTTCCAAAATAGTATTGCAAAAGATGACAATAGTGGTTTGAGCGCAAATACTTCTGCGAGCTACGATACCTACACAGCTCTTTTTAATGAGACTGGATCGAGTTATTTTAAACAACCTGTGAATGTCACATTAAGAAGTACAGATGACCAAGACTATGGAAAGGGTTTTAAGAAAAGCTCTCTTAAGCAAATTGGTGGCGCGCTTGATAATAAGCTAAATTACACGTCTACTTATAAAAACTTTGACAATCAAATGCAAGTTGGTCATGTATATGGTGACCTTAAACGTTTCGCTAACGTAACCCAATTAGCTACTTTGTCAAACGTCTATGTACAAGGTAATAGTACAAATGACGTTGATATGAAGTACATGAAAGATCTATCGCAATACAATATTAATAACCGTATTAATGACGGTAAAGTTGCCTACAAAGGTGATGCCACTTATCTTGGTAATACAAAAAGTGAGATTATTGGCGTTGATCCGACTGTAGGTACGTCTAACTTTAGTGTTGATTTTGTGGATAGCCAAGTCGACGGCACACTATCGTTTGCTGGTATGAAAGATAAGAAAATAAAAGCAGAAATTGCAGGCAATACCTTTGCGGGTAATTGGAATGGTGTTGATACTAAAGGTGGGTTCTATGGAGAAGATGCCAAGCTATTAGGTGGCATATATCAAGATGCTGGAGGTAAAGGAACTTATGGTGCTACTAAAGTCGGCTCTAACTCTGAACCAGTACCAGTACCTAAAGCTATAACAGGTGTTATGAGTAACACCGTCAGCAGTGTAGCGGGAACTGGAACAGAAAATGCTATTGGTTATCGTCAGTTTGTAAGGGACAATGATACATTCAATACCACAACAGGTTCTGGTGAAGATACCAACCCAGTAATGATTGTTGATACTAATACAGATAATCTACCGGGTTATAATCAGCTTGTTGGTCGTCTAGATATTACTAAACCAGGTAAATTCGGACAAGCATCGAAACTGACACTAGTAAAATCTGATGATATATCGCTCGATGATGGTTTCAAAAAATCTAAAGATACGAGTACAGCGACCTTTGGTAAAGTTGAATCCATTCTTGGCAAGATTGATTTAAAATACGATTATCAATCTGTTTATAAGAACTTCGACTCGCAAATGCAAATCGGTCATGTGTATGGTGACATGCGTAAAGAAGGTTCATTTGGTGGGGTGAAATCACGCTATACCAATGTTTACGTCATGGGTGAAGCTACTGAGAACATGCCTACAGAAGGCAAAGTTCAGTATGCTGGTGTTGCAACCTATATGGATAATCTGCATTTAGGCTCAGGCGCTCTTAAAACCCCAGTGGTCAACGGCACATCTAATTTTAATGTTGATTTCGTTAATGACTCATTAACAGGAACATTAAAGTTTGCTGATATTAATAAAAATATTGGTATCAGTGCTGGGATTACGGGTAATACTTTTGCTGGTAGTAAAGATAATATTACAACCTCAGGTGGTTTCTATGGTGAAGATGCTAAGTTCTTAGGTGGTATTTACCAAGAAGCACAACCTGGTAGCGTACCTGGAACTGGAACTACGCCAGGAACTGGTACAACTTTCCAAGGAACCTTTGGTGCTGAAAAGCAATAAAGTAATATGACTGTATAAAACAAACAAAAAAGCGTCCTAGGACGCTTTTTTGCTCGCTTAAAGCATTAAAATCCCTTAGGATAACTAAAGTTGGAATAATGTTTAGAAAAATAGTGATCGTACTTAGGTAAGGATACCCATGAATAATCAATATATGCGCAAACCTCTCACCGCTTCCATTTTGCTATCAATGATGGCGTTTTCTCTACCATCAATGGCTGCTCCAGACGATTTACCAGAGATAGAGCCCGAGCTTAACCAAGCTGATGAACTGCTTAAACGCGAGAGTCAAACTGCTGTATCAGACCCAACAGCACCTTCTACCGCTGTTAATGATACAGAAGCACAACGTGCTATCAGAAGTCGCCAGCAACTTGCTGCCGCCACCGCTTATAACTTAGAAGCCTTAAAAGCCAACCCAGCTGCGTTTAGTAAATTCTTGAATGATGCTTTAGCGGCGCAGGATATGGTGACCGTTAAGCAGGTATTGCCCCACTATAAAGCGTTAGAAACCAAAGACCCTATGCTTATCAAGTTTGCTGATGCCTTGATATATCGCAGTGAAGCTAAAAACAAACAAGCGATTGAAATCTATCGCGGTATGTTAGCGGCAGATCCAGATTTTCACCCTGTTCGCTTAAATATGGCAATTGCGATGCAAGCTGATAAGCAATATGCCGCTGCAAAAGAGCAGTTTTTAAAACTGCAGTCGGTTGATCTGCCTGCACCGGTGATGGCTAGAGTTCAAAACTCGTTAGCTCAAATCAATAGTTCAGAGAAATGGCAGTTTAATGCTTCTGCCAGTTATGTTAGAGATAATAATATTAATGATGCACCCTCTAAGTCTATTCAATCTGATTTAGGGCGCTCGATTGAGCAACAGTCAGCCAACGGCATTCAAGTATCTGGTAGTGCAAACAAACGCTTTAATCTACCTGATAACTTTTATGCCACCGTGGGTGGAAATGCGTCTTTAAAGGGTTATTGGGATGAGACGGACTACAATGATTACTTATTTACAGCTTCCGCTGGCGTCGGTTATGACGATGCCAAAAATGATGTCTCGCTCACGCCGTTTGTGACTAAGCGATATTATGATGAAGAAGCCTATAGCTTACGTAAGGGCGTGACCGTGAGTGGCTCGCGCTGGGTTAAACCAAAGCTCAAACTAACGGCAACCGGTATTTTATCAAAAGAGACCTTTGAAGATGATGACAATCAGAACCGTGAAACAGATGGTCAGTTTTTGGGCTTAAATGCCTTTTATATTAAAGATGCCAAAGAGTATTTTTATGGTGGTCTAGGTAACTATCAAAATGATGTGCCCAAATCGAGTATTATTAGCTATGATCGTAACTCGGTGAATGTCGGTTGGGGGCGTGAGTGGAAGCGCGGTATCTCAACACTAGCGTCAGCAGGCTATGGTATTAAAAAGTATGAAGATCCTGCCGATGCCTATCCAGCAGGTAGTGGCGCTTGGAAAGGCTATTATAATGCTGTAGGCGGAGAGCCAGGCTCCAGAAGAGAAGACAAAACCACCTCACTGGGTCTACAAGTGTGGAAGCGAGATTTCACAGTGCTTGGCTTAACGCCAAGATTGGTATTTGATTACGATACCACTTCTAGTAACTTTGCCTATTATGACGACCGTGATGAAAAATCAGCGACAGTACTATTAACGAAAACCTTTTAGTTAAATTCGTTTAATTAAATACGTATACTACGTATAAAACGCTAATAATAAAAAACCTCGCCAATT
>NZ_JAQISM010000043.1:0-5776 GCF_027919975.1 Psychrobacter sp. ANT_H3 | reverse complement strand
AACTGGAACGACTTATATGTGAATTACATATAACAAACCCAGATAACTTATTGAAACAATTTATAAAAAAGCTTGACAAACCATATCATTATGATATGATAGTCGGCTCGCTAGATAGGATAAGTTATTAACTTAGACTGGATAGCAAAGAGAAATACCCTATATAATCATCTACTGGACGACAGTAGCGTGACACTATTTAAAAGCATAACTAAAGAACAACTTGTGTGGATTTTTGCTGATTCAGAATGCTAAAAAATAAAGTTGACTATCTTTTCTTTTCGGAAAGATTATTAACTATAAAAATTATCATTTAAGACAGCAGAAAAACTCAAAGTTAATTCATTACGAACATAATTTTTAGCGATTTTGCCAGATTAGATGAGCCAAGTTTAGAAGCTTCTTTAAAGAGCTTCATAGCAAGATTAAACTGAAGAGTTTGATCATGGCTCAGATTGAACGCTGGCGGCAGGCTTAACACATGCAAGTCGAGCGGAAACGATGATAGCTTGCTATCAGGCGTCGAGCGGCGGACGGGTGAGTAATACTTAGGAATCTACCTAGTAGTGGGGGATAGCTCGGGGAAACTCGAATTAATACCGCATACGACCTACGGGAGAAAGGGGGCAACTTGTTGCTCTCGCTATTAGATGAGCCTAAGTCGGATTAGCTAGATGGTGGGGTAAAGGCCTACCATGGCGACGATCTGTAGCTGGTCTGAGAGGATGATCAGCCACACCGGGACTGAGACACGGCCCGGACTCCTACGGGAGGCAGCAGTGGGGAATATTGGACAATGGGGGCAACCCTGATCCAGCCATGCCGCGTGTGTGAAGAAGGCCTTTTGGTTGTAAAGCACTTTAAGCAGTGAAGAAGACTCCGTGGTTAATACCCACGGACGATGACATTAGCTGCAGAATAAGCACCGGCTAACTCTGTGCCAGCAGCCGCGGTAATACAGAGGGTGCAAGCGTTAATCGGAATTACTGGGCGTAAAGCGAGCGTAGGTGGCTTGATAAGTCAGATGTGAAATCCCCGGGCTTAACCTGGGAACTGCATCTGATACTGTTAGGCTAGAATAGGTGAGAGGAAGGTAGAATTCCAGGTGTAGCGGTGAAATGCGTAGAGATCTGGAGGAATACCGATGGCGAAGGCAGCCTTCTGGCATCATATTGACACTGAGGTTCGAAAGCGTGGGTAGCAAACAGGATTAGATACCCTGGTAGTCCACGCCGTAAACGATGTCTACTAGTCGTTGGGTCCCTTGAGGACTTAGTGACGCAGCTAACGCAATAAGTAGACCGCCTGGGGAGTACGGCCGCAAGGTTAAAACTCAAATGAATTGACGGGGGCCCGCACAAGCGGTGGAGCATGTGGTTTAATTCGATGCAACGCGAAGAACCTTACCTGGTCTTGACATATCTAGAATCCTGCAGAGATGCGGGAGTGCCTTCGGGAATTAGAATACAGGTGCTGCATGGCTGTCGTCAGCTCGTGTCGTGAGATGTTGGGTTAAGTCCCGCAACGAGCGCAACCCTTGTCCTTAGTTACCAGCGGGTTAAGCCGGGAACTCTAAGGATACTGCCAGTGACAAACTGGAGGAAGGCGGGGACGACGTCAAGTCATCATGGCCCTTACGACCAGGGCTACACACGTGCTACAATGGTAGGTACAGAGGGCAGCTACACAGCGATGTGATGCGAATCTCAAAAAGCCTATCGTAGTCCAGATTGGAGTCTGCAACTCGACTCCATGAAGTAGGAATCGCTAGTAATCGCGGATCAGAATGCCGCGGTGAATACGTTCCCGGGCCTTGTACACACCGCCCGTCACACCATGGGAGTTGATTGCACCAGAAGTGGATAGCCTAACCTTCGGGAAGGCGTTCACCACGGTGTGGTTGATGACTGGGGTGAAGTCGTAACAAGGTAGCCGTAGGGGAACCTGCGGCTGGATCACCTCCTTATAGATGGCATTCGGTCAGCAAGAATTCACAACAAGTTGTTCTTTAGTTTAAGCTTACGTTTATAACAAGCGTAATTGGGTCTGTAGCTCAGCTGGTTAGAGCACCGTGTTGATAACGCGGGGGTCAGTGGTTCAAGTCCACTTAGACCCACCATTTTACATGGGGCCATAGCTCAGTTGGTAGAGCGCCTGCCTTGCACGCAGGAGGTCAACGGTTCGACTCCGTTTGGCTCCACCACTATAAACGCCAAGTAAGCTTTAGATGCCAATAAATATAATAGGTATTCAACAGAAACAAGTGATTTGTCTAAGATTACTTCTTTCTGTTTTATACAGAACTTATGACTCGACGAGAGCGTAAGAACTATTTAAAAACATAGATATGAGTCTGGGTTAGGAACACGTGTTCACGCGTTGTTCCTAACCTTAATAACTCACTACTTAACGACATCAGTTGTTATCCCAGTAGTGAGTTATTAAAAAAGTAAAGAGAACTGAATCAAGCGTATAAACATAGGTGATATCGTTATCATAATTAGACTTTATAACACTTTGAAGTTAAAACTTATTTATAAGTTAAGACTACTTGGGGTTGTATGGTCAAGTAATGAAGCGCACATGGTGGATGCCTTGGCAGTCAGAGGCGATGAAAGACGTGACAGCCTGCGATAAGCTTCGGGGAGGCGGCAATATCCTGTGATCCGGAGATTTCTGAATGGGGAAACCCACTTACCATAAGGTAGGTATCTTGTACTTGTACAAGAAGCGAACGAGGGGAAGTGAAACATCTCAGTACCCTTAGGAATAGACATCAAATGAGATTCCCCTAGTAGCGGCGAGCGAACGGGGAGAAGCCGATTAATTCTAATGTAGAAGAACAGCGTGGGAAAGCTGACCGTAGTAGGTGATAGTCCTGTATTCGAAACATTAGAGTTAACATATTAAGTAGAGCGGGGCACGAGAAATCCTGTTTGAAGATGGGGGGACCATCCTCCAAGGCTAAATACTCCTGACTGACCGATAGTGAACCAGTACCGTGAGGGAAAGGCGAAAAGAACCCCTGTGAGGGGAGTGAAATAGAACCTGAAACCGTGTGCGTACAAGCAGTGGGAGCCTTAATTTATTAGGGTGACCGCGTACCTTTTGTATAATGGGTCAGCGACTTATGTTCTGTAGCAAGGTTAACCGTTTAGGGGAGCCGTAGGGAAACCGAGTCTTAATAGGGCGAATTAGTTGCAGGGCATAGACCCGAAACCGAGTGATCTATCCATGAGCAGGTTGAAAGTGCCGTAACAGGCACCGGAGGACCGAACCCACTGTCGTTGAAAAGCCAGGGGATGACTTGTGGATAGGGGTGAAAGGCTAATCAAACTCGGTGATAGCTGGTTCTCCCCGAAAGCTATTTAGGTAGCGCCTCGGACGAACACCATTGGGGGTAGAGCACTGTTTCGGCTAGGGGGTCATACCGACTTACCAAACCGATGCAAACTCCGAATACCGATGAGTGATATCCGGGAGACACACAGTGGGTGCTAACGTCCATTGTGGAGAGGGAAACAACCCAGACCGCCAGCTAAGGCCCCAAATTCCTAGTTAAGTGGGAAACGAGGTGGGAAGGCATAGACAGCTAGGAGGTTGGCTTAGAAGCAGCCATCCTTTAAAGAAAGCGTAATAGCTCACTAGTCGAGTCGGCCCGCGCGGAAGATGTAACGGGGCTCAAACTAGGAGCCGAAGCTGCGGATTTGAATTTGTTTTCAAGTGGTAGGGGAGCGTTGTGTAAGCCTGTGAAGGTGTGTTGTAAAGCATGCTGGAGGTATCACAAGAGCGAATGCTGACGTGAGTAACGATAATGCGAGTGAAAAGCTCGCACGCCGGAAGATCAAGGGTTCCAGTCCAACGTTAATCGGGGCTGGGTGAGTCGACCCCTAAGGCGAGGCCGAAAGGCGTAGTCGATGGGAAATCGGTTAATATTCCGATACTTGTTTATAATGCGATGGAGGGACGGAGTAGGTTATGTCAGCCTGGCGTTGGTTGTCCAGGTGAAAGGATGTAGGTAGACAGTTTAGGCAAATCCGGACTGTCATTATACTGAGATCTGATAGCAAGCTGTACTTGTACAGCGAAGTGGCAAATACCATGCTTCCAGGAAAAGCTTCTAAGCAATAGTTATAAACGAATCGTACCCTAAACCGACACAGGTGATCAGGTAGAGAATACCAAGGCGCTTGAGAGAACTCTGCTGAAGGAACTAGGCAAAATGGTACCGTAACTTCGGGAGAAGGTACGCTGCCGATGGTGATAGGACTTGCTCCTTGAGCTGTTGGCAGTCGCAGATACCAGGCTGCTGCAACTGTTTATTAAAAACACAGCACTCTGCAAACACGAAAGTGGACGTATAGGGTGTGATGCCTGCCCGGTGCTGGAAGGTTAATTGATGGGGTTAGCGTAAGCGAAGCTCTTGATCGAAGCCCCAGTAAACGGCGGCCGTAACTATAACGGTCCTAAGGTAGCGAAATTCCTTGTCGGGTAAGTTCCGACCTGCACGAATGGCATAATGATGGCAGCGCTGTCTCCAGCAGAGACTCAGTGAAATCGAAATCGCAGTGAAGATGCTGTGTACCCGCGGCTAGACGGAAAGACCCCGTGAACCTTTACTACAGCTTTACATTGAACTTTGACCTGACTTGTGCAGGATAGGTGGGAGGCTTTGAAGCAGACACGCTAGTGTTTGTGGAGCCAATCTTGAAATACCACCCTGGTCATGTCGGGGTTCTAACTCAGGTATAACAATACCGAGGACAATGTATGGTGGGTAGTTTGACTGGGGCGGTCTCCTCCTAAAGAGTAACGGAGGAGTACGAAGGTGCGCTCAGAACGGTCGGAAATCGTTCATAGAGTATAAAGGCAAAAGCGCGCTTAACTGCGAGACCCACAAGTCGAGCAGGTACGAAAGTAGGTCTTAGTGATCCGGTGGTTCTGTATGGAAGGGCCATCGCTCAACGGATAAAAGGTACTCTGGGGATAACAGGCTGATACCGCCCAAGAGTTCATATCGACGGCGGTGTTTGGCACCTCGATGTCGGCTCATCTCATCCTAGGGCTGAAGCAGGTCCTAAGGGTATGGCTGTTCGCCATTTAAAGAGGTACGCGAGCTGGGTTTAGAACGTCGTGAGACAGTTCGGTCCCTATCTACCGTGGGCGTTGGAAATTTGAGAGGATCTGCTCCTAGTACGAGAGGACCAGAGTGGACGAACCTCTGGTGTTCGGGTTGTCACGCCAGTGGCATTGCCCGGTAGCTACGTTCGGATGGGATAACCGCTGAAAGCATCTAAGCGGGAAGCCCACCTCAAGATAAGATTTCCCTAAAGAGCCGTTGAAGACTACGACGTTGATAGGCAGGGTGTGGAAGCACAGCGATGTGTGTAGCTAACCTGTACTAATTGCTCGTTTGGCTTGACCATACAACACCCAAGTGGTTTGTATCAAAGCTCTAATTAATCTATCTTGTAAAGCGAAAGCTTTAGAATAAAGAAAGAATATTTCGATATCACCTTAAACCTTGATTCAGTTAGGTTTATGTTGATGAGACTAAAAGATAATACTTAAAGTCAAAATAACAATAACAGACTCATATCTAACCCCCTTTGCTGACGACAATAGCATGATGGCACCACCTGATCCCTTCCCGAACTCAGAAGTGAAACATCATCGCGCCAATGGTAGTGTGGCTCCGGCCATGTGAGAGTAGGTCATCGTCAGCTCTCTATTCCTGAATGCCCCTCAACTTAATTGTTGAGGGGCTTTTCTTTGT
>NZ_JAQISM010000042.1:0-5962 GCF_027919975.1 Psychrobacter sp. ANT_H3 | reverse complement strand
CTTATGGTAGTAAAAACCTGAATTTCATCACGTAAACAAAGAGAACACTGCTAAATAGTGGTGTTCTCTTATTATATTTAAAGGAAAAATTATGCGTTCTTTGCTTCTAACGACAATTTGCTTAACGGGCAGCTTAGCTCTAGTGGCTTGTAATAACCATCGTGCCGACACCACGGATCTGAGTAAGCAGCCTACAATAGAAGTGCCGGTAGCGTCAGCGGCATTTACTGCTTTTGGAAACACCGCTAAAGAAAAAATTTGGCGAATAGTGATTGAAGGAAATGAGCTAAGTATAGAGGCGAATTTCTTAAAGCCAACGACAGCAACAGTTATCGTGGTGGGTTCTGGTTCTGTCAATACTGAAGGTGTCGAATACGCGAGTACTATCAATGGACAGCCTATTGTTGTGAATATAAAAAATAACCTTTGTATCGATGACAATGGCTATCAAAATGAACTTACTGCAATATTAACTTACGCAGGCGAAGTATATCAGGGTTGTGCCGTTGCCGGTGCAATAGAAATTGCGCCCACATAGAAGATAAGCCTAACCTATGAATAAACCATTGAAAAAATTTAGCCTAGTATTCTTACCATCATTTTTGTGGGTCGTATTAACTGGGCTAGGATTTGGCTCTCAAAGTCTATCTAATTTGATTGAAATTATAGGAATTTTTATAGTATCTGTGCTGTGTTTATTTATCCCAGAACGATTTATAAAATATCAACTCCTTCTTCTAATACTCTTAATAATCACTGCCTTAGTGCGTTTTTTAACCCCATATATACCGGAATAATATTAAACCAGTTGGCTATCTGAACCGCCCCGACTATATCGGAGAGCGTTTTATTTGAGTCAGGCAACTTTGCCTGACTCATTAAGACTATCATAATATTGCTTTTCAAACTCAAAAGGTGATACATAACCAATCGTACTATGCATTATCATATGAATTACCCGCGTTCCAACAAAGGTAATAACGCCAGAATCAGCCATCTGATCAGTATAACGAATAGATAAATACTGAACGCCTCTATCACTACGATGAATAACGTCTTTTGGGTTGTTTCTGTCTGCAATGGCTTGATTTAACGCTGCCATCATCATATCGATGTTCATACGATTAGACACCTTCCAGCCAACAATACTACGGACAAACACATCTATAATAAACGCAGTATACTAATAAGGTGTTAAAAGGAGCTAAAAATGAAACTCGCAGAAGCCCTACTTATTCGTAGCGATATGCAAAAAAAACTTGCTCAAATTAAAGGACGTATTCGTAGTAATGCTAAAGTTCAAGAAGGCGATACGCCAAATGAAGATCCAAGTCATCTAATGATTGAGGCTAGTCAAGTCATTACTGAGCTATCTACTTTGATTGAACGTATTCACCGTACCAATGCAGTTGCTAAGACGGATAAAGATCAATCAATGCTGACGCTATTGGTTGAACGCGAGGCGTTGGAGATGCGCCACAAACTATTAATTGAAGCAATTGAAGCGACCGACACTGAGGCAGATCGTTATAGTCATCGTGAAATTAAATGGAATATTATGGTCTCAGTAGCTGGGTTACAAAAGCAAGCCGATGACCTGGCGATGAAACTACGCAAAATTAATATTGTCATTCAAGCCAATAACTGGCAAATTAACCTTGTTGAATAAGATTTGTAGACTACTAAATTTATAATTTTCTATTCTTATAGTCATAAATGAATAGAACCACCTATTGGAACCGATTGGGCGAGTGTCAGACCCCTTACCTACACAACAGGGGGTTGAAAACATACTGTAGTGTTTGTCATGCGTTGCGGGTAGACGCTTTTTTTACTACTTATGCCCCGAACACGTCACAGCTCACAAGGTACTACTTAGACCTTACTACCAGATACTGACAGTCGGTTTCAACTTTACGTTTAATACCTCTTGATACGCCGATTATCAAGAGCGTCATCTACGAGTACTACGCATTTACCAAACTCAACACCCCGTGTTAAACCTCTCTAATCCACGACTCCATTCAAGTCCTCACTAGGGTATCGAACCAGTGAAATCGGTTTATCATAGGCATACTTACAATAGATTATAGGCGTAATAATAGTACGCTTGAAGTGGTTTTACTGCATTAGTCTATTTTAAACGGTCTATCAATGGGCTTAAAGGGTGATATAGCTGTTTCCACTCGGGTATACCCGAAATGAATCAGTAACTTAATGCCAGATTGAGAAGCTTTTCCTAAAAACTGTGTAACTGCTTATAATCCAATAGCAGGAGAATAAGCAATGACTACTCAATCTGACATTAAAAAACTGGCTGAGCAAATGGCCAGCAGCATGAGCAGCTTAAAAGTTTGAGAAAAAGGTGTGTTATTTAAAGTCTTATCTACTACAGCTCCATAGCTATACTGGAAGTTATTTAACCTGCGCTGTTTCTAATAAACTGCCATCTTTATCGAATAAGCAGTCGACGATAATGAGCGGAGCCGCATCCAAACTATCTTCAGCGTAGTAATGTGTTATGACTTCAAAGTTACCATTATTTAATCGTCTGTAGTCTGTGTTTTTTCGTTTAATGTCCATAGACTTAAAGCCTTTAAGCATGGGCTGTACTGCTTTCTGGCACTTCGTTAGCAATGCAATCTTTGATGTTTTTTGAGCTTGTTCGAGTTCAGTATTTCTTTTTTTATCAAATGGGTTACTGCCATTTTGAATCCAAATATAAAATGCTGCAAATGTAATAATAGATAGTCCTGTCAGTGTCTCTTTTTTCATAATATGACTCGTTTAGCAATAATAGAATAAGATATTTACTAACATACAAGCATAGCTCAGTTATTCTTAAGGAGCATGTTAAAACAATAATTAACCGTTGAAAGCAATGGGTAAATGTTACTCCCGTTCTGGTTAGTTCAGCTTAGTATTATAAAATAGGGCTTAATGAAACATGGATACCTTAAATATCGTGTATCTCGTAGGAGCAGTATTAATTTTCGCCAGTATCATGGCAAGTACGTTATCGGCGCGTTTGGGTGTTCCACTTTTGCTATTGTTTTTAGTCGTCGGGATGCTTGCTGGTGAAGAAGGTATCTTGGGTATTGAATTTTCTCAATATGCGATAGCCAATTTTGTCGGACAAGCAGCCTTAGCCTGTATTTTGTTAGATGGCGGGTTGCGCACCTCTGTTAAATCATTCCGAGTTGGCTTAAAACCAGCCATCACACTGGCTACTTGGGGCGTACTTGCGACAGTCATGATACTGGGTGTATTCGTCACATGGCTGCTGGATGTCGATTGGCGCTTTGGCTTATTACTGGCAGCAATCGTGGGTTCAACCGATGCGGCAGCGGTATTTTCACTGTTGCGTAATGGCGGTGTTAAATTAAATGATCGTGTCCAAGCCACGCTTGAATTAGAGTCGGGCGCCAACGACCCTTTAGCGATTCTGTTAGTCACTGGATTGATTGCTTTAAATGTTGATCCTGCCGGACAGACAGCGCTAGGCTTCTTAGGCCTACTATTACAACAGCTTAGTTTTGGTTTAGGAATGGGCTTGTTCTTTGGCTATTTCCTATCTCGATTATTACCCAAGATACATTTGGCAGAAGGTATGTATGCCATTTTAATAATGTCGGCGGGTTTAGCAGTGTTTTCTGCCACTAACTTACTGGGCGGTAGTGGGTTTCTCGCGGTCTTTATCGCTGGTATTATGATTGGCAACCATAAGGTACGCTCAACTGAGCATGTCATGCGCGTGATGGACAGCTTTGCGTGGTTGTCGCAAGCGGTGTTATTTGTGGTATTGGGCCTATTGGTCACGCCATCGAACGTTCTTGAAGTTTGGCCTTATTCAGTGGCCATTGCTGCCTTTATGATTTTAGTGGCTCGTCCTATTGCAGTCTATACCAGTGTTTTACCGTTTAAATTTAAAAATAGAGAGATCGGCTTTATCTCTTGGGTCGGCTTACGTGGTGCGGTGCCCATTACCCTTGCCATGTTGCCAGTGATTGCAGGGGTGGACAATGCCTTTATGCTGTTTGATATCGCTTTTGGGGTGGTGGTCTTATCGTTGGTGTTACAAGGGACGACCATTCCTTTTATGGCCAATCTGTTTAAGGTGCGTATTCCTAACAATAAGGGCCCAAAAGAAGAGCATGAAGTGTGGGTGTCAGATAGAGCAAGTATTACGTTGTATGAATTTGAAGTAAAGTTAGGGGCGTTTGCAATTGGTCGTCATCCGAGGGATATATCTACGCGTATCAGCTCTGAAGGAATCCATGTTTTTGCCTTGGTGCGTGGTCAGCAAATCTTGGCAATTAATGAAAAGACTAAGCTCAAATTTGGCGATAGCGTATGGTATGCCATGAGTGGCGATTATGCCGATCAGATTGCGACTGTCTTTAATGACACTACGTTAGACCGTAGAGCCATCGATGATTTTTATGGCGATTGGATGCTATCGCCGAGTGTCAAACTTAAAGATGTGCCTTTCTTTACCGATAGGATGAAATTCGAATCTCTAGAAGATACCCTGAACACGAAAAATATGTGGGAACAAACGGTTGCTGAATATATTAAGGATAGCTTAAAGATGGCACCCGTAGCAGGCGATACGGTTGTGATTAATAAGGAGTGGTTATTAGTCATTAAAGAAGTTGACGGCCAAGGAAGACTGAGAACGATTGGACTAAAACAACTAGAAAAGCCAGCAGTGGCATAGTATCTATTATTATTAGACATAATATGGACTATTAGCTGAAAGGCAACCATTTAAGACAATTAATAGTCCTGCGAACATTGTCCATTTTAGGTAACTTATTAGCTCAAATTATGGTCTGTTTTACTGGTCTCGCTAGGGTATACCCAAAATAGCAAAATTTTATTTGTGAGAGGAATTTGCATTTTTCTAAGTAAGGCTAATACAGAAGCTAAACTACGTAGCATAATTCTATTTAATCAGTGTCTTATGCTTAGAATTATTATCAATATATGTTATTTTAGTAGCCAAAGCATAAAAAACACAGTGACAATTCTGCATATAGTTAAGTCTTTATAAAATCGATACAGCCCATATCATGAAACAGTTTAGGTAGATTATTCTCCATCCATCCTTGGCGTAGAAACTTAGCCTGTGCCCATTTTTTCTCGATAGGGTTTAGATCAGGGCTGTACGGCGGCAGCCATAAAATACGATGACCATGTCTATTAAGTAGCTTTTGAATACGCTTACTCTTATGAAATCGAGCATTATCCAGGACAATCACGCATTTAGTTTTAAGACTTGGGATTAGCGTGTATTTGCACCAGTGGTAGAATATGCTGCTGTTAATATTGTGTTCAAAGTAATCAAGCGCAAATAGCATTTTTTCATAGAGAGCTCCGATGACATTCGTACGTCTCGAAGCTTGCCAGTTGTAGCTATCGATACAGGGTTTACCAATCGGTGCATAGCCATGAGAACGAATGGTTTCAGCCTCAAAGCCGCTTTCATCCATATAGACAATGGGATAGCCTTGCTGCGTAAAGCGATCAAGCCTACTCTGGAATATCGCTCTTTTTATCGGACACGCTTTTGGATGTTCCAAGGTCTTTTTTTTGACTGATACCAAGACGCTTTAAAGCATTAAAGATGCCCGTTTTACTACAGTTCAAGCGACGAGCTCTTTCATAGTTATAATCATCTGGGTATCTTTTTACGTCTTCAATCAATGCGTCATCAGGTATTTTAGTCGGTGCTTTATTTCTGGTTGTTTTAGGCGCTAATTTCTTCTGCCAGCTGTGAATGGTGCTGGTGCTAAGTCCATAAAATAGCGCAGCTTCTCGTATGGTCATACCATCAGTGATGCTAGAAAGTACCTGTTTGCGATAGTCTATTGAATAAGTCATCGTTTATTTCATTAAATGCAATTGTTAATAGGGTTGTATCGGTTTTATTTGGATTAGACTATACACACTTTTTAGG
>NZ_JAQISM010000002.1:0-6049 GCF_027919975.1 Psychrobacter sp. ANT_H3 | reverse complement strand
AGCAGCAGGTTTGCGCAATACGGGATGATTGCTAGAGAAGTATATTCAGATATCTAACTTATAACCTAAATACATTGACTTCCTTTAATTAACTTAAGAAGGTTGAAGAGGTATAGAGGGCAACTAATTTAGATATCTGAGCTATGCTAGTAGTTGAACATCTGTATAAGGGACTAATCTTTGTTTTTATAAAAAATTTTATGACAAATGACTCTGTATGTAGTGGCATAATAAAACACGACTGAACCGCCTCGACTTTATTGGAGGCTGTTTATTCAAGTTAAGCCATAATAGCAATATTTCTAACACCACAACCTCTAATCGTATGATGTCTTCTATTTTAGAATGACAGCCGTTACAGGTTGCGCCATGATCGCCAATAAACTGTGACAGTCGGGGCAGCTGATTTCTATTTGTGTCTTCATAAGCTCAAATATATCCGATTACTTCGGCTATCACCTCTCCTTTATTTTCTAAACATACTTTCTGATACACCACCAGAAATTAGAATAATACTATTATTTTAGCTCACTGGATTCAAACTCATAGCGATAGTACTGCGACTTTGAGGCGATACCGATGTTATAACCATATGATAATGAAACGTAAACCACATCCACTTCATTGGCTAACGCATAACTGCTGTACGCTTTTTTAGCCACATTTTTGGCAAAATCTTCATCACTGATGTTATTTTTATCCATAGGTATCTCAATCGAAAGACTTTCCGTCACTGTTTGGCTGCCATCGTTATCAGTAAAAGTATGCGTGTTTTGATGTACGCCCGCAGAGCTGATATTAGGCTCAGACAATAGCGTTGTTTGTACTGCTATCAGTTCTTTAAAAAGGCCGTTATCCATAGCCATCCCCTCATTGGTAAAAGCAGGAACGGCTGCTGATGTTAAAAATAGCAACGCAACAATAACAAGGTGACCCTTCCAAATCGGCACTATAGATTGTTTGTCAGCATTTATATTAATGACGATAGAATTTGCAGCCAGATCATGCAGCGACTGTCTGGTGCTTCTGTTAAAAAAGAACAGGTAAACAATGGCTAATATACCGCCAAATACGATCGCGGTTAGCAGATAGATTAAAGTATCAGATGGATTGTCACCAAATACAGACTGGCCGTTGAGGGCAAATGGTGTGATCAAAACAATAGCACGCAGACTGGCTTTACCCATACTTAACGGGATGCCGCTCTTATCAACCACTCTTATCTTTAGTAGTTTTTTGCCAAGAGTTTGTCCGCCAGCACGTTGGCTATTGCCAATACCAAAATACAATAGCAAGATAATGACACCAACAAGTTGCCCCCAATTGCCTAATTTCACAAATACACTTTCGAATATCAGTCCTAGTAGTAGCCCGACACATCCCAAAATGATCGCATCAACCAGTAAAGCGCCAAGGCGGCTATAAATATCTGCTAAGTATGTCTTCTCTTTTATGGTCGCCATTAATACTCTCAAATTAAAAATAAATCTGCTAGCTTAATAGAAAGGATGTTGACAAACAAGCGTAGGGTCTTTAAAAAACCATCTGATCATTTAACCCTGTTAGGCGTCGCTGTAGTGGCATAATCAACTTGGACAGTGCATAAGAGGTTTATACTACCCCAAAGAAGGAAACTAGTATGATCAACAAACGCAACCAATATACCCGAGAATTCAAACTTGAAGCCATCAGCTTAGTCACTGATCACAACCGTAGCATCCCCGACGTTTCTGATTCACTTGGCATTGGCAAATCCACCTTACAGAAATGGCTGAGTCAGTACCGTCAAGAAATGGGTGGACAAGCACCTAAAGTCGGCAATGCCTTAACCGATGAACAGCGAGAACTCCAAGAACTGCGTAAACAAGTAAAACGGCTGACTATGGAGCGCGACATCTTAAATGAGGAGGGATAAAACGAAGCACTGCTTCGTCCCGACGCAAGACGAGAGCTATGCTCGAGTGAGGCTTCAGCTCTGCTAGCCTTGGACAGTCTGAGCGATTATCGCTGATAAGTCAGCTGGCAGAGCAAGACAAACAGATGAGTAAAACTCAATTGTGTGACCTGTTTGGCATGGTTAAGAGTAGCTATTACTATGGCTTGCAGCCAAAGCCGATAAATATTGAAATGGTCAAGCTTAAAGCCTTAATACGCCAAATATTTAATGACTCAAAGCAATCAGCTGGCGCTCGCAGCATTGCTGCTATCTTGATGAATGAGCATGGCATTAAGCTGACACGTTACTTAGCTGCTAAGGTTATGAGAAGTATGGGGCTCATCAGTTGCCAGCTAAAAACACATAAATACAAGCGAGCTGACGAAGAACACCAAGCTCATGACAACATACTGAACCGTAATTTTAGCCCATCAGCGCCCAATCAGGTCTGGACGGGTGATGTCACATATATTCGTATCAAAGGCGGCTGGTTCTATCTAGCGGTTGTTTTAGGTTTATATGCCCGTCGTGTGGTGGGCTTTTCGGTGTCAGATTCCCCTGACAGCGTGTTGACAATCAAAGCGCTGCAAATGGCGTATCAGACGCGCTTAAAGCCAAGTGGCATGTTGTTTCACTCTGATCAAGGAACCCATTACACTAGCAAGAAGTTTGCTGAATCCGTGGCGAGTTGTGAGGGTATGACGCAAAGCATGAGCCGTCGCGGAAATTGTTGGGATAATGCGCCGACCGAAAGATTCTTCAGAAGCTTCAAAACTGAGTGGATGCCAAAGGGCGGTTATGAAGATATCGCTGAGGCTAAAAGCGCCATTGTTGATTATATCTGGGGCTATTATCAGTCCGTGAGACCGCATACTTTCAACGATTATTTGCCGCCAGCAGAAAAAGAGAGACGTTACTTTAATCAAAATCTCTTATCAGCTGTCCTAAATTAGTTGACCACTACACTAATAGAGGTAAAAAATGCTTTGGACAATACAACTGGCAGCTTAAAAACCAAACCAATGCGATAGGTGCTATTTACAATAATCAGCTGTTCGCTGTTGGACTTTATGATCGCAGTGTCAATAGTGAACCGCCCCGACTATGTCGGAGTCTGGTTTACTTGAGTCAGGCAGCAATGCCTGACAGGATTAAATTATCATAATACCGCTTTTCAAACTCAAAGGGTGACACATATCCAATCGTGCTATGCAGTCGTGTTTTGTTAAACCAATCGACCCATTCAAGGGTTGCCAGTTCAACATCGTTCACACCAGACCAGCTCTCTTTCAAATAATGAATGACCTCAGACTTATAAAGCCCGTTGACCGTCTCAGCCAGTGCGTTGTCATAAGAATCACCCGTAGAACAGAGGCAATCACACCGCAGTCAGCCATCTTATCTGTGTAGCGAATGGATAAATACTGAACCCCTCGATCACTGTGATGAATCACATCTTTGGGATTATTCCTATCTGCTATCGCTTGATTGAGCGCGGCCATCACCATATCGGTGTTCATGCGATTGGATACTTTCCAGCCCACAATGGCACGAGCGAACACATCAATAATAAAGGCAGTATAAACCCAGCCACTCAGTGTCTTGATATAGGTAAAATCTGCAACCCAAAGCTGATTAGGACGACGGGCATTAAAGTTACGATTGACCAAGTCATCAGCGCGCTTTTGGTCGTCACGGCTGTTGGTGGTGATCTTGCCCTTACCGCGCCAGATGCCTTGCATACCATACTGCTTCATTAAACGCTCTACGGTGCAACGAGCAACCTTTAATACGTCAGCTTTCATCTGCTGCCAGACTTTGTGAGCGCCGTAGCGGCACTTGCTATCATGCCAAATACGTTTAATCTCGCTGAGATAGTAGTCGTCATGCTGACTGCGCAGTGAACGCTTTTCAGGGCAGCACTCTAGGTCTTTAGCACGGTGATAGGTTGACGGGGCAATCGGTAGTACTCTACAAATCAGCTCGACCCCATTACTACCTCTATAGTCATCAATAAACTGAACCATTATCTGGGTGGACGGTCGAGCTCCGCCTGGGCGAAAAAAGCAGCAGCCTTACGTATAATCTCATTGGCTTGCTTGAGCTCTTTATTCTCGCGTTCAAGTGCTTTGATGCGTTCTTTGTCACTTTGCGCTTGCACTGATGCCGGAATGGTTTGATCGATGTGTTTTTTATGCCATGATCGTAGGGTTTCAGGTGTGCAGCCAATCTTAGGTGCAATTGCTTGAATAGCTGACCAGGTGGAGGGATAGTCGCTTAATGCTTCAATCAGCATGCGAACGGCGCGGTCTTTAATCTCGGGGGTGTAGTGTCGTGTTTTCATCGTTGTATTCTCTCAGAATGTTGAGTCTCCGACAATACCGGGGCGGTTCATAGTGATGTATTTCATAGCTGGGTTGAACAACTGCTGCTACCAAGCTTACCGAAAGACAGTGTAATCGTTATGGATAATGCAACCTTCCATAAGCGCAAAGACACAACTGAACTTATAGAAGATGCAGGGCACACTATTTTATGGCTGCCACCTTACAGTCCTGATTTGAATCCTATCGAGCAAATGTGGGCTTGGGTCAAACAAAAACATAAGGAATGGCGGCTAGATTGTGTTGACACACTGTTCTTTTATTTCTTATGGCTGTGTGGCGATTTATGAGTTCTTTGACTATAGTGGTGCAATTTTTTCACCACCAGTGCTTTTGGCGTCAACAAGTTGCCAGTTATAGGCTTGTAAGGCAGTTGAGGTGATAGGCTGAGTGACTGGTGCAGGAGTATTCGTGTTTGGCGTCGTTTGGCAACCTGCTGCTAATGTACCTACCGCTACCACACTTGCCATCATTATTTTAGTCATATTTTTCATATAAAACCCTTTATAGATTTATTTAAAACTCGTTGACTTCACTAACCACAAACTGACGAGAAGCTTCCCCATCTTTCATATCATACTGAATTTGGCGCATTTTACCTTTGGGGTTGGCATTGGTATCACCTTCTAAATAGAGTGGGAACTGTCTAACCAACACATTATCAACCACTTCAAATTTGTCATGACCCATGTAACCATCACTTAGTTTACTGGAGAGCTCAGGATAAGATACTTCACTCCATGACTGCCCTTTATTGCTCGAATAAGCAATGACGTTACCATACGAGCCGCTACCGACACTTTGTGTGAAAATCAGGATTTCATAGAACTCATCTCCATTAAGATCGCCCACCGCAGCATCAATAACAGGATCGTCAATGTGTCTTTCAATGACTTTTTCACCCATAGGCTGAATTTTTAAGTCATAACCACCGTTACCGTCAGGCGTGCTCACTACACGAGCAGAAAAATCCTTATAGTGAATGGATTTATTGTAGTTACCGCTTGCGTTAGAAGTCGTATTATCCGCTTTGACTGTTGTAGATGTATTAGAGTGTGAAGCAGTGTTCTTATCTAACCCCAGTTCGGGATAAGGGCTCAAAAAAAAGATAAAAAAAGAAGCCCGAAGTTGCTAAAGTGAGTTTACCAAGACAAACTTCACAACAAGGACTTCTTACATGGACAACCTAACCGAACTATACTGCCATATTGACGACTTTTATCAGCAATTCAAACCTGAGTTTGACGCTCATTTAATCGCAACGGCTAAGAGCATGCCAGATAAGTGTAGCAGAGATTATGACTGTCTTGGTACTGTTTCATCAACTGCGTTATCGACAGTTTAAGGCGTTTTACTACCATCACATGCTTGGCATGATGAAACGGGAGTTTCCAAATCTGCCGAGCTACTCGCGATTTATAGAGCTAGTGCCGCGCAGTATCATGCCACTGTGCAGCTACTTGCAAAGCATAATGGGCGACTGTACGGGTATCAGCTATATTGATTCAACCAAGATAGCAGTTTGTCATAACAAGCGAATCTACCGTCACAAAGTCTTTGAAGGACTTGCAACCCGAGGCAAAAGCAGCATGGGCTGGTTCTATGGCTTTAAGCTGCATGCCATTATCAATCATAAGGGCGAGCTTGTATCTGTTAAAGTCACTGCGGGTAATACCGATGACAGAGTGCCTGTTAAGGATATGGCAACGTCTGTGTTTGGCAAGGTGTG
>NZ_JAQISM010000036.1:0-7866 GCF_027919975.1 Psychrobacter sp. ANT_H3 | reverse complement strand
TAACCTATCAATAGACTATACATCTCAGCAAACCGTCAAGGACTTTAAAACTAGTGCTCTGAACTAAAACGGTTCTATAACTTTTTATCGTAGTAAGGTGGAAAGTTAGGATAGAATAGAGGTACCAATAACAGTTAGATTAAAGGAAGCCCTATGTCAGCAACCAAGGAAGAGATAGCTGAGTTCATGAAGTCTGAGTTCCCTCAAGCAAAGTACAAGATTGAGGCAGTAAATAGCAGTGGGTCAATTTTATCCCATGATATCAGTTTAGATGATTTGAGACCTGGAGGTACTGTATCGGGACCTGTAATGATGGGAATTGCTGATGTGGCTCTTTATGTGGCTATCTTAGGTAGAATTGGCATAGTACCATTAGCAGTAACCACGAGTCTAACTATCAACTTTTTACGTAAACCAACTGCAAAATCACTCATTATTGCTGAGTGCAAACTGCTAAAAGTTGGAAGAAGTCTAGTCGTAGGTGAGGTTTCTTTATACTCAGATGGATCTGACGAATTAGTTGCCCATGTTGTGGGAACCTACTCAGTACCACCAACCAAGAACAAGTCTGAAAATATGTAAAAGATATCAAATTAAAGCCCTTTGCTCAAATCCTAGTGAAATAGATCAGGCGTCTTTACTGGTATAGTTCTCTAGTGAGGACTAGAATCTTTGGCTGTGGGCTAAGAAATAGTCCCAGTGTACTTACCATACAAATTTTATTTGTGATCGGTGCGCTACACAGACTGTAATACTCAGCATGAGTATTACAGTCTGTGTATGTGATAGCGTAGGTCAGCATTATAATATTAAGCTTATATAACTATAGAATAGATACTTCTAGCCAATACGCAGGGGTTTTCCCTCTAGAAGCTTGAGAGCGTGGCTGAAGAATACGCAATTCATATTTACCTGAATATGGGAGCGTGTAATAACCTTGGTTATCTAGTTTAGAGGAATACTCTCCTACGTTAACAGAGTCTGCTAGATTCTTATGGAATAAATAAGAATCTACATTCCCTCCCGCTATTTTGACATAAAGCCTTTGGTTTTTTTTAGCGTAAAATGTATAGGAATCATAGAGCCTTTCCTAAATTTCGTGTAAGTACTTCTACAATCTAAATGATAGTTACACACTTTTTAGGAAAGGCTCTTTAAAGCCTTCTCGATATCTTCTTTAGACTCAGCACCGACCTCTCTAAAAATATCAACCATATCATTGAGTGAAAATTGACCACCTGACACAAGCTGCCATAATTCGTCACCTACTAACAGATCTTGGCGGTCATAAAAGTTGCCCCAACGCTTATAATTATTATCCGTTCTCGACTCAGGGTTATAAGGAATGGCGATGTAGGTTTGAATTTTATTAGTGTCCTAAATTAGTTGACCACCACCAGATTCTTATCAAAGACTTCATCATCTATTATTCGCCAAACGGCAACTTGCTGATGGTCTTTGGTGGTGACTAGATTTAAAGTTTGTTCAATCATTGCTTGAGGTCTCATATCCTTATGATGTTTATTTGCTTCAAACCCAGTTACTTTACACTTAGCGGTTTAATTAAGCTACTTACTTGAGCTATTTGCTTCAGTTATTAGGCTTGGCTACTTACTCAACTTCAATATTCTAAAGGCGCCCTGAATAACTAAAGCAAATACGATGCTACCAATAATCAAATCAGGCGTACTAGAGTGTAACCAATTAACCAAAATTCCTGCAACAATTACCCCTAAATTGATAATCACATCGTTTGAAGTGAAAATCATACTGGCTTGCATATGGGCTTCTTCTTTGCTTTTCGATTTTTGTAGTAAATAGAGGCAAATCGAGTTTGCAATTAGCGCAAGAATCGATATGACTATCATGGTAGAAAAGTCAGGTAACTGCTCATTGCCAAAGAAACGTCTTAGTACTTCTAAAAAACCAAGAATCGCTAGCGTAATTTGAAAATATCCGGCAATTCTAGCAATCCGTTTTTTCTTAATGACCGTTCCACCGACCGCAAATAAGCTAATTCCGTACACGAAGCTATCTGCTAACATATCTAAGCTGTCGGCGACCAACCCCATCGAACGAGAAATCAGTCCCGTGCTCATTTCAATAATAAAGAAAGCAAAGTTAATGACCAGCACTATCCATAGTAGCTTTCTTTGCTCAGCATCTTTTTTGTGACTAGAGTCAGCATCAATTTTAAAATTATTGTTGGGATCAGAGGGGTCAATGGTTTCGGTCGAGAGTAGGGTGTCTCCTAATTTTAGGTCATGAATAGCAGTCTCTATCCCTTCTATATTGTCATGATGAAACACAGTTAATTGACGGTTAGGAATGTCGAACTCAAGATGTTCAATATTCGAGTGGCCCTCTAATTTCATTCGGATTAGGTTTTCCTCCGAAGGGCAGTCCATCTTCGATATTTTAAAAGTTGTTTTATTCATAGCTACATTTATATCCGGGTGGTGGTTCAAAAAGTAGGCTGGAAAAAAACAGGCTGAGAAATTGATAAATAGTGAAATGCAAATGACACTATACATCAAATGCCCAGCCTGTCTAAGTGACAATATAAAGAAAAATGGTTTCAAAAGCTATGGTAAGCGAAACTATAAATACAAAGACTACAAAAGGCATTGAAGGTAATAATTGCACTATCAGACATCGAGTAAGGCGAGCATTTAGGCGAAGTTGTAACTTTTCTAAAAAGCTGGAAAATCACTTTAAAGCCTTTGATTTAGCTTTCTTTTACATCAATCATGGGTATGTCTAATGTTAGCCTACTTTTTGAACCACCACCCAATTTTTTACTTACAACACGCAACCTTTTTAACACACGTTAATTATAAATCTCGATTTTCAAGGTGCTAATATAATTGAGTAATACTTAACTTAGTTAACATAAACCACTGATTCTAATAACTTTCATCTTGTATTATCACAGATTATTGTTTATCGAGATTCTGCAAGCTTTACTTAATTGGAGAAATTATGCGTGCTTTAACCTACCACGGTGCTAAAGATGTGCGAGTGGACAATGTCCCAGAGCCTAAACTGCAAGAAAAAGATGATGTTATTTTACGTGTGACTGCAACTGCAATTTGTGGCTCAGATTTACACTTATATCGTGGCAAAATACCTGCAACCGAGGAAGGCGATATCTTCGGTCATGAGTTTATGGGTGTGGTTGAAGAAGTAGGCCCTGAAGTCACTGCTGTTAAAAAAGGCGACAGAGTTGTTATTCCTTTTGTTATTGCATGTGGTAACTGCTTTTTCTGTCAGCATGACCTAATGTCTGCTTGTGAGACTACAAATACAGGCCCAGGCGCTGCTCTTAATAAAAAAATAATTCCGCCACCGGCTGCTTTATTTGGTTTTAGCCATTTATATGGTGGGATTCCTGGTGGACAAGCAGAATTTGTACGGGTTCCTAAAGGTAATTTTAATCCGTTCAAAGTACCTGGCTCACTGTCAGATGAGAAGGTTTTATTTTTATCAGATATTTTACCGACTGCTTGGCAGGCCGTGACTAATGCCAATATTACTAAAGGTTCAACCGTAGCTATTTATGGTGCGGGTCCTGTTGGGTTATTATCAGCAGCTTGTGCCAAAATGTTAGGCGCTGAGCAGATCTTCGTGGTAGATCATAATGACTACCGTTTGCAGTATGCCAAAGATACGTACGGGGCTATTCCGGTTAATTTCGATAAGGTAGATGCTGCTGAATTCATCATTGAACAGACCAAAGGACATCGCGGCGTTGACGGCGTTATTGATGCGATTGGCTTTGAAGCCAAAGGTAGTATGCTAGAAACAATAATGACCAATTTGAAAATTGAAGGGTCAAGTGGTGCAGCTTTACGTCAATGTATTGCAGCTGTGCGTCGTGGCGGGGTCGTTAGTGTTCCTGGTGTGTATGCAGGACCCATTCATGGTTTCTTATTTGGTGACGCTTTTGATAAAGGGCTTACTTTCAAAATGGGCCAAACCCATGTACACAAGTATTTACCACAATTATTAGAGTATATTGAAAATGGTGATTTATCACCTGAAGCTATTATTACTCACCGTATGAATTTGTCTGACGCTGCTAAAGGTTATGAAATTTTCGAAAAGCGTGAAGAAGAATGTCGTAAAGTCATTTTAACTCCTTAATTTTTCAAATTTACCCTTAACTTTTAACATTTAAAGGTTAGGTCATAGCTGCTTTAACGAGATTATCCTAAATAATGGTTATCGCTAAAGCAGCTAGTAAAAAAATCTTTGACTTGCTTTTCTCTGCACACGGCAAAAAAATCACCCCCCAACCGATTTTCATGGGTTTAGGGATTAAAAAACTAACTAACTGTCTTAGATGGTCTTAAAGCTTAGAAGTGTAAAGCACAATAAACTTTCTTATATTTATCAGGATCATCTTTATTAGCTACAAACCCTCTGCTAACCAACTTTACCGAGTTAAATGTTTCACCTTCATCATTAGTTATCATAACAATCAAGTTTTGGTCCTCAAAACTTTGGAGTTCTTTAATCAGCTCTTTAATTGTCTTAGTTCTATCTTCCCATTGCACTATAATCTATTGTAAGTATACCTATGACAAACCAATTTCACTGGTTCGGTACCCTAGTGAGGACTTGAATCTTTGGCTGTGGGCTAATAGTATCAACGACTTTACTCACAAAACAGTTCCAGTGTACTTCGTGGTGTACCTGCCATACACATTCTATCCGTGAGTACGAATCCACTTTTTAAAGCCTGATTAAGAGCACAATTTAGTTTATGGTCTTAAATTTGTAGTTTGTGTTTTGTAGAGCTCATCCCAGATTCTGTGTAAGTATTGATCGGGAGTAAATAGCGGTTACACAGAATCTGGGATAGGCTCGACCATCTACTTAGATGTTCAGTTTTTAAATTAGTCTAGAATGTATTACATATAACTTGAGAACCAAATTGATTGCAAGAGGTAGTAGAGCTTTTGTTATAGGTTGGTGTATAAACTGGACGTTGATTGTTGATTTGATTATTACGTTTTTGTTCTTGGATTTCTCTATAATCAACCTGAATCGTTCCAGACATTTTTTGGCACTGAAAACGCAACTCTTGAGGATATGCCGCTGCTTCACGCTCATAATTACTCCTAGCATTAGAAGTCAGTACGCTCATTTTACTTTTATCTACGATCCTGTTTTTTACAACAAACCCCTCGTTAAACACAGACATAGCTTTAGCATGTGTCTCACCATCCATAAGACCTTGATACAAACACGTATCAAGCATTCCAAAAGCTGCGGCATAATTAACATACTCATCTTGAGTTAGTTCAGATTGAGATGATCCTGGAATAGTCGCACATCCTGTAAGAAACGATGATACTAGTACAGTTAACAAGGAAATATTTTTCATAGGTGACCTTAATAAACCATTTTTGAATAATGTTAATAAAAGGGAAAAAGCTAAAATCTTTTTATAAAACCAAACCAACTCGCAATATAGTTGGTTTGGTTTTTAACAGTGATTAAATTGAGTGCTTACAATGGTCTATTACCTAATCAAAAAGATTGATTAGACCTCAAGCGAGGCTTTCCTAAACTTTGTGTAAGTATCTCCATAAGCTGAATATGTAGTTACACAGTTTTTAGGAAGGGCTCGCTATTCGTGATATTTATACGCTATTTATTAAAACCTGCAATAGAACAGGTTTCGTCTAAAATATCACTAACTAATGTGTCTGGGTGAGCTACTCTATATGGCACGAATGATATACCTTTCTCGTAACGATCTATAACTCTTCCATTTAAGTCGTAAAATACAACAGCTAGTATAGAATAACTTCTATTTCTACAATTAATACCCCATTGTTGTCGACTAGAGTAAGCTGTTTTACCATTAACCTTAAAGTCCATCTTATTAGTTTTAAAAAAAGCAGTAACCATCTGATATTCTTTACTAGTAACATTCATAGAATCAGTATCTATATAATAAAAATCATTCTCTTGTTTATAGTTAGCTATTTCGACCCAGTTAGTAGCATTAGCTGCTATAGCGATTAAGAAAGTTAACGAACATGCAATTAGTTTTTTCATATCTACTACTTTATATAAACATAATATTTTTATTCTAGCATATACCCCAAGGAAACCAGTTATTTTACCTTTCAAACCTATTAACAGACTACTTAAAGCAGACTGTTAGCATGGAACCATCTATAACAGACTTTTGAATTATAAGACTGGCTGCTGTGCTTTTTTCCTATCATTAGCCTATAAGAAATTAATGCTAAGAAAGTGAACAACTATCTACAGACCATATTTTCTACTTTAATCATTGTAGATGACCTAGGGTACTGAATCATTTCACTAGTAGAGTAAATATCAGTACGTATAAGTTTATTAGTTACTCTATCGTAAGAATCCCTAGATAACGTTTGACGCGCACTATATTTACAGTCGTGCTTAAATCTTACGATTGAGTAACGGTCTTCTGAATCGTCATCTTTCATCGTATAGTAAGAAAAATCACCTTTTCTTTTTATAGAATCTCTATCGATATAATTTATATAACCTTTAGGTACGTATAATTTAATCCATGAATCAGCATTAGCTATTGGCATAAGTGTAAAAACTAACAGTAATATATATTTCATCATCGGTTACTCTTCTTAGTTGTCTGCTATTTTAGTGCATATAAAACAAGACACCACTATTAATAGACTATACCTAAAAAATAAAACCTCTAAACGATAATATATCTATCATTAGGCTTGTTATTAATGTTAAATGATAGTAATATCTTATTATTATCAATGAACATTGGTTATTAAGTCTAAATAATATAGGTGGCGTTATGACCGTTCGTATTTATGTGAGAGCCAGCACTAAGGATCAAGACGCTAAGAGAGCCTTGTCTGACTTGATTAGCTTTAGCCAAAGCTATAACGATAACCATGTTGAGTACGTTGAGCATTTCAGTGGTACAAAGCTCGATAGGCCAGTATTAGCTAAGCTATTAAAGGACGCTGATCAAGGCGATATTCTGCTGGTTGAAAGCGTGGACAGATTAAGCAGGCTATCTCAAGATGATTTTGCAATTCTAAAGCAGCGCATCAAAGACAAGGGCTTGCGATTGGTGGTGGCCGATCTACCAACCACACATACGGTAAGTAAGGGCATGACAGGTGAGATCCTAGCAGTGATTAACCATATGCTGATCGACTTGTTAGCAACGATGGCAAAGCTTGATAACGATAAGCGTAGAGAGCGTATTAAGCAGGGGTTAGCGAATAGTGGTTATAAGCCCACAGGTAAGAAAGCCAATACAGTGAAACATAATCGTATTAGAGAGTTGGCCAGTCAAAACAATATGACGAAAGAGGAGATTGCTAAGGCGGTTGGTGTTGGGGTGGCTACGGTTTATCGGGTGTTAAAGCAGGGCTAACAGCTGAATAGTTGAGGTATTTTAAATAACAGTTTGTCTTTTTTATAGACACGATACTATTAGATACATAAGAACCAACTTGGAAGTTTTTAATCATGCAACCGACTTATTATAGTGTTTAACAAGTAATCTACAGTTTCGTCAAGCATGAACCGATGTAAACGTTAAATAACATTTTAGTCTTATTCATAACTTTTATTATTTCTTATTATTTATGGCACATCAGCTTGATTAGGTTTTAAAAGCTATTATCCTACCCAGTTTTTTGTCTAAACCTCATAGATTCAAGAGTAGCAAGCCATATCAAAGGTAGGATAATCAGCGCAGAACCTATTAACAAAGTCATATTTGGTACTTCGTTAAACCATATGATTCCGACCACCACCGCTCCTAGTAAACCTGAGTATTCCGCACTAGAGACTTTGTACGCTTCAATGTGTCGG
>NZ_JAQISM010000027.1:0-9747 GCF_027919975.1 Psychrobacter sp. ANT_H3 | reverse complement strand
TTTGTATATAAAAAAACCGCGCCAGCTTATGTATTAGCTGGCGCGGTTTTTTATTGCCCTTATTTTAAAAGCTCAATAAAACTTATAAATGCGCACGGTCATGTGCTGCACTAAAGTCAAGCAGCGGACCTACAGGGATGATACGCGTGGGATTGATATTGGCATGGCTGGTATAATAATGCGCCTTAATATGCTCGATACTTACCGTCTCTGCGATACCGGGCACCTGATATAAATCACGCAGATAGCCCCAAAGGTTGGGATAATCAACAATGCGGCGAATATTACATTTAAAATGCCCAACATATACCGCATCAAACCGCACCAACGTGGTAAATAAGCGCCAGTCTGCCTCAGTAATCATATCACCTAGTAAGTAACGCTGGTCTACCAGACGCGCCTCTAACGTGTCTAGCGCATCAAATAACGTTATTACTGCTTCTTTATAAGCAGCTTCGGTCGTGGCAAATCCTGCTTTATAAACGCCGTTATTGACCGCTGAATAAACAAACTCATTAACCGTATCGATTTCTGCTAGCAACTCTGTTGGCAAAAAATTAACTGCTGTTGCCCCTACTTCATCAAAGGCTGAGTTAAACATTCGAATAATCTCAGACGATTCATTACTGACGATGGTATTGGTTTCTTTATCCCATAATATTGGCACTGTCACGCGTCCTGTATAATCAGGCTTCGCGGCAATATAAACCTCATATAGATAGTCTGCTTTGACGATTGCATCAGCAATAACGCCTGCGCCCTCTGCAAACGTCCAACCTTTATCGCCCATAAGTGGATGCACTATAGACAGTGAAATCATGTCCTCCAAGCCCTTTAACTTACGATAAATCGTGGTGCGATGCGCCCAAGGACATGCAAGCGAGACATATAAATGGTAACGATTGGGCTCAGCTTTAAAGCCGCCGATACCTGATGGGCCTGCGCTACCATCAGCCGTGACCCAGTTTCTAAAACCAGCATCTTCGCGCTCAAAGCGTCCTTCGCTCGCCTTGGTGTCATACCATTTATCTTGCCACTGACCGTCGACTAACAATCCCATATCTTGCCCCGCTTTATTTTAGTTTTAAATGTATTTGATTAAAAATGGCAGCTATCAAACGATGCAAATAAAATAATTGCTATCGTCATATTTATTCAACCTTAAAGCTCATAGTAACATTTCTATGTTGCCCAGCCATTAAGCTTTGTTCGTTTCTCAAATAGCATAGATCTTAAAAGGCAGAGTTATGGTGCGGATTAAGTCTAGATAGATTTTTTAGAAAAAGTTGAAAACTTTATTTTGAGAGGCAGGCGAATTATAAAGTTTGAGCGTCCTACAGATACGAATTTTCTATTTTTCTACCATCCATATTTTATAGGCATTAAATTACAGGCATAAAAAAAGCCCCAATCATAAAGATTGGGGCTTTCGAATCTGGTAGGCGTAACTAGATTCGAACTAGCGACCTCTACCATGTCAAGGTAGCGCTCTAACCAACTGAGCTATACGCCTATTTAGGTCATGCATTTTAGCAAGTTTTTAAAACTTTGCAAGCCTTTTCTATCACAATACTGACTTATTATGAGAATACCTAATTTTAAGCTTTATAATGAAGCACTTAAGAAAATCCGGCGTTTCTAAATAGTTTCCGCTATCTAAGATAGCTCATACCTTGTAGACTTTTAATATCATAAAAATATAACTTCCTAATAGAGGCCATCACATGACCCTACGCATTCATGCCTTATTTCATACAGATTACGAAGACCTCAGCTTTATTAAACACTGGGCAGTTAATCATCAGCACACCATTACCTACACCCGCTCTTATAATAAAGACACCTTGCCAGCGCTCGCCAGTTTTGATTGGTTAATCATAATGGGCGGGCCGATGAGCGTCCATGATGAGGACGATCATCCTTGGTTAGAAGAGGAAAAACGTCTGATTAAGCAAAGTATGGATAGCGGAAAAACAGTGATTGGTGTCTGTTTGGGGGCGCAGCTTATTGCGCACTGCTTGGGGGCGAGCGTAGAGCCGGCAGGCGTAAAAGAAATCGGCTGGCTACCTATTCAGTTGACTAAAGACGCTCAGTCTCACCCTTTACTACAGGACTTACCAAAGCAGCCGTTTACGGTCTTTCATTGGCATGGCGATGGGTTTGAATATCCACAAGGAGCGATTCCGTTAGCAACATCAGCAGCGTGGCCCAATCAAGGCTTTCTTTATCAAACGCCGCAGCAAAAAGCGCTTGGTACTTGGGTTATGGCTTGGCAGTGTCATTTTGAAGTCACCAAAGAAAGCATCGTTAAAATGGTAGCAAATGGCGACAATGCCATTCAAAAAGGGCTAATTAACTATCCTAAAACCGTACAATCACCTACTGAAATCATAACGCTTGGCGATAAGTATATTGCCGATAACAATGCTCGCTTAGCAGCTATGCTCAATCGCATAGCAAAGACTACTGACATTTAAACCTAACCTTTCAATCCTAAATAAACTTAACGGTTTAGCTGCTTTTTGCGCTTTTTAGCCGCAAGTTCACTTTGCTCAATTTCTAGCGGCGTTAAACCATTTTTCTTAGCTTTAAGATAACTAAGATAAGCGGGGATATGGGTCTTGCCCAAGTATTTATCGAGGTAAGGTAAAAACCCTGCATAATTGCCTTTAAATTTGGCATGATGAAAGTCATGATAGACAGGGCCTTCATACACAGGTAATAAATGCGCAGGATTCCACGGAATATCGTAGCCAATATGCCCATCTGCGCCTTCGATTTGACGTAAAATCACCCACATCCACACCACATAAATGTGCGCCCCTAAAATGATTGGACCTACTAACGTCAGCGACGCCGTCAATGAATACTCGACCCAGTGCATATAATTGCCATTGATACCGCAGGTATTACGGATACGGTGGTGCACACTGTGGATGTTTCTTAGCAGCCATTTATTTTCATGCATATAACGGTGCATACAATAGTATAAAAAGTCATCAAGCAGCACGAAAAAAATCAACTGGGCGATGATAATATACCAAACCGGCATCTCACCATGATGTACGCCGGTCAGCTTTAATAGTGGCCAAGCCAGCACCAATAGTGCGGCTAAAATAATATTATTAATAATGATGCGGCCGATAGACGGTAATAAAAACTGTTTCATCTCAAACGGTTTTTGTTGAATCTTATATTTACGCAAGGATACCGGATCGCGCCAAGCAACTATCGTCCATGGAATGGCAACTGCTAGAAAGGCGGTCGTACTAATAGCAAGGGTCGCCATGGGGAACTGCCAAAACCAAGGGTCGTTATAAAACCCTTGCCAATACGAAAACACATCCATATGTCACCTATTGAACATTACGTTTGCAGATAAAAAAACTTTGAAAGCAAATAAAGATATTAAGAACCTTTATAAGCGCTTAATAATACCAACATAAGTTAATTAATATATCACTATCTTATCCCTTATCTGCTATAGATGTCGCCATTTTTACCCCGCCATAGGTGACTAAGACGACACCCAGCGCTATCAATGATGCACCCAAAAACAGCCCTTCTGGCAGACTTTCTCCCTGCAAAAAGATAGCGACAGGCACACCGACGACCGCCCCGACCGAACCTAATAAGCTTAGTAATACTGGGCCGCCCGTTTTTTGTAGTAAAAACAACAGTAAAAACTGCCCAGCGAAAACGAACGCCTGCACCGCAATCAATCCTAACGGCAACATCTCTGTCATCGGCACCGCTAGTGAAAAGTGCGGCATAAGACTGACTAAACCAAGTAACACAGAGGCTGCTATCAGCATACCGGGTACAAGTGCGCTTGGAGACAGATTATCTGGCCAGTATAAGCTGCGATAAATATTGCCAATCGCTAATAACACCGGACCGCAAAGCGCAAGCCCAATCCAAAACACACTGGCATCGGGTGCGGCAAATTTACGTGCGGCGAGCACCCCTACTCCGGCAAGTGCAGCGACCACGCCAAGCGCGCGCAGCTTGGTAAAGCGCTCTATTTTTAAGATGATTGCGGCCAGATAAGTTAGGAGCGGCGGCAGAGAGATAATTAATGCGACAAAACCTGCGCCGACATGCGGAATAGCAGAGAAGAAAATGAGATTGGAGCCTGCCACACTCACTAACGCAGCAACTAGATAATAGCTCAAGGTTGGTTTGCTTAACGGCGGCAGTTCATGGCGAAAAAGCGCATAACTGAATAAAATCAACGCCGCGCCAGTGATAGACCAAAACAGAAATGCCAACGGCGTCAGACCGACCTCGCCTGCAAATTTCGCCAAATTGGTCGAAATACCGGTTAATCCACCACCAACGATAAGACACAGCACAGGAATGAGCCACGCTTTTTTACCTTTAGCCATACCTTGCTGCGCTGACCCACTCATAAACTACCTTAATGTTAAAACGGCTATTATATTAGGTCCAGTTTTACTTATGAAGTTTAACCTTATTAGGCTTTATTGATGCGCTCTAGAAAATTTTAATCTGAGGTAAGGACTGTTAAACCGGAACCTTGTGGTCCACAAAAATTATCGAATAAAGCAAAGAATACATCGGGATCAATGATTTCTTCTGGCGCAAAGACACCGCTTTGCTTTAAATGACCTTGATGTAGCAGCGGTAAAAATAGCGCTTGCGGGATTCCAGTGACCGTTGCCATTCCACCTGTGGGCGTATTGCGAATAAAAGCGCCAGCGCTGGCAGGTTGACCATTTTTGCGTCCTTGCGCATAGGCTACTAAGCCTGGAATCTCTTTTTCCTCGCTTTCGGCTAAATGGGTTTGGCGTGCTTTGCGACTGTCTTTATCAGTCAATAACAGTGCTGCATCCTCAACAGCCATTTGCCCCGCCGCTACTGCCGACGCAATTTGGCGCAGATTATCAACGATATCATCGATACCAAGCATACCGTTATAGCAGTTTTTTAGCCGTGGAAAGCGCCTATTTAAAGTGACCGCTTCAGGATGTCCGAGTGACCACACATCAAGCTCACCAAGCCTTGGGAAGTCGATTTTTGAATGGCCTAATGGTTTCGTATCGACCATCTTTCCAGCTGCTAACACGCGGATATCTTCAGATAAACAATGTATAAGATGTACTGCCGCTGCGTCAACTTGACCCTCATTGGCCGGCCGACTAAATCCATCATCGGCATTCACAGCGCCCGATAGCTTCCATGCCGACACGATAGTATCCACTTCATCCAACGCCGTTGCCGCTTTCACACACAGTAAATTAGAAATACCGGGGCTCGCGCCTAAACCAATCACGGCGGTGACATTATTTTGTTTTGCACGCGCATTTAACTTAAGCATCTCGACGGTCGGTTGCCAATCATCGCAAATGTCACAGTAGTGCTTACCTTCCTCTATCGCCGCCGTTAAAATCGGTACACCAAAGCGAAAAAAAGGCCCTGCTGAATTGAGTACCACATCGACGTCGCGAATCGCTTGGCGTAGGCTATTGTTATCTGTCACGTCCAAGTAAAGCGCGCGGACAGGTTTGTTAAGAGCTTCTGTATTTCCTCTATTTAGCGATTTGCTATTTAACCCGGCAACAAAACGCTCCGCCAGCTCACTGTCAATACCAGCGACGATAATCTCGCTAACAAAATCAAAGCTCATCGCCGCACGCACCGCAGCACGCCCCATGCCGCCACTACCACCTATGGCCAATACTTTCATAAAAACGTCCTTGTTCAGTTTTACATTTACTAAAAGTCTGCTTAAACAAAATTCAGCTAACTATTGCTTAGCACCAAGATAGATTAGCGCTCACGCCAATGCAACCATAAACGGGTATCGAGCTCATACTGATGATAATCCGGTTCCATATGGCAGCAGAGCTGATAAAAAGCCTTGTTATGCTCTTGCTCCTTAAAATGTGCCAGCTCATGTACGACAATCATACGCAGAAACTCAGGCGGCGCTTCCTTAAATAGGCTTGCCACCGTGATGCTATTATGTGATTTCAGCTTACTGCCTTGCACGCGCGATTGATAGGTATGAATGCCAAGCGCATGCTTAAGCACGGCAAGTTTACTATTATAAGTCACTTGCGACAGCGGGCTGCTTTTGCGCATATACTGACTTTTGATGTCATTAATATACTGATATAAAGCTTTATCGCTTTGTATTTGGTGGCGATTGGGGTAATTTTTATCCAAATAATCGCCCAATCTGCCCGTGCTAATCAGCGTCGCCGCTTGGCTTTGAATCTGCTCAGAATAATGCGCGATATATTTTAATGTGGTCAATATGGTCACCGTTTTTATCTTTGACGTTTTATCTTTAGCGTTGTGCGATAGACATTTTTTATTCTAGACTTGCTCTAAACATACTTTATATTAGCCATGCACCTTCTGCCAATATATCAATGTAACGCTTCATGGCTAAAAACTCATGATTGCTGGTGAATGATTAATAGCTGCTTAATGCGCCACTGAATTAGACAGCAAGTTCATCACCACGACACCGCCCACAATCATCGCAATACCAATCACAGCAGCAGTATCAAGCGTTTGCTTAAAGAAGAACAGTCCCACCAAAGAAGTCAGTACGATACCAAGCCCACCCCATAACGCATAAGCAATACCGATAGGGATGGTTTTTATGGTTTGGGTTAATAAGTAGAACGAAATCGCATAAAGCACCGCCATAATCAGCGTGGGTATAAAGCGTGTAAACTGCTCTGATTTGACTAAAAAGGTAGTGCCTATCACTTCACAAACAATAGCGATGGCAAGGTAACCGTAAGCAATCATGGTTGGACTCATATTTTAGGCACCTGTATTGGGTAGAACGTGGTTTTTTAGGAAGTGAGTGGTTAGAAAAAAACTGGTTAGAAAATGATTGTTTAGAAAGTGCTTGGTTAAAACGTGTTGCATGGTAGCGGATAAAGTTAAAAAGCTTTAAAGTAAAGCAAATTACAGCCAAAATGCTAAAGAAACGCTCGGGTGGCTATTTTATAGGTTTATAGCAGCGCTTGAAATAGAGATTTGAAGGTTTACAGTAATGCAGGGTTTTTCTTTACTTTCAAATAGATAGTCTAATTAATCTGACTAATAAAGTGAAATTCATAACCTTTCTTGCAAGTCAGTTTTATATATAGGCTCGATATACTGTATCAGGGTCACTTATTAAAACAGTCAATAATTCAGCCACTTTAAAAGCAAAAAAGCTCAATTTCATACGGATTGCAATTATATTTATAATTAATCGTCTAATAAGGTTGACAGCCCATAACTACTTGGCTAAAATGTGCCCCACATAACGCAAACAAGATAAGCAATCGCACCTACCAAAGCCTTTGTAAAACTTGCGATAGTAACCGTTATAAACAACTTATTCTCCAATAGCTCAGTTGGTAGAGCAACGGACTGTTAATCCGTGTGTCCCTGGTTCGAGCCCAGGTTGGAGAGCCATATTTGAAAAGACCTTCATCACTTATTTGATGGAGGTTTTTTTATGCTCGCCGATTTTAGCTGCTAATCGCATCGGCATAAGCCCGCACAATATTAATACAGCGACAGTGTTCTTTTAGCAACTTTTGTTGTATGGTAAGGTTAGCAGTGACTGAGTCAGTTTTTGTCTGAGTGCTTTACTCCTACTCACTAAAAATAATGGTTTATTATGATACCTGTACGTGTAAAAAATAAATTCTCTGACTATCCGCAAAAAATCATGCGCCCGGTCAGTATTCGTTTGTCTGAAGAAATGATTTCGCTATTAGAAGCCACATCAAAAGAGTTGGGTTTTAAGCGCATTCAAGGACTTATTCGTCTCTATATTCGTCAAGGTCTTGATCGCGATCATCAGGATTACACCCTAGCCCATGATGAAGTCTTTATCGAAAGTTTGCGTAAGCGCGGCGTCAGCCAACGCATCATTGATGAGGCGATTGTGGTGACTCATAATAACAATATCACCCATCCGCTGTCTGAGCTGCAAGATAAAGATAAAAAATAACGCCAGCCGTGAGCTAATAATACATACCAAATAAGAAGACTAAGTTTGCTTAATAGCGCTTAGTCTTTTTTTTGCTACTTAATTTGTCACTTAACTTGTCAATTAAAACAAGCCCTCCTCGATAAATCCAATAACGTCAAATGGCTATTAGCGATAAATAAACATACAAAATTATCATAGGCGCTATATTAGTATAAGAGTCATTTCCATTTATATGGGTTGAGAAGGAGGCATAAGATGATTGGTTCATATAAACCTGCAAGCTATCTAAGAAAGGCCATATTATTGGCATTTACCTTGGCGATGCTGCCTGTTATTAATGGCTGCTCACAGCCGCCCGCCGATCCCAGTAAACAGACCATACCGACCAACTCCGACCAATGGCAAAAAAAGCTGGGTGACACCTTTGAGCGTTTGCCTGAAGGTGATAGGCAGCTGCTAAGCCGCTATATGCTGCGTATGAAGCTCAGTGGTGCTTATGAATCTGGGGCGATGCCTCGTATCACCATTAAGCAAGCACTCGTCCAACAGCGTGAATATGAGCGCCTACATCCAAACAACCCAACTGGTAAGAAAAGCCCGATTGTGACCAGTCCGCAAGTCGGCACTGCCAAAGCGCAAAATTATCCTGTTGCCTTACTGCCAGTTAAGACCAGTGATAGCGATAGCTTAAACCAAGTGAAGCTACAGTTTATGCTCTCAAACCACGGCAAGGTTGCGATTAAAAGCTTTAAAGGTAAGCTCACGATGAAAGAGAAGCAGTTAACCAAAAGTAAAACCTTTAATGTGCCGTTAACGCAGTTCAAACCACCAATCGAACCGGAGCAATCTGGCAAAATAATTATTGAAAGCAGCATTGAAGACATCAATGTCATGCGGGCGATTAAAAATAATACAGGGATAAGCATCGAGATTAGTAAAGGTAAGCTGGTATTAGTGGATGGGCAGGAAATTGAGTTTGATGAATTGCTAGAAAAATAAGACGATGATTATAAAACTTGTGGTGTAATGGACATTATTCATGCTGGTGTAGGGTCTAACGCTATATACTGTCTATATTTGCAAGGAATCAACGCCATGAATCAAAAAACTGCCCTTTTTGTCGTGATAAACACATCAAAAAGAATGGACGCAAGCTAGGCAAACAACAGTATCAATGTCTCGCTTGCAGACGGCAGTTTTTAGGTGGCAAAAGACTCAATAACCAAACCCTTTGGACTGAATATACCCAAGGAAAACAGACCTACAAACAACTGGCTGACAAGTATAGCTGTAGTCTTAAAACCATTCAAAGACGCTTAGACAAAGTCAGTACCCAGTATCAAGTTAAACGACCGAATACTGCTAACATCATCATGGATACCACTTACTTCGGTCGTAAGTTCGGTTTAATGGTTTTTATGGCCAATACCACTAAAGCCGTTCTTTACTACGCGATAGTCAGTCATGAAACCAACAGTGCCTACAAGCAAGGAATTGATCATCTAGCATCGTTAGGCGTTGATGTACAAAGCATTACCTGTGATGGTAGACGAGGACTGCGTACTTTATTTACCCACACCCCTTGCCAGATGTGTCAGTTTCATCAGGTGCAAATAGTAACTCGCTATCTCACTCGTCGACCTAAGAATATCGCAAGTATTGAGCTTAGACGGCTCACTTTAAACTTAACACAGCTTAATAAAGCTGACTTCATAGAGCACTTAGATTATTGGTTGTTAACTCATGAAGACTATCTGAGTGAGCGTAGCATC
>NZ_JAQISM010000030.1:0-13802 GCF_027919975.1 Psychrobacter sp. ANT_H3 | reverse complement strand
CGTGTGGTCTTAAGCGTAATTTTTCTATGGTAAGCCACTTAGCCTGTTTATGTGGCTCTTGAAGCTCTTGTTGCTCATCAATCAAGACGTTGCCAGTTTTAGGCGTTAATCATTTATTTTTTGTTGATATTAAGTTAGCCATTTCTGTAAGGTAGATCTGTCTATCTCTAGGATAGTCAATAATATTATAAATTTTACTCTTATGCTCGATGACTAAACTAACGGATTTAAGTTTAATTTCTACGATATACTGGTTACATTTTTTGGTTATACTACTTTCTTTCTCTGGGCTAATACAACTTATTAGCAACTGTCCAATATAATGCTTCGTAAATAACAGGGCCAAATATATATTTATGCCTTTGTTTAAAGAAATAAAGTGAGTCATTTCTTTTTCAGTGAGCTCACTTCATGTACTTATAAACTCTACAGACTCGGTTCAATTATCCAGTTTTGCCAAACAATCTGAATTAATATCAGCAATCGTTTTGGCGCCAGTCAAGGTCATCGCAACACGCATCTCTTTATCTAGTAGTTCTAGTAAATTGCTTACCCCTGCACCGCCATTCGCTGCTAAAGCATAAATAAACGCGCGCCCTAGCATGCAAATATCAGCCCCCAAAGCCAACATGCGCACAATATCTAAGCCATTACGTATACCAGAATCTGCCAAAATTTTAATCTCTCCCTTAACCGCATCGGCAATAAGAGGCAGCGCCCGTGCACTGGATAAAACACCGTCCAGCTGTCGCCCACCATGATTGGATACGACTATGCCGTCTGCCCCAAAACGCACCGCATCTTTGGCATCTTCTGGGTCCAAAATACCTTTGATGACCATAGGTCCATCCCAGTACTCGCGAATCCAATCTAAATCTTTCCAAGAAATAGAGGGGTCAAAGTTATTACCTAGCCAGCCTATATAGTCTTCCAATCCTGTTGGCTTGCCTAAATAAGTAGAGATATTGCCCAGATCATGAGGTCGACCTTTCAACCCCACATCCCAAGCCCATTGTGGATGCGTCACAGACTGTAAGTAGCGGCGCATAGCTGAATTTTTACCACTCATACCAGAGTGCATATCTCGGTAGCGTGCGCCTGGTACCGGCATATCCACCGTAAAAACCAAGGTCGAACACCCCGCCGCTTTGGCACGCTCCAAGGCATTTTTCATAAAACCTCGGTCCTTTAATACATAAAGCTGAAACCACATCGGACGGTTAATTTTAGGCGCTACTTCTTCAATCGGACAAACCGAAACTGTCGACATGGTAAACGGAATGCCTTTTTGATCGGCTGCCATAGCGGCCTGCACTTCTCCGCGGCGGGCATACATACCTGTCAGACCCACGGGTGACAACGCGACAGGCATAGACAGAGTTTCATTAAATAACTGCGTCTCGAGACTAAGCAGTGACATATCATTTAGTACACGTTGTCTAAGGGCAATTTTCGATAAATCTTCAACATTACGTTTTAAGGTATATTCCTCATAAGCACCGCCATCTATATAATGAAATAGAAATGGTGGCAGTCGGCGTTTGGCAGCAGCCCTGTAGTCGTTTGGAGATGAAATAATCATACGCTTACCCTTTTTATTCTGTTAGATATCTATGTAATATTTTTAATATCTCTAATGGTGTATTGATTAGTGCTAAATGATATATCTTTCGTATAATCTGGCAATGAGTATAAATGCTAAGACAATAGTCATGATCTCGCTATTACACACAGCACGAGCAGTTGCATTTATTTTTTGATGTTTTACCAATGCCAGGATTAAAGGTATTGGTTGGGTCTAAGCTTTTATAAAAGTTCTGCAAATCAGGTTCTGCTTCATATAAGTGACCAACATTATGTTCAGCAGGATATTTTGCACCGCGTTGATTCAACAGCTCTAGCATCATCGTTTTTACATATTGAGCATCACTGCCCTTTTTCAAAATATAGTCTTGATGAAACACATAACAAAAGAAGTGTCCGTAATACAGCTTCATTTCTAAGTACTGTGAAATTCCTTCAGGTAAGGTTTCAAGCCACTCTAATTCGTTACGTGGTATGGCAATATCGAGCGCTAATATCTCGCCGACTTCTTTTTCATGGATAACCTCATACCTTAATGCGGCACCAGCTGCTGCAAAACGATTTAAAAAGGCGCTTTCTGACTCTTCTTGACTACATTCAAAATAGCTACCGGTTTTTGATGCCGCAAAAAACGACTGTAAAAAATTTTGTGCTTCCACTATACCGTCATCACTCATTTTTATTATAAGATGATGCTCGTACTTATCACGGTACGCCATCATGCGCTCAGGTAAATGCCTTGGAAATAAGTTAGCTATAAACTGCATTGCTTTATCGGTGAAATGCTTTGGCAACCACGACCACTTATGAAATTTAGCGTCAATAGCGCCTTTGATAGAGAATAACCTAGGTAAGGCATTTGTACCGAGATGTTTGATACTTAAAAAAGTGTCTTTACCATATTTAGCGGATATATCAAATATATCGCGATGCATATACTCGCCCACTTCAGGGATATTGTCGAAGTTTGATAGTATCTGCCTTCTGAGCTGTGCAAGCTCACTCACACTGTTAGTGCCTATGTAAAAGGTTTTCTCTTTTTTAGCAGTGGCATAAGTATCCAAGCGTACTGCAAAAACCGCCAGCTTACCGGCACAGCCACTGGCTTCATACAGTCTGCGCTTGTCAGCATTAAACCGGCTTGGCGTATTGGCATCAACGTCCTTTACTCTGGTAATATATTCTTTGTCTGATGCCATCTTGCCACTGTCAGGCAGCTTACTTTTATCAAAATTACCATTTTGCAATCTCGTCAGTATTTCTTCCACGGTATCCCCTAGCCCTATATCTAGGTGATTGACCAACACCAACTTACCTTGTGCATTAATCTGCGCAAACAAAGCCAATTCAGTGTAAGCAGGGCCTCTTTTTACCAAAGATCCTCCCGAGTTATTCGAAATCCCACCAATAATAGACGCCCCTAAAGTCGAGGAACCAATCACCGAATGCGGTGCTCTATTCACCGCTTTCAGCTGACTTTGTAGTTGGTGTAGCGTCGCCCCAGCCAAACTGATTACTTGCTCATTATCATTTATCAAATATAGTTGGTCTATTGCTAGCGTATTAATGACTACCACAGGTCTATCGTAGTCATTACCGCTTGGCGTTGAGCCTTCGGTTAGGCCTGTTTTGGCCGCTTGTATGATAATAATGCAGTTACCCTCAACGCACACTTCTAGGCAACGCCAAATCTCCAGCAATGTTTGTGGAAACAAAACCGCTAACGCGTTGCCGCCACCAGAGCGCCAGCCCATTCTATAGTATTTGTTTTTCTCTGAATCAGCCTGAACATTGCGCGCGCCCAGTACGTCTGTGAGTTTATCCAAGACTTGATCAGAACTGAGTATGTCTTGAGAAGGCATGTTTACTGCTGAAAGCTTTGCTGAAGAGATACGACTTGCCTTATCATGTGCTGTGTCATTCATGATGTTAGAGGACCTTGAAAATCAAAAATGTAAATTGCAGCCATAACGATGATGCCACAGAACAACACATAATATAGGGTAGGTAAAATAGTACGACGAAGCGTCGAGCCCTCCATACCAAGTAAACCCACCGTAGCTGATGCCGCCACTACATTGTGTATGGCAATCATATTACCGGCTGCCGCACCAACAGCCTGAGCCGCTATGATTAAAGAGGGTGAAATATTTAAGCTCATCGCCGCTTCATACTGAAATTGACTGAACATCATGTTAGATACGGTATTAGAACCCGCGATAAAGGCTCCTAACGCTCCAATGGTTGGACCAATCAATGGAAAAACATTGCCAAAAGTACCTGAAAACAACTCTGCACTGGCGACTGGCATACTCGCCACATCTGATAAGTTTATGCCGGAATTGATAAAAATTCTAACCATTGGAATCGTAAAGATAAGTACAAAACCTGCCCCTAGTACAGTTTTGCCTGATTCTTTAAAGGCACTGTTTAGTGCGCTGACGGACTTTCTAGTTTGAAAAGCGGCGGCAACCAAAGCACTAATTAGTAACAAGCCGCCTGGTAAGTATAAAGGACTAAAACTGGCACTGATATCTGTCTCACCTAAAATCGAGGTTAGGTCTACTGCCACACTGTTAAGTAAAGACTGAAAGCCTGTAAATACTCTTGAAAACACCAGTAAAAGGGCAACCAGTAAATAAGGGAACCACGCCATAAGGGTGGACATCTTCTTATCACTCAAGGTCAGCGTAATATCTTCTTTACTGACCACTAACTTACCAAGCCATTCACTCGGCCAGTTTTTTTGCGGTTCAAAATCCCATATGGTTTTTGGTACCAAAAACCCTCTTTTAGCAGCATTAACAACGATAGTAATACTGACCAAGCCACCGACCAGTGACGGAAACTCTGGCCCTAAAAAAACACCGGTTATCATATAAGGGATTGTAAATGCCAAGCCTGCAAAAATCGCAAACGGCCAAATCGCAAAGCCTTCCCGCCAGCTTTTATTTTTACCAAAGAAGCGAGTGAGCATCATCACCATAAAAAGTGGCATAAACGTACCAATGACACCGTGAATAATGGCGACTTCGCTGGTGATAAGCTGCAAAAAGCTATCCCACTGTAGCCCTTCTTGTGCCAGCTGAGCACTAATGGCAGCTTTATCTAACCCATCATTTACCCCTATCACAATAGGCGTACCGACCGCACCAAATGATACAGGTGTACTTTGTATCATCATTCCCATCAACACCGCACCCAGCGCCGGAAATCCTACTGCCACCAGCAAAGGCGCTGCAATAGCGGCAGCTGTACCAAAACCAGAGGCGCCCTCAAGAAAGCAACCAAAGCACCATGCAATAATAATGGCTTGCACACGCCTATCTGGCGACACATTGGTAAACCCAGCACGGATAACGGCGATTGCACCAGTATGTTTTAATGTATTCAACAAAAAAATAGCACCAAAGACTATCCACAATACCGAAACCGTAATGACCAAACCCTGAATAATAGATGATGACACTCGGTTAAGCGTCATATCCCATATAAAAATGGCAAGCGCAGCGGTAACCACTAAAATGATTGGCATTGTTTTTTTAGCTGACCATTGCAAACCTATCAGAAAAATACCACAGAGAACAATTGGCAGTAATGCCAAAAGCCCATATATTGTTTGATTCAAAATTACATCCTTTTGATTGTGTGATCTTCCCTGAACCAAGTCATCGAAGCCTTTATTTTGACGAATTCATGATGACTAAGTTGTATTAAATATTCACAAATAGGGACTGCTTATTTACTAAATCTGTCTTGTAGACAAAGCTGAGCACGACTTGCGACAGTTTATGTCCCAATGTTAAAAATGCCCTGAAATAGTCTACGCCTTGTTAATTCATTGATATATTGCATCAATGGACAATGTTATTTTCCTTTTTTGCTATAATCTAATCCGCATTACTGCAATTGGAGAACAAGTGTGACCAAAGCTGATGACATGATTTTATTCGTTCAAGTTGTTGAAGAAGGGTCATTTTCTAGAGTCGCTGAAAAATTATCATTGACGAACTCAGTAGTGAGCAAGCGCATTGCGAGATTAGAAGAGAACTTAAATACACAACTGCTTTATAGAACCACTAGAAAGTTGAGCTTAACCGATGCAGGCAGGACGCTTTATAACAAAGCTAAAATTGCTAAATCCGCCTTTCAAGACGCTGAAAATGCTGTCACGGGTTACGGCGAAGATATGAAAGGCCATATACGTATAACCATGCCTGTGGTCTCTGCGAATTTCATATTTAGCGAATCTATTGCCGAATTCTGTAAACAACACCCTGAAGTATCGGTAGAGTTACAAATTACCAATCGATTGGTTGACTTGATAGAAGAAGGATTTGATTTGGCACTAAGGACCGCTGTGCTTGAAGATTCTTCACTCATTGCAAGGCGCCTTATAGATAGCCAGTGGATTATATGCGCGACTCCAGCCTATTTAAAGCAACATGGTACGCCTCAAACTCCTGAACAGTTACAAAATCATGAGTGCTTAGTTTACAAGTTTGATAATACGGCTAACAGTACATGGCCGCTATATACAGACGGCAAAGAGCAATTAATATCTGTCCATGGTCGGTTTCATAGCAATCATCTGAGTGCAATTAAACAAGCCGCGCTTAGCGATTTAGGTATCGCTTTTTTACCACAAGTGTTGATCTATGAGGAAATACAGCAAAATACACTCACGCAGATTTTGCAATGTTTTACCAGCAAGAAGCTTGGCCTATATGCTGTTTATCCTAAGGCCAGACAACCGGATCAAAAGTTAAAACTGCTCGTTGCACATTTGCAAGACTCATTACATCAAAAACAGGCTTACTACTGCTAAGTAATAAGCCTGTTTTTGATGTATGTAAAAAGAGTAATGGAATCTTAGATTAACATACCAAGTGCAACGCTAATTAATATTATAGAACGCCTGCATAGGCGTTTTAAACCCTAAGCGTTTTCTTGGTCTGTTATTTAGTTTGTTCTCAATGTTCTGCATCTCATTGTCAAAGACTTGTCTAAAGTCACAACCCTTAGGCAAGTACTCTCTGATCAAGCCATTGGTATTCTCGTTGGTTCCTCGCTGCCATGACGCATAAGCATCGGCAAAGAAGAAAAGGCTAAAGAGCTTTTGTTTCACCTTCTTATGCTGAGCAAACTCTTTACCATTGTCAGAGGTAATGGTCTTAACCTGCAACCTCACTGGCTTTAAGAGTCCTATCATTGCCTCTGATACTTGCTGTGCCGTTTTATGACCCACACGCTTCATCTTCAGTAGCCCTGTTTTACGTTCAACGAGCGTTACAATCGCTTGCTTGTGATGCTGACCGATAACGGTATCCGTTTCCCAGTCACCAATACGTGAGCGTTCTTCAACAATACAAGGGCGTTCATGAATCGAGACTCTGTCATTGATACGGCCACGAGTCTCAGCAGTTAAACGCTGCCGATAAGGCTTGGCTTTACGTCTGAGACACTGCCATAACCTGCCCCCCTTACGCTTGTTTGTCCATATATAGCGATAGATGCTCATGTGGCTAATACCACCATGAAACCCCGCTATTTGCTCAGGACTCCAGCTCTCTTTAAGCTTGTCTGTCACCCATGCCCAGATGTCAGCCACAATAGTTGTTGCGTTGTTAGACCGTCTGTCACAAGCCTTGTTATGAGCATACTTTGCTCGGTAACCTCGTAGGCTTTTATTGCGTCTGATTTATCTCGATATGGTGCTAGGGCTTCTGCCTAATGTGTCAGCTATAAATTTAATACTATATTCTGCCCCTATAAGGGCATAAATCTGGTATCGTTCCCCTAGGCTTAGATGCGTATAGTTCATGGTTGCAATCTCACTTTGGTCGGTGGATAAAGACTTTGATGCTAGCGCATCTAGGTCTTTTTTTCACCTGCTCTTTGAAATTGCACTTCATGTGTTAATCTAAGTGCCACCTTTTGAATTTGCAAAGCGGTATTATGATAATTTGATTCGGTCAGGCATTGCTGCCTGACTCAAGTAAAACGCTCTCCGATATAGTCGGGCGGTTCAATTTAGACACAGTTAAAAGAATGACTTATCAAAGGTTTCTTTTAAGCTCTTAGGCTCGCGGCGTTTTATGTCATTCAGTTTATGACGAGTCTGCGAGGCTATTTGATATGCTTTTAGACGCGACTGTTGCAAATTGCCAATTGGACGGTTTTCCTCTAAGCAACGAAATGGCGTAAAAGACAAGTGTTCCATAATATCAAAATGACCGTCATCAGGCACATCTTGGCAAGGAATCGTCAGCGTTGCTACCGTCACAAATGGTGCATCTGACTCTTTCCATTCGGTGGTTATCTCTTCAATCGGCTGCTTTTTTAAATGACGACAAAGCTGAATCTGGACATCAAACTGATAATCATGCTCGCGTATTTCATCGATAATCAGCGGGCGAACAGCTTCCTCGCGTGCATTTACATCAAGCTTACGACGGGTGATTTTCTTAGCCGCTGCTTTGGTTGGCGTGACTCTTATCTTCGCCATATAGTCGCCATGACGCACCACGCCTTGTGAATGGAAATCATAAAGTAAGGTGTTTTTTGGCTCAATCGTTGTAAATCCACCAACTGCTTTAAAGGTTTTAAAAGATTCTTTGGTCGGTAACCTTGAGCCATAGTTGGTTAACCAATTAAAAGCCAATTGCGCTTTACCTCTTGCGCCTTTTTCAGTGTATTTTGGTAGCTCTAAAAACAGCTTAGAGATATAAGCATAATCTTCGATTCGATTACAGAAAAACACCGGATGATTGATCAAATTAAAATCAAAGTTAGTGCTGTCTTCTTCGCCTGGCGCTAGTTTTTCACCTGCTACATCAAAGACCTTAATCGCTAAGCCTTGCGCTAAGCCAAGCTTACGATCAGGCGAAACACGCGAGGCACCATTAGAAAAACGGATGACGGCATCATAAATGCCTGATTTGGCATAAAAACCTTGCGCGTATTCAGCAGGCAGATTGTCTAATATCTCAAACTTGGCTTTAAGGGCGCAGTAGCCTTTGGCATGGGCATCGCGCGTGTGATAATCAATGTCACTGGCCTTATCACTTCGAGCGATATAGCTTTTAATATCGTCGGTAATGGTGCGGATATTACGTTCGTCTTCTGCGCTCAGTTGAATATATTTTGCATCATAAGGCACATATTTAGGTTTAAATAATCTTTTTAACATTTTTTTTAATCCTTTTTTATAAGTAGCTGTTCTTGTAAAGAAAACGTAATTTTTAAACTTCTAAGACAATTCACTAATCCATTCTAATGCCGATAAGCTTGGGATAAATAAATACTCACCGCCGTACAAGGTATTGAAGGTTTCGATACCGTGATAGCGCTGACGAATAGGGTCAGCAGGTACGGTAAAGGTATCGGCAGCTGCGTCTTTATCGCCATGATGGACACCAAGCATCGGATCTTTTTCTTCTCCTAAGCTCATAAAATTACCATCATTGATCCACTGAGATTGTAAAAACTCAACGGTCTCCATAGCATGGGCGTTGATACCAATAAAGAATAACCCGCGCTCTTTGCCATCATCCTCAGTTACATCGGGCGACAATGCCTCACCAAAACCAACGCTGCGTCTAACAATACGATGCAAACGCACATCAGATAAAATAAAGTCTTTGCTGTCTCTTGGATTCATACGCCTAGCATGCGCACCAAATGGACATTTTTTACCATAAGGGTCATCTTTATAACCGAAATCATTATTACGGCTCGGATCATCACCAAGCGTTTGGTCATCATGCTCAGGAGACAAGACTAAAGGCGCACCTGAACGCCAACGTCCCCACATTTTTGCGCCCAGTAACTCCGCTTCTTCGTCACTCTGCGTATTTTCTTTTAGAAATTTATTAAAGGCGGCCACATGACTGTTATAAGCCCTCAGTACCATAAACGAGCCGTTTTTGCCCAAGATTTCTGGCTGCGGCATTGGTGCTATCGTGCCCGCCTCTCCTTCATAACCTAATACAAACTCCCCTGCTGCAACGGCATCATCAGTATTACTGGACGGTGTCTGAATACCGCTGCCTTTAATCTCTGGGTTGCTGATGCCATCACGATAACCAAAGACGTTTTTAACGTTATTGTCTGAACCGAAAGCATGCTCCATGAGAATTTCAATATCGCCCTTTGCTGGATTATCTTCATCGATATATGGCTGAATATTGTCTTGCAGCTCCTTCAGCTTTATTTGCCACTTTTCTTTGCTATCAGCAATAATCGCCGCGCAAACATGGATATCGCCCTGTTCACCAAAAGGAACAGCCCAGTTTTCGGGCGCATTGATATCGAAATCACGCAGCTTTTCCGCTCGCTTTGCCATACCTGCTTTAAAGGATTCTGGAAAACTATCTAGTGATGACTGCGGCACGCCTAGCGCCTCTAAACCGTCATAAGTCATGACAATAGATAGCGTCGCCTGCATGTCTTTATGCCACTCTTTACTGCCAGTCACGTCTGGCAAAACGGTTTTGAGTAGTTGCCGCCCGACTTGTGCATTGTTAATCTTTAGGGCGACGACCGTGCCGAAATAAGGCGTCGGTCGATCGCGTAAAATAATAGATTGAATATCCTCTAATTGCATAGTGACTTTGTTTGGATTAAAGACGCCGCGTGCTTTATGGGCTAGTGTCTCGATACCATCGCCGACTTCTTTTTTAATATCTGCTAACCAAGATTCAAAATTGCTGTCTTCGATACGATTGCCGAACTCATCTTTCAATTCGTGTAATTTGGTGGTTAAAGGATGATTGTCTTTTGAGGTACTATCATTCTTATTATTATTTCCAGTATTTTTACTCATTATTAAACCTATTCTTATCATTTTATGAGTTTACTTTGCCATTCTTTTATATCGTCCACCATTTAAAAATGGTGATATAAAAGAATGGCATAAATTAGTAATATCTTACCGCTTCACTACCCGCATTAAGACTGTGCTTCATCCAACGCTTTATTAATGCCTTTGACGATGCGGTCTTGGCGGCGAATATCTTGTATTGTAAGATGCGGGATACCCACATACCAACCGGCGGCAGTGATTTGATGATCTAGAATGAACTGTTTGACACTGGGGTCTTTAATGCCAGGCCAACCTTCAACGCTGCCAAATAAGATATCCATTAGCTCAGGGATTTTGGTCGCAAAGTCGTCGATATAAGGGTCCCAATCGCCATCATAAGCGGTACAAAATAGCACTCTAGTATCATCATCTAAAAATACAAAGCGCAAATCGTGCAACGTCCCAACCCGCGTGGCACCTTTTAGATTGCCGCCAGCGATTTTTAAAATTTCCTTTAGACGCTCTGCACCGCCTTCTTTTAGAGGTGCGATAACCGTTAACTCTGAAACCTTACCTGATTTAAGCCCTTTCTCACCGGCAGTGGTCGTTGAATGATCGTAGCCATCATCCCCGCCTTCTTTTATATTGGCCATCAGAAGATTGGCACGCAGCTTAAAAGCATCGATAGACTCAGTGATTCTGTCTTTTAGATCTTCAGAGTTATCGATAACAGGTTTTTTATTTTTTTTAGCATTATTGTTTTTAGAATCAGTACTCATAATATTCGCCCTTATAATTATGTTGTTATTATTTGGAAATGCTTTATAGAAAGATATCTTCTAAAAAGATACCTTGTACAAAATATATTTATAAAAATAAGTTGTCGATTCGCTATCAACTTATTGGTTCTTACCATATCAGACATGATAAAAATCTCGAAGCGGAGCAAGTTATTCACACAAAATTAAACAGAGAGCAAACGTCACTCTCATTTAAATTTTGAACAAAATTTTAAATTTATAGTTATTGTTTTATAGTTAATTCTTTATAAAATCGATATGGCCTATATCATGAAAAACTTTAGGTAGATTATTCACCATCCATCCTTGGTGCAGAAACTTAGGCTGTGCCCAGCGTAATTCTATTTATTAGGTGTCTTAAGTTTGGGAGGGTTACCCTATGAATGGATAATAAGGCCCTAGCGGCTGATTTAAAGGCCATCCATGGCGTTGATACGCTTGAGATAGCAGAGGTCAATCTCGAGCAATTCGATGAGGTGGGGGGTAAATACCCGCATGTGGTCAAGTCTTGGCGCAGTAATTGGGAGGGCTTAACGGTGTTCTTTAACTACCCTAAAGATATCAGAAAAGCGATTTATACCACTAATGCGATAGAATCACTAAACAGTGTGATTCGGACGGCGGTGAATAAGCTTAAAATATTCCCGTCTGATCAAGCTGCATTTAAAGTGGTGTACTTAGCAACTCAGCAGGCATCCAAAAAGTGGGCGATGCCGATCCGTAACTGGACGGCTGCTTTAAATCGCTTTATGATTATGTTTGATGATCGTCTCAGTAAGCATTTAATCTCGTATCAGTAAGCATGTAATCTAAAGGGCAGTTACACAGAATCTGGGATGGTCTCATTTCCGCATCAAAAATCCTAATAAATGAACCTATGTTTGTTTAAAATATTGAATAGGAATGTTAGTGATAATTATTGTCAACGTATAGATTTGGTATGGTCTAATAACACGCTACCTCCTAGAATGGCGTTGGGCTATTAGCTGTACACCTTTTTTAAACACAGACTTTGCTAACTGTAATTTTGTTTTCATATTTACCAGTAGGCCCGTAACCACCTTCAGAGCCAATTACTCCAACCACACAAGTTTCGAACGATTTGTAGTAACCGTCTTGACCAATCTTATTAGAGTTTTCTATCAAAAGCTGTTTTGGATCTGCCACATAGTAAGTTTTGCCATTTGCCTCTAGCTGATATACTTCAAAGCTTCTTTTAAAATTTCCACGCACCTCTACTTCTTCTGAGATGTTTTTTGTTATGGCTTCTGATGAGTTTTCTTTTACTTCATTAACGCTGTTAGGCTCTTTGTGACTACAACCTATACTCATAAGTATAAGTGTCGTAAGTGCTCCTACTACCAATCTAAAATTAGACATTAAGCTTTCCTTACCGAGTTATCAATAAATTAAGTTTCTTATAAAATGAGTTCAAAAAAGCTGGTAAGCATATAAATACAACGCTTTTTTTAATCAAATATTATCGACTAAACCAAGGAATTCTACAAGAAAATTGATACTCTGTGATGGAGTGTGCTTTGATGATAATCGTTCGGCACCCTAGTGAGGACTTGAACCTTTGCCTGTAGACTATATGTGCTAGTAAATACATCTATTAAAATAATGACAGTGTACTTCGTGGTGTACATGAACTGAGCTATTCGAATATAAATATTAACTAAAGGCTTTCTGCTAACAAATTATGATAAATACTATATTTACATCAAAGATTGATTTTTGGTTGGCGTTTTTAATATTAGGTTCTAGCTTACTACTCGTTTTGGTGCCTGTATGGGAATGGATGTACAACAATAGTTCTATCAAAAGAATAATATTTATTAGCCTTTTTACCATACCAACTGCGTTACTGCTATTGGTACTGTTTTTTAACATAAAGTACACTTTGACAGCTGATACATTGTTAGTGAAAAATGGTTTTTCTACTCAGAGCATTTCATTGAAAGACATCACCCGTATCACTCCTACCAGTAGTACTTTATCTGCTCCAGCACTGTCCTTAGATAGGATTGAGATAAAATATGAAGGTGGTAGCATAGTGATATCACCAAAAGACAAAATTAGGTTCTATCATGCAATACAAGAACGTGTGCCAGCATTAAAAACTGATGATAATAATGGGCTGATAAAGAGTTAGCCTATAGATCGATGCGCTATACAGGAGTCGAACTTCAAGATAGAACTTCAACGTATATAGGCTGATCATATAATTCAAGGCTATTGAGATCATGCACTACCTCACCGTTCCTATTCTTGTGAAAAGTGAAAGTTGCAAAACTCCCAATCTCATCATTTTGAAAACCTATTGTTATATTAACGCTCTCTAAAGGGAAATACATAAGCCACTTTTTCTTGAATTTATTAGAAAATATGATGGACTGGATAAACGGATCTTGGTCTGTAAAATCTTCAATATGAAACCTATTGGTCGAAACTTCATAACCCGAAAAATCAGTAAACTCTCTTTCAATCTCATGTTTTTTAATTGAACAGCGAGCATAGCTTGAAGGGAATGTTTTTTCTAGAAAAACGCAGTCACCTATCGGTAAAAACCCTTCTTTTAAGATAAGGTCTAACTCCTTATCTAATGTGCC
>NZ_JAQISM010000017.1:0-29769 GCF_027919975.1 Psychrobacter sp. ANT_H3 | reverse complement strand
GATGAATCTTTAACAATCAAAGATCGGTAAATAGCTGTTTGACGGCTCATGATGCATAAAAACCATCAAACCGTTGACGCTATGGTTTTACTACTAAAGCTTATTTATTAACAAGGATTGATAGCGCTACAGCTGTCTATATCTTTATATAGAGACATTATACGTGCTTTTCAATCTCTTGCACATTGCCGCGTATTATAACCCACATTGGCAATGCTACAATGCGACATTGTCTTCCTGTGTTTTTTAATAAACAGACTTATTAATAAACGGGTTTATTAATAAACTGACAGCACTAAAAGGCAACACCTCAGTGTCACCCTTAAATCATTATCTGCCACACTCTGTTTATAATTTTCAATATTCTATAATTTCGATATCGATATGTATATTTTGTAAAATACAATACTTTATTAAAGTGCCCCGCTTTGTCAAAAGAGCAAAGCCAATATAAAACACTTGAATAATAAATGGAGCTCATATTGAGAATTGAACTCAAGACCTCTCCCTTACCAAGGGAGTGCTCTACCGCTGAGCTATATGAGCGTGCTTTTAAAAACTACAGTAGCCAACCACTGGGTTGCACTAAAAAAAATATCACGATACAGCAATAATAACTGACTGTCGTGATGATTGATAGTTGCTGCGATGGTGCATATATGGAGCGGGTGGCGGGAATCGAACCCGCGTCATTAGCTTGGAAGGCTAAGGTGTTACCATTATACCACACCCGCATTTACTCTTATGCTGTTTGACTCTGATAGCGAGTCGTTCAGGATATAGAGTATGCTTGGCGCTAGGACAAACTTTGAAAAAATATGGTGGTGGGAGAAGGATTCGAACCTTCGAAGCTTTCGCGACAGATTTACAGTCTGTTGGGTTTGACCGCTCCCCAATCCCACCTAGATTGCTTGATATAAAATCACTTTAATGTAAAGCAAATTCATAAAAAGCGACTTTGAAAGAGATGGTGCCGACTGCCGGGATCGAACTGGCGACCTACTGATTACAAGTCAGTTGCTCTACCAACTGAGCTAAGTCGGCTTGTTCTCTCAAAGTGGTGGCTATTCTATCAAATATTTTGATAGACGCAAGCTCTTTTTTGGTTTTTTTAGCATTATTTTCGTAAAAACCGTCAAACACTTGATTACGTTACTGTTTTTTCTAGCATTAAATCGTGCTTTTTATCGCAATTAATATAATCAGCCAAGCAGCAAGCTAAATAGCTTGCTACTACCTTTTCTATCACTGATTATTTTTACCACCTAAATCAATAATAAAACCTTTTAATTAACTTTATATTTTATGACTTTTAACAAATGATTCATAAAGTTAATCTATAAACGGACAATTTATGCAGTAAGTCGGCAAACTGCCAGTGATTATTAGATAACCTTTACAATTTTGCAGGTTAAATAAATGATATCAGCTGGCAGATGCCTTTTTTAGGGAATGTTATAAGCGATTTTTAAGGATAAATCGCCTTATACGATGCCCATATTAAACAACCATAATGCTAAGCCAATAATTAAAACTGCCACAAAGACCCATATAAACCAACCGCCGCTGGGCTTTTTCTCAACCTGTGCCGCATTAGCAGGGTTATTGATGGCTTGATCCATGGCATTATTACCAGCTGTACCAAGGTCGCGAGGTTGACCCAAGTTGGCAGTGCCTGAGAACTGCGAAGTAGCAGCTTGCTTGGCGCGTAATACGTCAGGATCTGCTTCTTCTTGCAGAGCAGTTTTGGTGGTTTTGTCATGCTTTGCAGCGTCTGCTTCTTCTGGTGCTTGACGAGCGGCCGTCTGTATTGGTTCTTCTACAACAGGCGCGCTCGTTACTGCCTCTTTTGCTACCTCTATAGTCTCTGTAGGCTTGGTTTCCGCCTGTTTAGTAGGCTCAGTGGCCACTGCTGCTGTTTCAATCGGTGCGGCTTCGACTGGTATTGCTTCACTACTATTATCTGTCGCTGACAAGACTTCATCAATTCCTGTTTCTTTCACTACTGGCTCTTTAACCACTGCTTGTTCAATAGTTGCTTCTTCAACAACAGATTCTTCAATCACTGGTTCAGCCTCTACAATTTCAACAGGTTCGGCTGGAGTGTCTGCAACAGGTAAGAACTCTTCAATTTTCGTTTCTTTGACCACAGGTTCTTCAATAACAGCCTCTTTAACCACAGGTATAGCGGTGGCAGGTGCTAATTCGCCAACCATATCAGCGCTAGCGCTTAGTGCTGGCTCATCTGTCACCAGTGGAGCGGCTTGCTTATTAGCCAACGGCGCAGCAACTGGCGCGCTTACCTGAAAGCTAAAGCTTGCAAAACCTAGCGTATCATTGGCAGCAAGGTTTGTAGATTTATTGGCCTCAATGCGCTGCTCATTGATAAAAGTACCGTTTGACGATTCTAAATCTTTAACGTACAACTCACCGTTTAATACGCTCAGCACCGCATGATTGCGTGACACTTGCTTGCTGCCGAGCACCACATCATTGTCGCTACCGCGTCCCACAGACAGGCTGTCACTGACTGTCAACGTCAGATCACCCAAGGCTTCGGTTAGGGCGTTAAGCTGCCATGTTGCGCCATCTGTGGCGACTGGTGTATTGGCATTTTCTATATGGTTCGTCATGCTATCACTCCTTATTTTTATTAAATGTTCAATGGCTATCTTTCTAAATAATTCTCTTTATTAAATAGCGTTCCTTATTCAATAACTGTCTTCAAATGATGAGCTTAATATCCGCTGATATTTATCGTCTGCATTATTTAGGAATAAAGCGGGGTTTTATAATACCGCCAAGTTTCTCGTAGGGGATACTAAGCACGGGCATACCATAAGCATAGGGGCTAATAGAGTAATGCTGATAACGAATATCGACCCCTTTATCGGTCAATGTTACGTTATCACTTAAGGTAAACGGCCAGCCTTTCTCATAGCTTGCAACTTCTTCATCGACCGTTTTGACCCAGTTTTTATAGGCATCATAAGCTAACGCTTTAAAGCGAGGTTTCTTATTAGGCTGGAGCATATCTGCTAATTGGATTTGTTTTTTGCTCTGTTGGTCAAATACCAGATATTCGCTATATGGCATACCATGAGCGCCGCCCGTATAAACGTACGAGCTAATCTCGAACAGCTCGAAATCGTTTACATGACCCAAGTATTCGGGCGTGACCATTAAGTTATAGACGAAAACGCTATCTTCGGGCAAATCAGCAAACTGTGAGTTAACAAACCCATCGATAGCAGCTTTGACATTTGCTGGGCTACTTTTTTTAGTAATGGGCGCAGATTCAGTCGGTTTACTATTAACGACCAAATGATTGATACGCTCATTGGTCAGCTTATTTATCCAAGGATGATTGGTCTTGAGATATTTAACCTCAATCTCTGGGCAGTTATCACGCGCCGCGCATTTTTCTTCTATTTTTTGGGGTAGCTCATACTCTAAATATTCAGTGTGGCTAATCAGGCTCCCAGCATGCGCTGATAAGCTTAATGCGCCAAGCAGCAGCCCACCACTTAACGAGGTTATTAGTCGCAGCCAAGCCGTCTGTGAGGCAGAGTTTTGAGACAATTTTGACTTATTAGTATGTGGTTGGAGTGCCGCTTTCATATAGCCTCTTTAATATGCAGATAAGGTGTCTTGATATTCTACCGTAACCATTCTGTAGTATTGTAGGTACACTGTTTGTGTTTTTGGATACTTAGTATTTTTGATAATTGGTGTTTTTGATGATCAGTGCTTTTGGCAAACCAGCCTTTATCCGTTTATTCGTTGTAAAAATTATCCGTAATAAAAAAGACACGATATCGTGTCTTTTAAAAGTAAGCAGGAAGATGGATAAGCTGATTTTAATGCTCACGTGTATTGCTAAACGTCACTTCTGGATAGCGGTCTTGCATCAGCTGTAAGTTCACGCGTGATGGGGCTAAATAGGTCAAATAGCCGCCGCCATCTATCGATAACTGGTCATGCGCTTTGCGTTTAAATTTCGCTAACGCTACTTCGTCATCGCAATGAATCCAGCGTACGGTTGCAATAGATACTGGCTCAAAAATACATTGTACCTTGTACTCTTCTTTTAGACGATGCGCGACCACTTCAAACTGTAGGACACCGACCGCGCCCAAGATTAAATCGTTATTAATCTGCGGCATAAAGACCTGCGTTGCGCCCTCTTCACTTAACTGCTGCAGACCTTTTTGTAAGGCTTTTGATTTAAGCGGGTCTTTGAGCACCACACGGCGGAACAATTCAGGAGCAAAATGTGGAATACCGGTAAAGTTTAGCTCTTCGCCTTCGGTAAAGCTGTCACCGATAGAAATTGTCCCGTGGTTATGTAAACCGATGATATCACCCGGATAAGCTTCTTCTAACGCTTCACGGTCGCCAGCAAGGAAAGTCAAAGCATCAGCAATACGCACGTCTTTACCCAAGCGCACATGCTTCATCTTCATGCCTTTTTCGTACTTGCCTGAGCAGACCCGTAAGAACGCAATGCGGTCACGGTGACGCGGATCCATATTGGCCTGAATCTTAAACACAAAGCCGCTAAATTCGGTTTCGGTCGCTGCCACTTCGCGCTCATTGGTCGGGTGCGATTTTGGTGGTGGCGCATATTTGATTAAAGTATCCAGCACCATATTGACGCCAAAGTTACCCAGCGCCGTACCGAACAATACCGGTGTCATCTCGCCCGCCAAGAACGCCTCAACACTAAACTCTTCTAGCGCCATTTGTACCAGCTCAAGTGACTCTTCAAAAGCGTCAAACATCAGCTTACCCAAACGCTCACGGATATCAGGATAATCATAGCCTTCGCGAGTTTCAGCGACCGTCATATCACCGCCGTGGCCTTTTTCATATAGATAAGTTTTGTTTTCGGTTAAATGATAGACACCAACAAAATCTTGCCCCATACCGATAGGCCAAGTAACCGGAATACATTTAATCTTTAATACCGCTTCGATTTCACTCAATAGCTCAAGTGGCTCACGAATCTGGCGGTCAAGTTTATTGACAAATGAGATGATAGGCGTATCACGCATCCGGCAAACTTCCATCAATTTGATGGTACGCTCTTCGACCCCTTTTGCGCCATCGACCATCATCAGCGCACTGTCTACAGCGGTCAGAGTACGATAAGTATCTTCACTAAAGTCGGCGTGACCCGGTGTATCTAGCAGATTGACCATATGGTCTTTATAAGGGAACTGCATGACCGAGGTGGTGATAGAGATACCGCGCTCTTGCTCCATGCTCATCCAATCAGATGTCGCATGGCGGTCGGTTTTGCGGCCTTTAACCTCACCAACCACCTGAATGGCTTGACCCCAAAGCAATAGCTTTTCTGTCATGGTGGTCTTACCCGCATCGGGATGCGAGATAATGGCAAAGGTGCGGCGTTTGGCAACTTCTTTGCTTAATTTTTTTGGATCTACGCTCATAATTTTTGGCTTCAACGTTGGCTAATTTAGAAATCAATCTAAATAAATAGTGTCAATAATGGGCATATTGTAACGGATTTAGCGTCTGGGTGCAGAATTAGCGCATAAAAAAACACTCCCTGAGAATTAAACAGGGAGTGTTTACATGGTTTTATATTTAATAATAGCGCTTGATTTCTCTTTCTAAAAAGTCGGCGGCGACCTCATTGACGATGGTGCAATCAACCACACTACGAAAGCTATTGGTGTTCGGATTGCTACTGCCTTTGGCAACATAATCGGCTTCGTAGATGCCCGTATCATATTCAACGCCGTTGTACTGGTAAGCAGGTTGGTTTTTATAGGCAAAAAACGTCACCTGTGCCGTGTGTTGTTTATTGTCCGCTCCAACCCCAAACTTAGAAGTGCTATAGCCTCTGTTATCATCAAATCTTGCTTCAGCGGCGTTAATCCACTTATCCAATGCTGAATAACCGGTTTTGTCTTTTTCATTAAATGCTAAAAACGCGCGCTCGCTTGTAACGACTGGAATATAACAAACGGAGCCGGCTGGAAATGCCAATGTCGCTGGAATCTTAGGATAATGGTTTAAGCTCGTAATGATGCCGCGACTGTCGCTTACCGTATTCCCTGCAAGATAACTGTCCGCTTTTACACCTGATAAATCCAAGGTTTTATAAGTGACTTCATAGCTAGACTTGTTGTTGGTGTTTTTCTCATAAATAGGACGTTTGACCGTGCGACCATTCACCTCAATATTTTTATTTTCCAGTCGCCCTTCAAAGTTATTTGCCAATATCGTTTTATCTAAGGTGTTTAGACTCTGATTACTATAATTATTGACAAGATTTTTTATTTTAATCTCGCGCGTGCCTGTGCGGTAGCTCTCATCAATACGTGCAATCGCCGTAGCGTTTACTTGGCTGTCATAGCTATTAGCAAAGCTGGTCAATGTAATGTTATTACTGCCACCCGAGCCATAAATACCGTTATCTTCTTCGCAACCGACAAGAGCAATCATCATTAAAGATAAAATACTTGGTATTACAATTAGTTTCTTCATTGACCCGTTCATCAAATAACGTCCTTATAGCTCTGTTTTTTGCCATCTATGCTGATGTGTTTACTATGACCATTTATATGGTGAGTTTACATTAACACATTCATGATTTATATATCAAAATGCTTCGATTATCGTTGACCTGACAGACATGATGCATTTACCCACTTACAAACTTGTAGCATATGTTTACTACTGTCCCATTGTGCTAATCGAGCAGCTTGCTATGCTATAAGTCCTATTAAGAAAAGGCTTATCGAGAAAGTCTTATCGAGATTGATAGCCAAAGTTTACTTCAATTATAAAAACTGACAACAAAGGATGTGTTATGAAAACTCTATATTCTACTAAAGGCACGGTTACTGGCGGTCGTACAGGTAGTGCCAGCCTTCAAGACAGCGACTTGACGATTAATATGGTTGCACCGGGTTCTGGTAAAGAAGGCAACAATCCAGAGCAACTATTCGCCATGGGCTATGCTGCTTGCTTTGATGGTGCACTTGCGGCAGTTAAAGGCGAAGAAAAAGCAAAGTTTGATTCTACTACTGAAGTATCGGTAGATTTGATGAAAGGTGAAGGCCTAGATTTTCAATTGGCCGTTAAAATCCATGTGATTGGTGAAAATACAGAGCTGTCAGCGGATGAATTCCAACAGTTGGTTGAGAAAGCCAATAAAGTCTGCCCGTATTCTAAAGCTACCCATGGTAATGTCGATAGCGAAGTGACTTCAGAAGTAAAATAAGCGCTTAATAATGACAATGTCATGAAATATAAAAAGCCATTAAATATATACAGCTATTAAATATATAAGAAGAACTCAGCTGGTCTGGGTTCTTTTTTTTATTGGCTAGCGTTTGGTTTGTACACAAAGTTTGGCTCGTCAACATCGTAACTGTTTATTATTTCCACCATCCATTGATTAGTTTGCCATCAATTCGGCAAGAAGGTTTTTTATCGTTATAATGAAGGTATCTTTTTATCCAATTTTTTACTCAATACTTGCTGCCCCATATTTGATAAGTGACTTTTTATGACTGCCAACGACCACAACTCGCACTCGCCCATTAATCCCAATACGCTACCAAACTTTGCCTCCATGCCAAATGTGGCGACGATGGATACCAGTCATGTGGACAAAAACCAGCCGCCCTTTATTTTGGTCGATGGCTCTTACTATCTGTTTCGCACTTATCATGCCTTACCAAAAACTATGCAAAACTCTCAAGGTCTGATAACCAATGCCATACGTGGGACGTTGAATGCGCTATTGAAATTAATGCGCCGCTATCACCCAACCCATATGGCGGTCTGCTTTGATACCAAATCACCGACTTTTCGCCATGCGATGTCAGAGGAATATAAAGCCAATCGTCCAAAAATGGATGTGGAATTGGCTGAGCAAATTCCGTATATCCATAGCTTAGTTGCCGCCCTAGGGATTCCCTTACTCCGTATCGAAGGTGCAGAAGCCGATGATATCATTGGTACCCTCGCTTATCGTGCCGTCGCTGAAGGCCATCATGTAGTCATCTCGACTGGTGATAAAGACATGATGCAGCTGATTAATGACTGCGTGATATTAGAAGACAGCTTTACCGGTAAAATTACCGATAGCACAGGCGTGGTCGAAAAATTCGGTATCAATCCTGAGCAGATGATTGATTTTCTGACCCTGATGGGTGATTCCTCTGACGGCATCAAAGGCGTGCCCGGTATCGGTAAAAAGACGGCCAAAGATTTGCTCAATGAGTATGGCTCTATCGACAATATGCTCAAAAACGTCGCCGATATCAAAGGGCGTGCGGGCAAAAATCTGGTCGAATATGCCGATGATATTCCGATGAATGCGCAGCTGGCGACCATCGTTACTGATTTAGAAATTGGCCAAGACTGGCAAGATTTAAAAATCAATACCGACCCTTGCGCGCATATCGATGAGCTACGCGCGCTATATACTGAGCTTGAATTTAGAAATGAGTTGGCCTCACTTGATCACCCCAATCATCCAGCCAATGGTTCACAAAGTGTCGCCAATAGTCAGGCGGATGCGGAATCACAAGCACAAATCGCTAAATCCTTACAATCAAGCACTATTGATAATATCACCGACAGTAAAAGTCATGATAGAGCATGGCATACGATTTTAGATGAGCCCGCTTTTGATAGCTTGGTTAAGCTATTAGCAGACGCACCGCACTTCGTTATCGATACCGAAACCACCAGCGTTTATTGGCGTCAGGCTGAATTGGTTGGTTTATCTTTTGCGGTAAAAGCGCACGAAGCCTATTATGTACCGCTCACGCATAATCTAGAAGGCGATGAGCTAACCGCAAAGCAACTTGATCGCGATACGGTATTAGCAAAACTTAAACCTATCTTAGAAAATCCAAACATCGGTAAAATCGGTCAGCATCTCAAATATGATGCCCATATTCTCAGTCATTATGATATCGACTTAGTAGGCAGCATTCATGCCAGCCCTAATAACTGGGCGATGGATACTATGCTTGCCAGCTACGTCATCAATGCCGCCATCACTCGTCATGGTATGGATGACTTGGCGCGCCATTATCTACAAACACAGACTATCAGCTTCGAGGATGTCGCTGGTAAAGGCGCTAAGCAAGTTAGCTTTGATAAGGTCGCTATTGATATTGCCAGTGACTACGCTTGCGAAGATGCCGATATTACTTATCAGCTGTTTGATGTCTTTAATAAGAAACTGTCTGATGACGAAAATAACGCCAAATTACTGCACGAGCTAGAGATTCCAACGGCAGAGATACTCTGCCAAATGGAAGCCCACGGTATCTTAATTAAGCGCCCATTTTTAAATGAGCTATCAAAACGTTTTGATGAAGAAATCATTGCGCTTGAAAAACGTGCTTATGAAGTGGCTGGAGAAGAATTTAATCTCGGCTCGCCAAAGCAGCTTGGTGAGATGCTGTTTGATAAGCTTGGCGTGCCTGGTGGTAAAAAAACTAAGTCAGGGCAATACTCTACTGGCGAAGCCGTATTATCAAAAATTGATCACCCATTGGTCGATATCACCCTTGAATATCGCGGTCTGTCTAAGCTCAAAAGCACCTATACCGATGCGCTTGATAATGTTGCAGATGCGCAGACTGACCGCGTGCATACCAGCTATCACCAAGCACTGACCAGTACCGGTCGTCTGTCATCAACTGATCCTAACTTACAGAATATTCCGATTCGTACTGCTACCGGACGCTTGATTCGTCAAGCCTTTATCGCGCCAGAAGGTCGCGTTATTTTGGCTGCGGATTATTCACAAATTGAACTGCGTCTCATGGCGCATTTCTCAGGTGATAAAAACCTAACTCATGCCTTTAACGAAGGATTAGATATTCACGTGGCCACCGCAGCTGAAGTGCTAGGCAAAGAGGTTACTGATGTCACCCCGACCGAGCGCCGTAATGCCAAAGCCATTAACTTTGGTCTACTCTATGGCATGAGCGCTTTTGGTCTTGCCAAGCAACTACAGATGAGCCGCAGTGAGGCACAAGATTATATAGATATGTACTTTAAGCGCTATCCGGGTGTTAAAGACTATATGATTAATACTCGTGCCAGCGCCCATGATAAAGGCTATGTCGAGACGATATTGGGCCGTAAGCTTTATACACCTGATATCAGCCATAGCAATCGCATGGTCAAACAAGGCGCTGAACGTGCGGCGATTAACGCGCCATTACAAGGTTCGGCAGCTGACCTCATCAAACTTGCCATGATTGCCGTTGATAAAGTGTTGCCAAAAGAGCAAGCCAAAATGCTGCTACAGGTCCATGATGAGCTGGTGTTTGAAGTCGATAGCGACAAGGTCGATGAAATCAGCAAGCTTATTACTGATGCCATGCAAGACGTCTTAACTAACACTGCTGTTGAAAAAGGTTGGCAGGTAGATTTTGCTGTACCGTTATTGGTTGAAACAGATAGTGGTCAGAACTGGGATGAAGCGCATTAATTGTGCAAACAAAGGCAGTTATAATGGCCTTTAATACTGCTATTAATGCTGCTATTAATACGGCTAAACACGATAATTGAACACTGGCGTTTATACTCTGCCATAGCTGTGCAATGACTCTTAGCAGTATAATAAGCACACGTTACTTTTATATATATTAATTTTTAACATATTAATAACGGTTTAAAGTGAGCCTGTGCGCTCACTTTTTTCATTTTTGAAAACTAGGAAGCTTTATTTTGATTGCAGATGGCATCATCGAATTACCGGGTATTATCATATTAATCGCGTGCATATTACGCTGCGTTCAGTATGTGATACAGAGTGAGCTGAAACTGGGGCACTATTTTTGGTTGGCATCCGTATTGACGTTTTTTGCTGTGATTCGTCGTGAGTTGAACTATGTGCCCGAGCTCTTGATTCCTAGTGGTTTTAAATTTATGAATCACTCGTACGATTGGTGGGAAGATGCTGTGCTGTTAACGGTGTATCTGCTGATTGTGGGCTTATTAGCTTATAGTTGGCGTTATCTGTGGACGGTATTAAAAAAGGTTCCTGTGTCGCTATATATCACTGTGGTTGCCTTAGCACTGTTAGAATATATGGGTGAAAATGCTATTTTTATACCAGAAAGTATCGGCGAGATAGTAGAAGAAATCGCAGAAACCGGCGTTTATATAATTGCCTTGATTTATTTATGGACATTTAAACTTGATAAGTTTGAGAGACATTTTTTACCTCAAAAAAATTATCATGCACCGTGTGAAGCCAACTAACAGAGATTTTCAGCTAACAAAGCTCATCGGCTAGCAACACCATTCACGATAACAACTGAATAACGGCTACTCAATATGGGCAGCCGTTTTTTTGCCTTTATAAACTTGCCTTCTTACATTTTTTGAACATCCTGTGACACCTTACTACTATCAGTTACCATCATAACGCGGCACACTGATAAGCAGATCTTGCCAATGACCAATAATAACGTGAATGGCATTTATAATTATAATGAGGACATATCCATGGACAATACAAAAACCCCACTACCAGAAGAGATGGATCATATTGAAGGTGACGACAATATGAATGACAACGAAGTCGGTAGCCAAGAGATTGATTTAAACAATCCTATGCTGCACACCTTTGATAATGACGATATGATTGATAATAGCGCAGGATTTAATAACTCAGAAGTTGGAACAGATGCAACCCAAGGACTGACGCCGATGCATCGGCAAAATATTGATGAAGCTCGGATTGATGAAGTCTTGGTCGAAGACAATTTAGACGATAAAGACTATCCTAATATCGTTGATATTGCAGACAGAGATGCGGCAAAGATTTCTAATGATGACAATTTTTAGAAATCACCTATTCGTAAAATAGAAAATAATTCAGAAAAAAATACCGAACATTATGTCCGGTATTTTTTATGACTTAAGAAAACAATTAAGCCCAGCCATCCAGGGTTCCTGCCCAGCCTTTGACCAAAGGCAAGCTTAATGCTTCTAACAAATCAATATGCGCTTCATCAAGATTCAACGCTGGAATATAATGATATTCTTGCCCGCCCGCGTTAAGAAAATTATCACGATTCTCAATCGCCAATTCTTCCAGTGTTTCTAAGCAATCAGCGGAGAACGCCGGACTAATCACCTGTACTGAACGCACCCCAGATTTACCCCAATCTTCTAGCACCACATCGGTATAAGGCTTGACCCATTCTTGCTTACCAAAGCGCGACTGGAAACTGATAATCCATTCATCATCTTGCAGACCAAGTTCATGCGCGACTTGTGCGGCGGTACATTTACAACGTTTCGGATACGGATCACCTTTATCGGCATAAGGCTGCGGAATACCGTGGAAACTAAACATCAGCTTTTCAGGCTTGCCATGTTCCGCTTGAAAGCGGCGAATCGAATCAGCTAGGGCTTTGATATAAAGCGGATGGGCAAAGTAATCTTTGACAATGCTATAGTTTGGCAAGTTACGTTGCTTGAGCGTCCATTTGGTTAACGCATCATATACCGCACCGCCAGATGATGCCGAATACTGCGGAAATAATGGCAAGATAACAAAATGATCAACGCCTTCGCTACGCAAGGTATCCATCACATCAGGCAGGCCAGGATTGCCATAGCTCATCGCCGGATGCACAGACACCCGAAATGGCGCAACACTATCAGCCAAGCGCGGCTCGAGCAGCTCAACTTGGCTTTTTAGTATTTTACGAATCGGCGAGTCGCCTTCCCAAATACTGGCATAGGCTTTTGCCACCCGTTTTGGTCGGCTTGGCAACACAAACAGGTTTAGAATAATTGCCCATAAGAATTTAGGGATTTCAATCACGCGCGGGTCAGATAAAAACTGTTTGAGATAGTGGCGTACGGCTGGTGCCGTCGGCTCATCAGGCGTACCTAGGTTGACTAACAAGACGGCAATACGTGGCGGCAATTTAGGTTTCATAGAGTATTATTTATTCACTTATTAAATCATCAGGAAATATATTAGATAGAGACATAACGAGCAAGCAGAGAAGCTTATAAACGAGATATTATAAGGTTTAAAATAGCTGCTATTGTTCGCCTTTAGTGTAGCATTTTATAAGAGCAGAACGCATGGTAAAGGCAACCGTTATACACTTTAATATGTACTTTGATACCTGCCTTGATACTTGTCTTGATACTGCCCTTAATCGACGCTTAAAATAAAGACTTGGCGCGAAGGTTGTACTCCTAAGCGCATCGCCATACAATAGACAAGCTTATAACAATAAACTAGTTAGACTAATTACTGTCGCCATCCTAGGTTTGTTTTATTTATAACCGTTTTTTTATCCATGACTATTGTTTTATCCATAACTGTTGTTTTGTGAGGTAGCTTTGAGCGCACGTTCTGATAGTACCAGTGAGCATTCCACCAATCATGCCGCTAATGCAACCGATGCCGTCGATTCGGTAGGTTCAGTTGGCATCGTCACGCCGCAGACTTTTCATTTCGCTGAGCCGTTGACCTTGGAGTGCAATCGCACCCTGCCCTCATTCGATCTAATCTTTGAAACTTATGGCACGCTCAATAGCGACAAATCAAACGCCATCCTTATCTGTCACGCCTTATCAGGTAGCCATCATGCGGCAGGCTTTCATAGTGACGACGATAAAAAAGCGGGTTGGTGGGACAATATGATTGGCCCTAATAAAGCCATTGATACCAATCAATTTTTTGTCGTGTGCGTCAATAATATCGGCAGCTGCTTTGGCTCTACCGGTCCAACGACCATCAATCCTGACACCGTCAATTCAAGTCAAAAAAGCACAAACAAGAATAATGAGAACAGTGAGCCACAAGTTTATGGCCCTGACTTTCCCCTCGTCACCATTAAAGACTGGGTAAAAACCCAAGCCATGCTCTCAGACCGTTTGGGCATTGAGGTTTGGCACGCCATCGTCGGCGGCTCAATGGGCGGTATGCAAGCCCTGCAATGGTCGGTCGATTATCCAGAGCGGTTAAAACGCTGCGTGGTTATTGCCAGTACACCAAAGCTTTCTGCGCAAAACATCGCCTTTAATGAAGTCGCGCGTCAGTCTATTTTATCCGACCCTGATTTTAAAGACGGACGCTATTTACAAGCAGGCACGTACCCTCGTCGCGGGCTTATCCTTGCGCGTATGGTTGGTCATATCACCTACTTGACTGATGACGCGATGAAGGCAAAGTTTGGTCGTGATTTAAAATCTGGTAAGTTTATGTATGGCTATGATGTTGAGTTTCAAGTTGAGAGCTATTTACGCTATCAAGGCGAACGCTTTAGTGAAAACTTCGATGCCAATACCTATCTGCTGATGACCAAAGCCTTAGATTATTTTGACCCGACGCGTGACTATCCATCAGCGGCAACATTAGAATCCGCAGCAGAATTATCGACCGAATCAGCACAATCGTTAAAATCATCACTCGCAGCATCAGTAAAAGCTGAATCTACCGAGAACCAAACTGAGAAAACGTTAGAAAATAGCGCGCATATTGATAATGCTGATAACGTTAATGTCGCCAATGAAAAAGAGCTAAGCGCGCTTAAAGCCGCCTTCGCTCATACGCAGTGTCAGTATTTAGTGGTGTCATTTACCACCGATTGGCGTTTTGCGCCCGAGCGCTCGCAAGAGATTGTCGATGCATTAATGGCGACTGGTAAGCCGGTCAGCTATATCAATGTCGATGCACCGCACGGTCATGATTCGTTTTTATTTGATATTCCGCGTTATATGGGTGCCGTTAAAGGCTTTTTGACCGCGCCATTTATTGCTAATAGCATGATAGCCAAAGGAGCACGCTCATGAGAATGGATCATCAATTGGCTGAGCGTTGGATCGCACCGCACTCGCATGTGCTTGATTTAGGCTGCGGTAATGGTGAGCTACTCGCCCATTTACAGCAAAATCTAGGCGTGACCGGTTATGGACTTGAGATTGACGAAGACAAAATCAATGAAGCCATTACTAAAGGTTTATCTATCGTCGAGCAAGACCTCAATGATGGCTTAAGCCGTTTTGCAGATAATAGCTTTGATACCGTCGTTATGGCGCGCGCACTGCAAGCGGTAAAAGCGCCTGATGTGCTCCTGCTCGATATGCTACGCGTCGCTCGCGAAGCTGTCATCACCTTCCCTAACTTTGCCCATTGGCAAAACCGCCTGCATTTGGGCTTAAAAGGTCTGATGCCAGTTTCAGAAGCGTTGCCTTATGAGTGGTATAACACCCCAAATATTCATCTATGTACCTTTAAGGACTTTGAGCAACTGTGCGCGCAGCATGATATTCATATCATCAACCGCTTTGCTGTCAGTGACTCGGAAAAAGGTCATAACCCGCTGATGACTGCATTAATACGTCAAGCTCCTAACCTTTTAGCAGACGTCGCTATCTATCGCGTCAGCAAGCAAAAACGGGATTAATAATCGTATTTTTTGTCGTTTATTAAAGCGAATTTAACGCCATTGCTATTCATTTTAATCTTAAGCGATTGTTAACTCCTCCTTACCCTTCAGTAACTCTATGATTTTATTGAGGACAATGAGGTACAGTTAGGAATTAAATCCTGTAATTAGTATTTGAGTTTCGTAAGTTTGGGTGTTAAGCTAGCGAAATAGTGTCAATCACCCCCTAATTACGACCGTTTGTCGGGTTAATCAGGGACGACTATGACACTACCGATATGAAACACTACCAATACGAATTATTTTGCTAATGATTAGGTAAGTTGGTATTGCAAGATTTCACCTAATTGTTATCGCCGTCTAACTGTCTTTAGCGAGGCAATTTTTAGCGGTGCAACTTATCTTTTGCTTATTAACTGCCTAATTTTGGAGCTGCTATGAAATTATTAAAAGCTGCGTTGTTTACTGCCCTATTTTCTTGTGCGGGCCTTGCCAACGCTGAGTTAATATCAAACGTGCCACTTGATACCTCACGTTTTGAGCTAATGCCTATCAGTGAGCTGTCTGCCAGCGCTGCCCAAGGTAACGATCACGCTCAGTTTTACTTAGCCAAACGTCTGCAAAAAGGTGAAGGCGTTGCTCAAAATACCCAACAAGCTGTCCAATGGTATACTAAAGCAGCTCAGCAAGGCGTTGCCCCTGCTCAGTTGAATCTTGCCATCATGTACTTGCGCGGTGAAGGTGTCCAACCTAACCTACAGCAAGCACGTCTTTGGTTAGAAAAAGCGGCAATGCGCGGCGATAACCGTGCCAGCTATACGCTTGCTTTGCTAGATGAGAAGCAAAAAAACCTAGTTGATGCTTATAAATGGTACGACTTGGCTGCCCGTGATGGTATGCTCGATGAAAAAGTACGTAACAAAGCACGCGGCAAAATTGGCCAGCTAGCATTGAACTTATCAAGCTCAGACATTGCTAGTGCCCGTAGCAAAGCCGATACTTGGTTTCAGAGTAAGTAAAGCGTAAACCAATAAGCGAAACTTCGATTTTACGCCATGAATATTAAAAAAGCTCAGTATCGTACTGGGCTTTTTTGTTTGCCATTTTTATTATCTCTCATATTTCTATGAGATTTTAGAATGATAAAACCTCCAAAATCTTCTCAAAATTTGCTAAACTACGCGCGCATTAGCGAATTCCACAATTGCGCTAGTGTTATGAATCTTACCAATTCATTTTAACCGTTAATTTTAAAAAGCACCTTAAACCCAATGCACTAGGTTTGCGACCTAGCCAGCAGGAGAAAAACATGAGTACCAATCAAGACAGCAGCACCAAAAATAGCAATATCCAAGATAGCACTACAATTGATAACAAAGCAGCGCCTGCTTACGATAGCGTGACCAATAATATCGTCGTTGCCGCACTTTATAAGTTCACGCGCTTTAGCGATTTTGAGCAATATCGTGAGCCAATTTTAAATACCATGCTTGATAATGATGTCAAAGGCACTTTATTACTGGCCAGCGAAGGCATTAACGGCACGATTTCTGGCAGCCGCCAAGGTATCGATAATGTCTTAGATTATTTGCGCAGTATCGAAGCGATTGGCAGCTTTACTTTTAAAGAATCCTATACTGATGCACAGCCTTTTTATCGTACTAAGGTGAAGCTTAAAAAAGAAATCGTCACCATGGGCGTTGAGAATATCGACCCATTACAATCGGTTGGTCGCTATGTCAAACCAAGCGAGTGGAATGCGCTTATCTCAGACCCTGACGTTATTTTGATTGATACCCGTAACGATTATGAAGTTCAAATCGGTACGTTTCAAAATGCCGTTAATCCAAATACCGAAACCTTCCGCGAGTTTCCAGAGTACGTGGCAAAAGAGCTAGATCCAGCGAAACATAAAAAAGTCGCCATGTTCTGTACCGGCGGTATTCGTTGTGAGAAATCTACTGCTTATATGCGCGAACAAGGCTTTGAAGAGGTCTATCATTTAGAAGGCGGTATCTTAAAGTATTTAGAAGAAATCCCAGCCAGCGAATCTATGTGGCAAGGTGATTGCTTCGTCTTCGATAACCGCGTGTCGGTCAATCACAACCTAGAAAAAGGCAACTATGAGCAATGCTTTGCTTGCCGTATGCCGATTACTCATGAGGAAATGCAAAGTGCCGCCTATATCAAAGGCGAGTCGTGCCCGCATTGTATCGATAAAGCGACTGAAGAACAAAAAGCCCGCTTCCGTGAGCGCGAGCATCAAATGCAACTAGCGAAAAAACGTGGCGAAGCGCATATTGGTAGCGATGTGATGGATGTCATAGAAAAGCGTAAAGCGGCCAAAATTGAGGCACGTCGCCAAGCGGAAGCTGCGAATAAAGCCAAAGCTTAATAATTAATTTTTAGTCTATACTTGGCTATAAGTAGGGTGCGCTAAGTGCACCCTACTTTAAACGTTAAACTTTTAAATAATTAGCCATAAAAAAGAGAGGCTCTATTAATAGAGCCTCTCTTTTTTTATACCAGTCGTAAAATTAAATAATAACGCTTAATTTTAGAACAAGATACGTACGCGAATGGTTTCTTCAACGTCTTTTAGTTGATCGAGCGCGGCTGTTGAATCGTTATAATCAACATCCATCACCAGATAACCCACATCACCTTCCGTCATTAAGCTCTGCGCTAAAATGTTGATGTGCGCTTCGGCGAACAGACGGTTAATCTGTGATAGTACGCCTGGAACGTTTCTATGGATATGTAGCAAACGATGCGAGCCTTCTTTAAACGGCACAGAAACTTCTGGGAAGTTTACGGCAGTTGCAGTATCGCCTTGGTCAGAGTATCTAACGAACTTATCGGCAACTTCAAGACCGATATTCGCCTGCGCTTCTTGCGTTGAGCCACCGATATGCGGTGTCAAGATAACGTTGTCAAATTTACGTAGTGGTGATTCAAACTCTTCATCAGCAGATTTTGGCTCTTTCGGGAACACGTCAATCGCCGCGCCCAAGATTTTACCTGACTCAAGAACTGCCGCCAAATCATCAATCTCAACACAAGTACCACGAGCGGCGTTGATAAAGTAGCTGCCGTCTTTCATATGGGCAAACTGCGCCGCGCCCATCATATAGCGGGTGCTTGGTACATCAGGTACATGCAAGGTGACGATATCAGCCGTTGATAATAGCTCTTCTAAGCTACCTACTTGCACGGCGTTACCTAGTGGCAATTTGGTCAAGACATCATGATAAATGACTTTCATACCGAAGCTTTCAGCCAATACCGACAATTGCGAACCGATAGAGCCATAACCGACGATACCGATCGTCTTGCCACGTACTTCATGTGAGTTGGTCGCAGACTTGCCCCAACCGCCGCGATGTACAGTGGCGTTCTTTTCAGGGATACCGCGATATAGCATGATGGCTTCGGCCAATACCAGCTCAGCAACCGAGCGGGTGTTCGAATATGGCGCGTTAAAGACAGGAATACCCAAATCACGAGCGGCGTCCAAGTCGACTTGGTTGGTACCGATACAAAAGCAGCCAATACCGATAAGCTTGTGTGCGTGCTCAAGGACTTCACGCGTCAGCTGCGTGCGCGAGCGGATACCGATGAAGTGAGCATCTTTAATCTTTTCGATAAGCTCATCTTGATCTAAAGCGTGACTGATATTCTCGATGTTATGATAACCAGCCCCTTCCAATACTTTTAACGCATTGTCATGTAGACCTTCAAGCAATAAAAACCGGATTTTGTCTTTTTGTAGTGATAACGCCATGTGAGAACTGTCCTATAATTGTCTTATAAAAATCATCAGTGGGATAAGTATGATGGATGAAACGAAAACAGTCTGGATATCTTACACAAAATTTGGCAGCGATGTTAGCAGATTAGATGAATTATTGCTTATCAAGCCTGAAAACTTTTTATGCTATAGTGAATCACGGTATATAAACCTGATATCTAAACCCTGTACTTAGATTTTGCACTTAACTTTGCACTTAGAACTTGTACTTAAAATTTGCATGCAAACGCTGTATCTAAAATTTATTAAACTGTTTTTTTAATTATGAATATTACTTACACTAGTTAGGCGCATGACCGCATATCTATCTATCATTGCAACACGCGCTCACTTATACTTATATCAATTATATGAACCCAGTTGCTTATATAAACCCATAAACCCAATTATTTATACTCAATTATTTATATAAACACAGTTATAACCGCTGAGTTATATCCATTTAGCGATATAATAATCCCTTTTATGCATAGCGCTTACGTTTCTACCGAGATTTGACCATGACTTCTTTAGCTAGCCAAAGCAACACTACCGCTCAAAACAATGCTACCACCCCTACTGCTGCTGTCCAAAGCATCTTAAGCAACTTGCTTGATGCTCATCAGTTTGACGCCAGCCAAATCAAAACCGATAGCGAAAGCTTAGAGCACTGGGGCAAAGACTGGACCAAGCACTTTGCTCCTGCTGCTGCGGCTATCGTCTTTCCAAAGACCACCGAGCAAGTGCAAGCGATTGTATTACTTGCCAATGAGCACAATGTGGTCTTAACGCCAAGTGGCGGTCGTACCGGTCTGTCTGCTGGTGCAGTTGCCGCTAATGGTGAGATTGTCGTTAGTATGGATAAGATGAACCGTATTGGGCAATTCTATCCTGCTGACCGTATGGTTGAGATTGAAGCCGGTGTCGTCACGCAGCAGTTGCAACAGTTTGCTGAATCAAAAGACCTCTACTACCCTGTCGACTTTGCTTCTGCTGGCTCAAGTCAAATTGGTGGCAATATCGGCACCAATGCCGGCGGTATTAAAGTCATTCGTTATGGTATGACCCGTCAATGGATTATGGGGCTCACAGTTGTTACTGGTAAAGGTGATATCTTGCAGCTTAACCGCGGTATGGTTAAAAACGCCACGGGTTATGATTTGCGTCAATTGTTTATCGGTAGCGAAGGCACGCTAGGCTTTGTCACTCATGCCCAAATCAAACTTGAGCGTCAGCCGCAAGATTTAAACGTTATGGTCTTAGGCATGGACAGCTTTAATGATGTCATGAATGTGCTCTCTGCCTTTCAAGCACAAATCGATTTGACCGCGTTTGAGTTCTTTGATGATGTGGCGATTGATAAGCTCATGGCGCACGGTCAAGTACAAGAGCCGTTTGAATCACGCACCAAGTTTTATACCCTGCTAGAGTTTGAAGCGCCTTATGAGCCTATCATGGATAAAGCCATGGCAATCTTTGAGCATTGTATGGAGCAAGGTTGGGTCGTCGATGGGGTGATGAGTCAGAGTCTAGCGCAGGCGGAAGAGTTATGGAAGCTGCGCGAATACATCTCTGAAACCATTTCAGTATTTACCCCTTATAAGAATGACGTTTCTGTACTAATCAGCTACGTACCTGAATTTATCGCTGAGATTGATCATATCGTCAGCAGTAACTACCCTGACTTTGAAGTGTGTTGGTTCGGGCATATCGGTGATGGTAATTTGCATCTTAATATTTTGAAACCTGAAAATATGAGTAAAGATGACTTCTTTAGCGAGTGTCAGGTTGTTAATAAATACGTGTTTGAAACGGTGCAAAAATATGGCGGTTCAGTATCTGCTGAGCATGGTGTTGGTATGACCAAAAAGCCGTATCTAAATTATAGCCGCAGCGAGACTGAGATTGATTATCTGCGAGAAGTAAAAAAGGTCTTTGATCCCAATAATATTATGAATCGTGGTAAGATTTTTGATATGTAATTGCTTCAATTTATTATTATCACAATAAGTTTGATGACATCAAAAAAGACGCTAAACGTTAAGTCTAGCGTCTTTTTTACTATTGAGCTGGCAATGCATCATTTTTATAAAAGATTAAAAGCGTGAAAGTAGTTAATCTATAAGATATTTATGATAAATAAAGCAGTACCAAGGCGATAATCAGTAAGATACTTAAACAACCTTGAACCATTAGAAAGGCTTGATGCGGGGCGGCGACATGACGCATCATATTGCCAAGCGCATTATAAGTAATGCCTGCCGCTTTAACATGTGGCGGAGTATCAAAGGTTTGGATAATCTGCAAAAACTGCTCGGTACGCTCGGGCGACCAATCTTGCGGCGCAAATGGCAAATATGCTGACAGTTGAGCGGCTTGCTGCTTAGTCGTTGGTGACCACAACCAACGCTCTAAAAACAGCAAACGCATCCGCCAGTCTGAAAAATGACGCTGCTTAATGGTTTTTAAGAGCAATACTTGCACATTTTTATGGCGGGTATCAGCAAAGATACGCTGGGTAAGCGCCGCGACTTTGGCTTTTTCGCCCTCCATACATTGTAAAAAATGACCATTGCCATAACATAATGTACCGGTGATGCCATGCTGTTCATTATAATCGCGCGCATGGCCTTCCACTTCATCAAATATCGTCGCATTCAACCGTGAGGCAAGCGTCAAGCTGCTAACATACACCAGCTGTACCAAGGCCGTGTCTGCTATTTCATCTAATTTGCTCAAGGCATTAGGATGAGTGAGGGGCATAATAAAAATCCTAAAAGGTCACGGTAACAGGCAATTGAAAAAATGCGCCAAATAAGATGACGCTCAAGCAAATAAAAGCATCATTCATAAAAGATAGTAAGTCACAAAAACCTAGCAAATATTTACGCCGCTTGACTGTCATTGGTTACGGGAATTGCTATTATAAGCAGCGCAGTGTCAGTCATGATTAAGCGTCATAGCAGTTAAAATGAATTTATTAGCACAGCAGCATAAACCCTATAAAATAAGGGCAAGATGCAGTGCCAAGATAAGCACTTGTAAATGGGCTAAATTGCCTCATTAAAATTAGCAATAACAGAGGCAATGTTTATAACTCATTGGCTATAACTTATTGTAAATACAAAGATAATTGATTGTAACCATTATATACGCCTATTGGTATATTTTTCTCGACATTATTATCTGAAAAGTTATAGCAAAAATGAGTTGCTAGCTTTTTTATTTAGTAAATGCAGCAATATCCAACCGCTTATTACGCGCTTTACTGACGAGTTTTGATAGCCACCTTTTTATAACTCACTTTATCAACATCTATGAATATCGCTTTATTATTAACACCGATTTATTAACACCGATTTATTAACACCGATTTATTAACACCGATTTATTAACACTGATTTATTAACACTGATTTATTAACACTGATTTACAGCAACGACAGACAGGAACATTATGAGCAAGATAGAAAAACCAGACGACTTTCACCTCACCATAGCTGAGATTAAGAAAAAAGATTATCCACAACTTAAAGCTTTAATGGATCGCGTTTATGTCAACTTAGGCGGTGCGTGGTCAAAAAACACCATTCATACCTTAATTGACGCCTTTCCTGAAGGACAGATTGCGCTCTTTGACCATGATGAGCTGATTGGCATTGTGCTATCGATGCGCGTTGATTACACCAAGTTTTCTAACCCGCATACTTATGATGACTTAATTGGTCATAAAGAAATTATCAGAGACAATCCGGATGGCGATGCTATTTATGGCTTAGATGCGTTAATCGACCCCGAATATCGTGGTTATCGTTTAGGTCGCAGGCTTTATGATGCGCGTAAAGAGCTGTGCCGCCAGTTAAACTTCCGCGCTATCTTAGCCGGTGGTCGTATTCCCAATTATCACAATCACCAAGATTTAACCCCTGGTGAATATATTGAAGCCGTTGAAGCTCGTGAAATCCATGACCCTGCGCTGTCGTTTCAGTTATCAAATGGCTTTATCGTTAAACGTATTTTGACGGCTTATTTGCCAGATGATGCCCAATCTAAAGGTTTTGCAACCTTACTAGAATGGGCAAATATTTATTATGAGCCGCAAGATTATAAGCCCAATACGCGTAAATCAGAGGTCAGAATTGGCGGTATTCAGTGGCAAATGCGTGAGGTTGAATCACCTGAAGAGCTGCTGCAACAAGTTGAATTCTTCGTCGATATTATGGCTGATTACAACTCTGACTTCGCTTGTTTGCCAGAATTTTTTAACGCACCATTAATGGGTCTGTGTGAATCAACTGATCAGAACGTGGCGATTCGCTTTTTGGCCGGTTATACCGAATGGTTTAAAAACGAGATTTCGCATTTGGCGGTCAGCTATAACGTCAACGTCATCACCGGTTCTATGCCGTTCTTGGACGACGACGATACCTTGTATAATGTCAGCTATCTATGCCGTCGTGACGGTACGGTTGAAGAGCAGCGCAAAATTCACATTACCCCGCATGAGCGTAGCGCGTGGGTGATTGAAGGCGGCGACGAAGTCAAAGTATTTGATACCGACGCTGGTCGTATCGGTATCTTAGTTTGCTATGACGTTGAGTTCCCAGAGCTTGCGCGCTTGATGGCACTTGATGACATGGATATCTTGTTCGTACCATTTTGGACAGATACTCAAAACGGCTATCTGCGCGTACGCCACTGTGCCCAAGCTCGGGCGATTGAAAACGAATGCTATGTGATGATTTGTGGTTCAGTCGGTAACTTACCGCAAGTTGAAAGCTTGGATATCCAATACGCACAGTCGTCTATTTTCTCACCGTCAGATTTTGCTTTCCCGCATGATGCGATTATGGCGGAAACCACGGCCAATACCGAAATGGTATTCTTCTCTGATTTAAACTTAGACAAGCTGATTCATGTTCGTAATGAAGGCTCGGTGCATAACCTGCTTGACCGCCGTGATGATTTGTTTAGCTTAAAATGGAAGAGAAAGGCTAAAATTCCAGCAAGCAAATTGACCGATGAAGAGCGTCGTGAAAATTCAGGCAGTGTGCTTATCGGCGATCCACTGCAAGACCGTGCGCAAAAACCTTAAGCGGTTATTTTAAAAAGTGGTTATTTTAAAAAGTAACCAATCATAACAGTTCCATAGATTTTACGAATAATACGGCTGACCATTCAGCCGTTTATTTTTATCTATTAATCACATTGAGAGCAAAAAAAGCAACCACTATGACGACTGATACTGAAAAAAACCTTGAGATGCCAAAAAAAACGCCAAAGCAAAAGATATTGTCTGTTGCTAAAAACCTACTCATATATGGCTTGGTATTTGCTGTCATTTATACCGCTATTAACTGGTGGCGCCAACCGGTCATGCCAGCCAATCCGCAATTGCAGTTGACCGACTATCAAGGGCAGAGCGTTGACTTAGCAGCAATGAGTCGGGATAAGCCAACGTTGGTATATTTTTGGGGAACTTGGTGTCCGGTTTGTCGGGTGACGTCGCCGACGATAGATAAGCTTGCCGCTGCAAATGACTATCCTGTGGTGACCATTGCGATTAAATCAGGCTCTGACCAAGAGCTACACAGCTACCTTACTGAACACAATTATCAATTTACCACCGTCAATGACCAAGAAGGTGAGATATTCGCCGATTGGCAAGGGCAAGTCACGCCGTCTTATGTCGTTCTAAAAGATGGTGAAATGACGCAAGGATTGACTGGTATGCAGCCACTTTGGTCGCTGAAATTGCGCTTATGGTTGTCAGAGGTTTTTTAGCGCTTAGCCAATTAGGTATAATCTAATAAATAGACAATCAAATTTGCCAGACGTATGATTTAATAGACAAGGTATTGATGCTGACATAAGTACTTGGTTTTGGCTAAAAACAGGGCGATACTGGTCAGCTCTTTTTACCCTCCGCGTTTTGTCATATAATAGCTGCCGTTATCATATTCACTTTTCTCATTATTCTGCTATCTGTTAAAGATATTTTTTGTTGCAATCGTCTCATTAGTATTTATGATGGACGTAACTATTTTTATAAGCAATTCATAAGCAATATCTTTTAAGCAAAGTTTTCTAAGCAAAAGGCTAGCATCGATTATCAAATATTTGACCCCATATTATATTTAACCTTAAGCCTGAATTTCAAACGCAACCTCTAACCATCATCTTATAAGACACCTTCTATGACTGATAAAAGTAACGATACACCAAGCCAAGATTATAAAGACACCCTAAACCTTGCCGATACGCCTTTTGCGATGCGTGCAAACCTTGCCAAACGTGAGCCAGATTGGCTGGCTGCATGGGAAGCGGATGATGTATATGGCAAAATTCGTCAGGCACGTACAGGTGCGACCAAATACATTTTGCATGATGGCCCTCCATACGCCAACGGTCAGATTCACTTAGGTCATGCGGTCAATAAAGTACTAAAAGACATTATCGTGAAGTCAAAAACCTTATCAGGCTTTGACGCGCCTTATGTGCCAGGTTGGGACTGTCATGGTCTGCCTATCGAGCAAAAGGTCGAAGCCAAAGTCGGTAAAGTTGGGCAAAAAGTCTCTGCGACCGAATTTCGTGGTCTATGCCGCGAGTATGCAAGTACGCAAATTGAGCTGCAAAAGGCAGACTTTAAACGTCTAGGCGTGTTTGGTGATTGGGACAACCCTTATCTAACGATGAACTTCCATCAAGAAGCTAACATCGTACGCGCACTTGCTAAAATTTATGACAACGGTCACGTAACCCGCGGTATGAAGCCTGTTAACTGGTGCTTAGACTGTAGCTCTGCCCTAGCTGAAGCCGAAGTTGAATACCAAGACAAAGTCTCTGACGCTATTTATGTGAGCTTTGATGTGCTTGATACCGAAAAGGTTGCGGCATTAAGCGAAATTGACGGCAATATCGCAGCCGTTATTTGGACCACGACACCTTGGACGCTACCTGCGAACCAAGCAATCGCCGTACATCCTGAGCATGACTATAGTGTGGTCGTAACTGAAAAAGGTAACTTGTTACTAGCCGCTGAACTTGTCGAAACCGCACTAAGCGAGCTTAAACTCAGCAATCAAGGCGTATTGGCAACCGTATCAGGACGCGAGCTTGAAGGTCTGCGCGCCCAGCATCCACTGATTGCAGACCGCCAAGTACCACTAATCCTAGGCGATCACGTGACCACCGATAGCGGTACTGGCCTCGTCCATACGGCCCCTGGTCACGGTCTTGACGACTATATCGTTGGCTTGAAATATAACTTGCCCGTTGAAAACCCAGTAAGTGGTACGGGCGTCTATTTAGACAGCGCGGCGGTATTTGCAGGCGAGCATATCTATAAAGCCAATCCGCAAATTATCGCTACCTTAAATGATAACGGTCATTTAATCAGCCATACCAAAATTGAGCACAGCTATCCGCACTGCTGGCGCCATAAGTCGCCGATTATTTTCCGTGCGACGCCTCAGTGGTTTATCAATATGGAAACCAAAGGTTTACGCGAACGTGCGCTTGCCGATATCCCTAAGGTCAACTGGACGCCAGCGTGGGGACAAAACCGCATCGAAGCGATGATGACCGGTCGCCCCGATTGGTGTATCTCACGCCAGCGTACATGGGGCGTGCCGATTGCCTTTTTCACTCATAAAGAAACCGGCGAGCTGCATCCTAATACGCTTGAGCTGATGGAAGTGGCTGCACAAAAAATCGATGCAGGCGGCGTAGAAGCTTGGTTTGATGCCAGCTGTGAAGATTTCTTAGGCGCGGAAGCCGCTGATTATGATAAAGCAACAGATACGTTAGACGTTTGGTTTGACTCAGGAACGACGCATTTTGCCGTCCTTGAGCAGCGTGAGGAATTAACCAATCCTGCCGATATGTATTTAGAAGGTTCTGATCAGCATCGCGGCTGGTTCCAGACCTCACTGCTTACTTCTGAGGCGATGTACGAGCGCCCACCGTTTAAGCAAGTATTGACCCATGGTTTTGTCGTCGATGAAAACGGCCGCAAGATGAGTAAATCACTTGGCAATATCATCACGCCGCAAGACGAGATTAATAAAACCGGCGCGGATATGCTGCGTTTGTGGATTGCCTCGAGCGATTATCGTTATGAGATGAGCGCAGGTAAAACGGTCTTTAAAGGCGCAATCGATATGTATCGCCGTATCCGTAACACCTTGCGCTTCTTACTTGCCAATACCGATGACTTTGACCCAGCGACAAACAGCGTTGATATTAATGAGCTAGTCAGCCTTGATAAATTTATCATTGAGCGTGCGCAGACGGTACAAGCGCAAATCATCAGCGCCTATGATGCGATGGACTTTCACCAAGTCACCCAGCATATCACTGCGTTTTGCTCGCAGGATTTAGGCAGCTTCTATTTAGATATTATCAAAGACCGTCAGTATACGACTCAAACTGATGGACAGCCGCGTCGCTCTGCGCAAACAGCGATTTACCATATCGCTCATGCGTTGATTCGCTGGATTACGCCAATCTTGTCATTCACCGCGCAAGAAGCGTGGGAAGTATTGGAAGGTAAAAACGGCAAAGACGCAGGCTACGTGTTTACCGAAGAATGGTACACCTTCCCAGAGTTTGAGCTAAGTGCCATCAGTACCGATGACTGGCAACGCATCATGCAGGCAAAAGATATGGTCAATAAACATATCGAAACCGCACGCGGTGAAAAAATCATCAATGCCAACTTATCTGCTGGCGTTGATTTATATGCCGACGGTGCGATGCATGAAAGTTTGGCCAAGCTTGGCGAAGAGCTGCGTTTTGTGCTAATCACCAGTAGCGCAACTTTGAAGCTAATGAGCGCTGCCCCTGCTGACAGTCAAAACAATACTGCCCAAACTGATAACAATGCCGATGAATCAGTCGATTTAATAGTCGAAGTCAGCGCCGCCACTGGTACTAAATGCGTACGCTGCTGGCATATCCGCGATGACATCGGTACAGACGCGGCGCACCCTGAACTATGTGCTCGCTGCGTGACCAACGTCGCAGGCGACGGCGAGGTGCGCCACTATGCCTAAATCAGCGCCTAATCCGACAGACTCATCGGAACATAAGCAACCGCAGGTTGAGGTTGATCATTCGCCTAAACCTGCACATGCGACCACGGGCAGCTCAACCACGCCTAAGAGTCGTTTGAATAAGACCCCAAAAATGGTTGCTAATGGCAGTCGCGCCTTTATGTGGTACTTGCTATCACTGGTTGTGATTATTATTGATCAGTGGACGAAGTGGTTGGCTGAAACCAAGCTAAACTTCCTCGAGCCCGTACCCGTGATTGAGCCGTTTTTAAATTGGACGCTTGCTTATAACTATGGTGCGGCGTTTAGCTTTTTGGCCGATGCAGGCGGTTGGCAAAAGTGGTTTTTTGCTGGACTTGCATTGATCATGTCGCTATTTTTAATCGGCTATTTGGTGAAAGCACCACGTAAAGCCAAGCTGTTATCATTGGGTCTAGCCTTGGTGCTTGGCGGCGCCATTGGTAACCTGATTGACCGCTTGCTCCATGGTCACGTGATTGACTTTATTCATGTGCATTATGCCGACGTTTGGCATTATCCCATTTTTAATATTGCCGATATCGGTATTTGTATTGGTGTGGCGCTGATTGTTATTGACATGCTGTTTCTAGAAAAGAAGCGCGATGCTTAAATGATATAAATAAGATGACTTTGTAAATAGGCTGCCAAATCGGTAGCCTATTTTTTTGCGTCTTTGTTGAGAGATAGCATATCGAATCTTATCGATAACGTAAGCCCTATAGTCGAGTGACGTTAAAAACGCTAAAGTATGATCAGTTCAATATAAAAAGGTTGCTGCCATGTCTGATAATCAAACGTCTAATGACCAAACGTCTAATAACCCAATAAAACCTATTACCCAGAAGCAAATATCAGCCTCTAGCGACATTAATGATAAGAATAATAATGGCAATACCGTAACTTTATCAGTGGTACAAGCTGATATCACTACGTTAAATGTCGATGCCATTGTCAATGCTGCCAATTCAAGTTTGTTTGGCGGCGGCGGTGTAGACGGCGCGATTCATCGGGCAGCTGGACGTGAGTTATTAGCATATTGTCGTACATTGAATGGTTGCCACACGGGCGAGGCTAAAATCGGTCCAGCGTTTAAGCTGCCTTGCCAATATGTGATTCACACGGTAGGACCTGTTTGGCATGGCGGCAATCAACATGAGCCAGAGCTACTCGCCAACTGTTATCGAAACTCACTAGATTTAGCCGTCAAGTATAATCTTACCAGCATTGCCTTCCCCGCTATTAGTACCGGTGTTTATGGTTACCCGCTGGATAAAGCAACCAATATAGCAATTGATACAGTGCAAAATTATGTGTTAACTGCTCAAAAACAGGCGACTAATTTCTCTATCCGCGAGGTTATCTTTTGCTGCTTTTCAGCCAGCGATGCCGCTGTTTATAAACAAGTGTTAGAGTCGATTTAAAGCGATATTTATAAAATCATTAAACATAAAAAAACCACTAGCAAT
>NZ_JAQISM010000029.1:0-38653 GCF_027919975.1 Psychrobacter sp. ANT_H3 | reverse complement strand
TGTCTCACCATGTCAGATAGGGTTACCTTCACCTATTCAAATAGACTCTTCAGGGTTTTGTAATGAAGATGAAGACGAGTATGGTTGTGGAACAATACCGCAATTTTATCAAGGCAAATTATATCAAGGTATGTCATATACCTTCAATGAAGGTATATGCGATAGAGAGATCTATACCATTGAAAATGGCGAAACAGAAAATCAAATTATGTGGAGAACAAAACTCCATGAGCCATCCATGTTTGAACTTCGATACGAATATGATCAATCAGGCTTCTACTATAGAAACAGTAGAGATGATATAAATTTTGGTTATAGCAAAACTTGTAAAAAAACCAATCAGCTTGAAGACATAGATATCACATACATCCCAAAATTAAATCGTATAAAACGTTTTACAGCTATAGATGATATTATTCACTCAAAAAACTACCTCGATTGCCCCATCCCTGTGCCAGGGATATATGAACTGATAGAAAATTATCAACATTTTAAATTTGATACATTCATACGTTTGAGGATAAGCGAAGATATTGTAGAAGATTTGTTCGATAAATGGGCAAAGAACAATAGCTTTATACACGTGGAGTTTATGTACATCACTGGATTAAACGGACTTTATAATTTAGAAATATTTAATGATAAAGAGGTTTTTAATAGTTTAAAGGAGCTACGTCTCGAAGAAAGTGAGGTGCTACCCCAAAAAATTGAGCAGCTGAAAAAATGTAGTAATAACTTTAAATTAGTTATCTATAAATAGATCTATGAGGGCTAAATTGATATTTTTAATATTAGATGTGCATTATCAAACAGACGTGGTACAAAAGCTGGACAGCGCTAAAGTAGCTGGCATACGTTTTCAAGGTATAGAGACTAATGAGATATTAAGTGAGCATACTGTCAACGTGAACAATGTTGCGCCTTATGAGTCAGGACAATTTTATAAACGAGAATTGCCTTGCTTACTGGCTTTAATTAACCAGATTGATGAACCCTTTGATGCAATTATCATAGACGGCTATGTATTTTTAGACGGTGTTACCAAAGCAGGATTGGGTAAGTATTTATACGATAATCTCGCTAATAAAAAGCCTATCATCGGTATTGCTAAAAACCATTTTTACGACATTACTGAAGACTATGCCGTTTGGCGAGGAATAAGTAAGAACCCAATATATGTAACTAGTATTGGTATAGAAATCACGAAGGCTAAAGAGATGGTAAGTAGGATGGGTGATGACCATCGAATGCCCAAGATGGTTACTTACGTAGATAAACTAGGCCGTGTCATCAATTAGGATATCTATACCTATTGAAATAATTTGCGCTACAGCCAAATCCTCAATAGATAGCAGCCCTTATTCCCATAACGGGGCTTATGGTAAATAGTTTTAGATCGATAAAAGTAGGATTCAGAAGTATTTGGGCTATAAATCGCTAAGACATATGAAGTTTTTTTATTACCGTCAAGCTGTGTAACTAAAAGCTCCTCAGTTAGTATCTACAGATTTGATAGCAGGGGGCAGCGTGGGGTATGCTGTTAAATCTCTAGAACCAAACTTGGGAAGTTTTAATCAAGCGGCGTTGCAATAAAACTCATGATGAACCTGTCTAGGTGACTTCATTCCCAAACCCTTGTGAGTTCTAGTTTGATTGTATTCAGGCTCAATATACAACTTGTAAAACTTTACTAAAGCTTATCAGGTTATTATTTTAATAAGTAATTTTAGAAAAACTTATTTAATTTAATTGATGTAGAATTAAACAAATGTACTTACCGTACTATAATTTCCATTTTCTGTACTGATCCTTATTAAAAAAGGAGTTTTTATGAAAAAGCTTGCCGCTTGTCTTGGTTTTGCCTTGGCTTGTATCTCTACCTCTCATGCCCAAACCATCGCTGGTTACAGCTTTGAAAAATACCCTGCTAAAATCTATAACGGTAAACAAGCGCCCTTAAAATTAGGTGACTGGAGCTCTTTTCGTACTCGTCTGAAAGCAGCTCATAAAGAGGGTGACATTAACTTCGCGGGTAACTATATCGTAACAACTTGGGGCTGTGGTACAAGCTGTGTGTCAGGGGCTATGATTGATAAACGTACTGGCAAAGTATACGATATTCCACTGGGTGAAACTGAGGATAGTATCACCCCTTATGAAAGTGGCGCAGAATGCTTCGCAGACGGAGCAGAACTCGATGATGACGAACGTTTGGCTTTCTATTCCAATAGCCGCTTATTTATCAGCCGCAATTGTGAAGGCGAGAAAGTCAACGAAACCACCGGTAAACAACTTATCACCTATTATGTCAATATTTGGGATGAAAAGTCCAAGACATTCAAACTAAAAAAGGTTCAGCAATCTAAACTCGTTACAGTGGACTACAGTGAATTTTAAACCAAGTTTTTTCTGTATTTACCTTTTAAAGCCAAGTTTTTAGCCTAAACTTAGCTCATACTACTCCCTATCTTTTTTAGATGCCTTAGTTTGGGCTATCTTGACGAAAGAAATCAACCACCTCAACATTGTAGTAGCACACTAAATTTGGACTGCATTTAAGAGAAGATATATTGCATACGAAAAAGCCAGACAACCTAAGTTGTCTGGCTTTAATATTTTGAACGACTTATCTATGATTATGTTCCCGCCACACAGCATGCTCACATACCTCACAGCACCAACTGTCTTTTGAGCGCATATAAGGAATGTCTGCTGGTATCTGTAAAGGGCACACATAACCACAGTATTCGCATCGCACATCATCTAAATAAGCAAAACACTCACCGATTGTCTCAAACAGTACTCGAGTGCTTATTCTATACTTCTCACAGATGGTTTCTACATGCACGATATAATCACTTGCGTTATCATATGACCAGTAATCCTCACAGATTCTTAAATCGCGTGCGTTCTGCGTCATATTCGGCTGAAGCTTTACACTCATCACATTCTCCTTAGTAGCCGACATAGTGAGAGTGCGGTAGTAGCTCATAAAGCTCGCTCTGAAGCTGACAACGCATATCCTCAATCACATAGTCAAAACTCACATCCAAGCGCTTCTGTACCCATACACGCATCGCCATATCGTTATCAAAGCAGCATTTCACTCCTAAGAAACGTGCGAGTTGATGACCAGATGAAATATACAACTCACGCATCAATGCATTAGCAATAAGGTTTGCATCTGTACTGATTGCACCATCAGGTTTAAACTCACCAAACAGCTCCTCATAATTGATAATTGTCATATTGACGCCTCCTTGTCAGTTTGTGCATTAGAGCTATTCGATGCGCTTGTCAGTTTCTCCTTACTCGCTAGTAGCAAATTATCCATCGCTGAGCCATCTTGACGGGTGATATCAGGTACGTAGCGGCTATACACCCGAAACAGCATCTCCGTACTACTGTGACCCATTTGCCGTGCAATCCATTCAGGATTCTCACCAGCAGCCAGCCAAAGCGTCGCTGCCGTATGCCGAGTCTGATAAGCCCGCCGATGTTTCAAACCGAGGAGGGCAAGGGTGGGTTTCCATACCCTTCTATTAACATTACGGTATTCCATCGGATTGCCTTGTGAGTTGCAAAACACAAACTCTGACTTACCAAAGGTGCGCGTCTTCTGCTCTAGCAAGGCATCATAGACCAACTGTGACATCGCAATATCACGTTGTGAACCTAACGTCTTAGTCGGGCCCATCTCACCATTTACTAATGCACCACGGATACTGATCTCACGCCGATCAAAGTTAATACAGTCCCACTTCAGTCCATCAATCTCACTGGTACGCATTCCTGTAAAAAAGCGAATGGTGTAGTAGGGCCTATAATCAGCTCGGACATGCTTTAAAATCAGCCATACTTCACTCAGTGTGAACGGGTTTACATCTGGACGAGCTTGCTTGAGATTCTTAATATTTTTATAAGGCATCTCAAACTCATGGCGATCTGACGCTTCTTCTAGTATCATACGAAGAAGTATCATGATCTGATTGATTCGTGCTACTGACAGACTTGACTGACCCTCTTTACCGTAACGAACTTTGGCGAGAGAGCTACGGAAGGTCAGCAAGTCTGGTTTTTTTATGGCATGTACCGCTTTGCCACCAAACTCAGGTAGCAAGTACTTGTTCAAAATAATCTGCGTCTTTTGCCGATAACTCGGCCGCCATTCAATCTTCTTCTCCTCATACCAAATCTCTGAAAACTGCCTAAAGGTAGGGTTGCGACTGATACAAGCTTCCGCTCTATCAGCCAGTGCGGTCATCTCTTTTAAACGTGTACTCTTTGGAAAGTAAGCGCCATAGTCAAAAATGCCTAGGGTTATTTCTGCTTCCATTTTTTTCAAAACAGTCGCTAATTTTTTTCTGTTAGCTGGGTTATCTTCCAAACTAGTCTTTTCTCGACAACGTATACCTAGATAGTAGAAGTCGGCGATTAGTTTGCCAAACCGTCCTTGTATAGTAGCCATAGTAATTCTCCTTTTATTACTGAAGTGCCATACCGTTGATGGCGCTCATAACCGGCTTACACATATCTTCTTCAATACGCTCCCAGACATATAAAATCTTGCGACCGCCGAAAGGGCGGATGTAATGAATGTTCTCAATCAAAACAGTGTCTTTCATTTGATTGCGGATAGTACGTGGGTCGTACTTGATACGTTCGGCTAGCTCATCAGTTGTTAAATAAGTATTGCTCATGATATTTACCTCTTTTCAGTTATTAAGTCATCGCATTAAGTGATAGAATAAAAATTATTTTATCAACCTGTAAAAATGCATCTTGAAGGAATCAGTTAATATTTACCCGCTTAGAGGTAATTAATAACCGATTTGTGTACTATATTATCTTTTTACCTCAATGTAAAGCATTTTTACCCGAAAAGAGGTATTAATTATGATTGTGTCTAAACTTCCTGTGATTCTGGCAGAGAAAAAACTGCGCGTAGCAGATGTTGTAAGAGCAACAGGCATGAGCAAATCAACGCTTCATAAACTATATAATGAAGAGTCCTCAAGAATTGATTTCAATACTATTGACCAGTTATGTGAGTTTTTAGATGTGCAGGTGGGTGACTTATTTATTTACAAGCCAAATGTTAAAGATGATGATGAAGAATCTTGAAAACTATCAAACAGAAAATATATATGCAGAGAAATAAGTGGCAAAGCCATATATACAAGGCACTTCAAAGCATAGAATTAAGGTTGGGGTTATTTTTTATATTTACTTTTCCATGATTTGGTCACGTTTTGGTCACGCTATGAGCTCAATTTATAAAAGCAGTGGAAAAGCAAAAACGATGCTAATAAAATATTTCTTAGCATCGTTTTTTATAAAGGTAAGAATAATAAGTTGGGGTCGATTACAAAATCAGTGTTTATAGCGTGGACACGAAATGGTCACGTTTTGGTCACGGTGCTGATTTTTGAGCTTTTAATATGTTAGTTAAACTTAGCAATTAGACTGAGTCACTCATACTGAAAAACACTACAACCCCCGAAAATTGGATAAAAAAAAGCCTCACTGTTAAGTGAGGCTTTTTAAGTATTTGGAGCGGGAAAAGAGATTCGAACTCTCGACCCCAACCTTGGCAAGGTTATGCTCTACCACTGAGCTATTCCCGCTAATTATCAATTAACTATCGTCAGTTGATGAAGGCGTATTATACGCAGTTTTTCGAAGGTGTCAATACCTATCACGAAAAAAAGTAAAAGTTAGCACATTAGCTATGTCATCCGCCCCTCATCGTATGTTATAACAGATAGTTATATTCTACATTCCAAAAGCTTTGCATTGAATAAATAAGCTGGGATGCGGTTTATAGTGAACAACCATCATATACACCATTATCAATACTTATAATGATAAGTCATAAGGATAAAAAATGAGTCAACAATATACAATCGCTGATTACTTATTTGATCGTATCGCTGAAGCAGGTGCGACGGAAATATTTGGTGTGCCCGGTGATTTTAATTTAACGTTTTTGGATAACGTGATTGCTTCTGATAAATTGCGCTGGGTCGGTAACACCAATGAGCTAAATGCTGGTTATGCTGCTGATGGCTACGCACGCGAGCGTGGCTTTGCCGCTATGGTGACCACCTTTGGCGTGGGCGAGCTGTCGGCCATTAATGCCACGGCAGGCTCTTTTGCCGAGTATGCACCGGTACTGCATGTGGTCGGCGCACCAAGCACGGCGCTGCAAGATTCAAAACGCCGGATTCACCACACATTGGGTGATGGCGTATTTAATCATTTTATTAAAATGGTTGAACCCGTCACCGTGGCTCGCGCGCATATCACGCCTGATAACGCGGCCTCTGAGATTGATCGCGTCATTCGCTTGATTCTTAAAAAGCATCGCCCCGGCTATTTGTTATTATCACCAGATGTGGCAAAAACACCGATTTATCCACCAACGACCAAGCTTGATGATAGCCAAGAAGACATCACTAGCCAAGCAGCATTGGCCGATTTTAAACAAGCGCTAATAGAATTTTTACCTAACAAAACCACCACTTTGATGGCAGATTTGATGGTGCATCGTTTGGGGTTACAAAATCAGCTAAAAGCCTTAATTGCTGATACCGACATTCCTTATACCACGCTGTCATGGGGTAAAACCCTGCTTGATGAAAACAGCGAGCGTTGGGCGGGTACTTATGCAGGCGTGGCATCACGTCCTGTGGTTAAAGACGCAGTAGAAAATTGCGAATGCTTAATTAAAATCGGCGTGCAATATACCGATACTACCACTGCAGGTTTTAGCCAAGATATTGATGAAAAAGTCGTGGTCGATTTGCATTATGAGCGTGCGTCTATCAGCGGTCGAAACTTTGCGCCGATTGCACTAAAAGATGCTCTGCAAACCCTGCATGAAGTCATGACCTCGGGTATTGAGATTGTGCCTAAGCAATTCTGTAAAGAGATGAAGCCGCATGAGCAAAACGGCAAGGATGATGAGCCTATTCGCCAAGATGACTTATGGCACATCATCGCTGACTCTCTCGATGATAAAAACCTCGTGTTCTCTGACCAAGGTACGGCGTACTTTGGTATCAGTGATGTGCGTCTGCCAGAAGGCGTGACCTCTTATGGGCAACCGATGTGGGGCTCAATCGGTTATACCTTGCCAGCGAGTTTGGGTGGTGCTATCGCTTCACCGCATAAGCGTAGTATCTTATTGATTGGTGATGGCTCGGCTTTATTAACGGTGCAAGAAATCGCGGTAATGATTCAAGAGCGCATCAATCCGGTGATTGTACTGATTAATAATGACGGCTATACCGTTGAGCGGGCGATTCATGGTGAAAACCAACGCTACAATGACATTCCTAAGTGCGATTGGCAAATGATGCCAAAAGCTTTTGGGGCGACGGAAGAAAACAGCTTAATTATGAAAGTGGAAACCGCTGGCGAATTAAAAGCGGCGTTGAAAAAAGCCGCTGCCACCAAAGATAAGCTGGTGATGTTAGAGGTGATTGCAGATAAGCATGACATTCCACCATTATTGGCTGATATCAGCGCCGCCCTTAAACCTAAATAGCCCAAGTACTCTAATCTATTTTAAATTAAAATAGATTAATACTTTTTAATCACTTTATTTATTAAAAAAGCTTATAAAAAAATCCCTATTTGGCGTCATGCTAAATAGGGATTTTTTATGTTGTAGCATGGCAATTTTTATAAGATTAATAATTCGCGTGGCTAAGGTTCTACAGCGCTAATGATTTATTATCGACCATTTTGCGTGGAGTATTCGTTATCATGCTAAATTATGCGATTAACACGTGATAGGAGATGGGCCATCATGATTTGGCTAAAAATGCTTATTGGCGCTTTGATGGTATTACTGATTCAACTTTTTGCGCAGACGCGCTTCTTTTATTTGGCAGCCTTGGCACCGCTGTTTCCCACATTTACCTTAATTAGCCATTTTATTGTCGGCACTGAGCGTAGCCCTGCTGACTTAAAGGTGGCATTAATTTTTAGTATGCTGGGTGTCATTCCGCATCTTATTTATACCTTGGTGGTGTTTTTTAGCATCAGTTATGTCAGCTTATATAAGGCGCTTTTATTGGGCGTGGTCGCTTGGACAGTGGCAGCGGCTATCTTAGTGATTGCATGGCAATATATTCAAGCTTAATGGTGATTTAAAAACGGCAATATTTTCTACTATTCAAACAATAGAGTAAAAGTGGCTTTTTATAAACTGATGTTTTAGAAGCTGATAAAGCAAATCAAACGATTAATAAATGACTAATAAAGGATTTTAAGACGATTGCTATGAATATAGGTTCTCTAGCTTTGGTCAACGATGTTATTCTTAAGGATGGTTTTATTATTTTGTCTGCAATATCAAACACGATGCTATCCGCCGCAAAATAAGGTCAATATCAATATAAAGGTTAGTACTTAGATCAATACTATCGCAATCATTCCACTCGTTATCACTGATAAAATAGGGCTTAAAAAAAGATGGATACCTTAAATATCCTGTATTTCGTAGGAGCAGTATTAATTTTTGCCAGTATCATGGCAAGTACGTTATCGGCGCGTTTGGGCGTTCCTCTTTTGCTATTGTTTTTAGTCGTTGGGATGCTGGCGGGTGAAGAAGGCCTGTTAGGTATTGAGTTTTCTCAATACGGTCTTGCGAACTTTGTCGGGCAAGCGGCGTTGGCTTGTATTTTGTTAGATGGTGGACTGCGCACCTCTTTTAAATCTTTCCGAGTCGGGCTAAGACCAGCCATCACGCTTGCCACGTGGGGCGTACTGGCGACGGTCATGATACTGGGTGTGTTTGTCACGTGGCTGCTCGATGTCGATTGGCGCTTTGGATTATTGATGGCGGCTATTGTCGGTTCAACCGATGCGGCAGCGGTATTCTCATTGCTGCGTAATGGCGGGGTTAAGCTTAACGACCGCGTCCAAGCGACTTTGGAGCTAGAATCCGGTGCCAATGACCCGTTAGCTATTTTATTGGTGACGGGGTTGATTGCTTTAAATGTTGACCCTGCCGGACAGACAGCATTTGGCTTTTTAGGCTTGCTGTTACAACAGCTTAGCTTTGGCCTCGGTATGGGTTTGCTGTTTGGCTATTTATTGTCAAGGTTATTGCCCAAGGTACATCTAGCAGAAGGCATGTATGCCATCTTGATATTATCGGCTGGCTTGGCGGTGTTTGCAGCGACCAATTTAATTGGCGGCAGCGGGTTTTTAGCCGTTTATCTCACTGGGGTGCTGATAGGCAACCATAAAGTACGCTCAACCGAGCATGTTATGCGGGTGATGGATAGCTTTGCTTGGTTATCACAAGCGGTCTTGTTCGTCGTATTGGGTCTACTGGTCACGCCATCAAACGTGCTCAATGTTTGGTATTACTCGGTCGCCATTGCCGCCTTTATGATTTTGATTGCTCGTCCTATCGCCGTTTATAGCAGCGTCAAGCCTTTTAAATTTAAAGACAGAGAAATCGGCTTTATTTCTTGGGTTGGCTTGCGCGGTGCAGTGCCTATTACCCTTGCGATTTTACCAGTGATGGCAGGTATTGATGGCGCCTTTATGCTGTTTGATATTGCCTTTGGCGTGGTGGTTTTATCTTTAATTTTGCAAGGTACGACCATTCCCTTTATGGCCGATTTATTTAAAGTACGTATTCCCAATAATAAAGACCCCGAAGAAAAGCATGAGGTTTGGGTATCGGACAAAGCGAGTATTACGTTATATCAGTTCCAAGTAAAGTCAGGGGCGTTTGCGATTGGTCGCCATCCGATGGGCATCTCTAACCGCGTCAACCCTGATGAGATTAGCGTGTTTGCCTTGGTGCGCGGGCAGCAGATTGTCATTGTCGATGAAAATACCAAGCTCAAATTCGGTGATAGTATCTGGTATGCCATGCGCGGCAATCATGCCAGTCAGATAGCTAAGATTTTTAATGATACAACCTTAGACCGTAAAGCCATCGATGACTTTTATGGCGACTGGCTATTATCACCGAGCGTCAAACTGGGCGATTTGCCATTTTTTACTGGTGTCATGACCTCTGAGTCTTTGGTCGATAAGCTAAAATCTAAACCAGAAGACCACGAAAAAAGCATGTGGGAGCAAACGGTTGCTGAATATGTCAAAGACAGCTTGGATATGGCGCCGGTATCGGGTGACACGGTGGCGATTAACGATGAATGGTCACTGGTTATCAAAGAAGTCGATGATAAAGGTAAGCTTAGAACCATTGGTTTAAAACGCGAAGAGCTACCCAAGGCGGGGTAGCTGTTTGCCGTTGTTATTTATCGTTATTGTCTATACAAAGCTCGTGATTCTATAAAAGCCCCGTCATTTGCTGTAAAAAATCAGCGACGTGCTTATGTAGGTTTTCTCGATAAGCCCAATGATGCTTGACCTCGTAACTTGCCTCATTGGGCAACAGTATTTTCATCATCCCCATCTCTTCATAACGCTTTGCCAAGTCATTGGGCAAGTAGCCGACATGATGACCTGCCAAAATCAACTGCGCGGTCGCCTCCATATGGTAAGTGGTGGCGCTTAACGTTTTTGGGCGGACATGATTGATACTCAAATCGGTAATATAACCTCGTTTTATCCAAGGATAATTTTGTTCCAAATCCTCAAAGGTCAAACCGTCTGCCTCATAAAATAGCCGATGCTCGCGTCCGCAGCAGACGACTTGCTTTTCGATAAATGCTGGCTGAAAGGTCAATAAGGGTGGGAAGCTGCCAAAATAGCCCACGCCAATATCACTTTCATTGCTAAGTAACTTGTCGAGCATACTCTCAGGGCTTTGCACATCGATAGAAAAATGTATCAATGGATTATTACGATAGCTTGCTGCCAAGCACTGACGTAACGCATCATAAAAAACCGTTGGCATTTGATCGATAAGACATAATCGAATATGACCACCACGCACTGAATCCAGTTGCCGAATATAGTGCAGTTGATGCTGAAAGCTGGCCACCGCTTCGGTAAAACTTAAGCAAGCCTCGTAAACCGCGGCACCGTCCTCGGTGAGCTTAAAACCTGCGCGCCCACGATGACAAAGTGTCATACCCAAACGATCTTCTAAATGGGTTAAATGACCGCTGATGACAGATGGCGTGACATTTAAGCGTGACTGCGCGGCGGTCACGCCTTGGCACTCCACGATGGCCATAAAGCTCCGCAGGGTTTTGATGTCAATTTTTATTAATTCATCTAGCATCGAAAGTCATGTCCCCGTATCTATTCTCTTAACCGATTTTTTTATAAAACTTCTATAAATAACGAATAAATCAAAGTTACTACGAAAAATCAGAAGTTTACTTCTAAATTTTACCATGGTCTCGCCTCTGATATTTAGGTATTGTCAGAGCTATAGAAAAAGTGGCATAGATAAAAAGTAATATAGACAAATTGTCTGTTTTGACCAATCGATACAAGGATGTAAGTGATGAAATTCAATCAACCATTAAGCGGCAACGACATGCCAAGATTTGGCGGCTTCGCTTCTATGATGCGCCTGCCAACCCAAGCCGATGCTGAAGGGCTAGATGTAGCATTCGTTGGGGTGCCTTTAGATATTGGCGCCTCAAACCGTAGCGGTGCAAGATTGGGTCCGAGACAGATTCGCGATGAATCACGCATGATTCGCCCTTATAATGTCGCCACTCGCGCCGCTCCCTTTGAGTCCTTACAAGTCGCTGACATTGGCGACGTGCCTATCAATACCTTTAACCTGCTAAAAAGCGTCGATATTATTGAGAAATTCTATACCGATAAAATCGTCAGTCATGGCGCTATTCCTTTAACGTTAGGCGGTGATCATACGATTGCACTGCCTATTTTGCGTGCGCTTGCCAAAAAACATGGCCCTGTTGGTATGGTGCATATCGATGCGCATGCCGATATCAATGATGAGATGTTTGGTGAAAAAATCGCCCATGGTACGCCATTCCGCCGTGCTGTCGAAGAAAACCTCATCGATGGCAATCGCGTAGTCCAGATTGGTCTGCGTGGTACGGGTTATAGTGCTGAAGAGTTCGACTGGTCTACCGAGCAAGGTTTTCGCGTAGTGCCTGCTGAAGAATGTTGGTATAAATCACTGACACCTTTGATGGCAGAAGTGCGCGAAAAATTAGGCGCTGGCCCTGTTTATTTAAGTTTTGATATTGATGGTATTGATCCTGCTTTTGCACCGGGTACGGGAACCGCTGAAATCGGTGGTCTGACATCCACTCAAGGTATCGAAATCATTCGCGGTATGCGTGGACTTGATGTGGTTGGTGGCGATTTAGTAGAAGTGTCACCGCCGTATGACCCGTTTGGTAATACCTCGGTACTAGCCGCGAACCTGCTATTTGAGATGCTATGTATCCTACCGGGCGTGCGCTATGACGACAAAGTCAAAGCCATTTATTAATACTTAGTTTGAGACCTAATTTTTATCGTAATAATTGTGTTGATATAACAAAGCCTTTGGAAATTATTTTAAAGGCTTGTTTAAACCTAGAGCTTCAAGCATTCATTATTGCCCGTACTTAGAGTTGTGCTCTTAAATCTCAGATAAACTGTATTCTTATAAAAAGTGGGTTTTTGATGAATGAAAGCTGAAGCTCTGGACTACAGGAATTTATTGGCCAGATTTAGAGAAGGTTGTAGGTATCGCAACATAGTATATAAGTGGGCAGTTTCATCGTCTCCAGTGTGTCTAATTCGCTGGTATAAATATAATTCGGTTAAGGAAGACCGTAATGAGCAAACCCTCTTCATTTTTTGGTCAAGATACGCTCTCTCCAAATGAGGCTGGACACAGTTTAGGTTCGATTGGCACGTTTGCGCTGTGGTTTGGTGCCAATATAGTCGTCACGACTATTTTAACTGGGATGCTGTTGGTACCTGATTTGCGGTTTACTACTGCTATAACGACGGTACTCATCGGCTCATTGATCGGTGCCATTCCGTTACTCTTAGTTGGTCTAATGGGTCAGCGCACTGGTTTACCATCGATGGCGCTCACACGTAGAGCTTACGGGCCATTGGGTAGTCAATTGATCTCATTAGTAAATATGTGTGTACTCATTGCTTGGAGCTGTATTCAGGCTCTACTTGCTGGTATGAGTCTTAACTACGCTATTGAAGCCACAACAGGCTATAGCAATCTGCCACTATTTGTCATTCTGTGTGAGACAGTCGTGGTGTTGATTGTATTACGTGGTCACCTTGGTATTGAGCTTGTCGAACGCTGGGCAGCATTAGCAATGGCTGGACTCACTGTTGTCGTCCTTTATCAGCTAACTCAGCACTATGATGTTTCGACACTTTTTGATATGCCAGTTGAATCCCGTAATGGCATTACATTAGGTATCGCCTTTGATATTGTTATTGCCACTGCATTTTCTTGGATGTCATCAGCAGCTGACTATAATCGTAATTGTAAGACCTCAAAAATTGCAATATGGGGTACTTATTTTGGTTATATCGTGGCTGCTATCGTTGCTATGGGCTTAGGTGCTACGATTTCAGGACTTTCAATTTTGAACGGGCTTGAACAGACTTACGATCCGACTCGTTTGTTAGCAGATTTTGGCTTTGGTTTACCTGCTGCATTGGTGATTTTCTTCTCGGTGATGACAACTAATGTGATGGCAGTCTATAGTGCAACTTTGTCATGTATGAATATAGCTCCTAATATGAGCTTTTGGAAACCTGCATTGATAATTGGTTTAATCACTATTTTTGGCGCCTTGATTCCCGGTATCCTAGATCAGTTTCAAAACTTCTTATTGGTCGTAGGTGCCCTGTTCATTCCCGCGTTTTCAGTGATGATTGTCGATTATTATCTTGTCGGTCAAGAAGGCTATACCGCAAAGCTTCTTGATTCAACTCATCAGTTGGGACGTCCTACTGCAAAGATTGCTATCGCGGCTTACTTAATTGGTGCTGCTCTTGCCGCTTACTGGACTTTGATAGCTCCTCCATCTTTTGGTGCTTCATTACCTGTCTTTATCATCACTGGCGGACTTTATTGGTTAGGTGCTACTTTATTTACTCGCTCTAGTGATGCCATATCTTCAGCTCAAAAGGAGCCTTCATTATGAAATTAATGATTGCTCAAACAGATCCTTTATGGGCTGAACCTGTAGCCAACCTAGAGAGTTTAGAGTCGCTGTGCCGCCTAGCAGTAGAGGCAAAAGTAGACTTACTAGCTATGCCAGAGTTGGCGTTCACAGGTTACAATATATTTGAACGTCTTGATGGCTTAGCGGAAGCGGTCGATGGTCCAATCGTTACCGAAGTCGCTAAGCTCGCTAATAAGTATAGCTTGCATTTACTATTCGGGTTTGCTGAACGGCGACCTAATGGCGAGCTGAGCAACTCTGCCATCCTAATAGACGACAACGGAAAGCATCTTGCGACTTATGATAAGCGATACTTATGGGCTCGGGAAAAGGAGTTCTTTGTAGCGGGTAAAAAGTCCTGCGTGGTTGATACTCGATTCGGAAAATTGGGACTCATGATTTGTTACGATAATGAGTTTCCAGAAGTGGCAAGAGAGCTGGCACAAGCAGGAGCGGAAATCATACTATCACCGACGGCAAATATGTTGCCAAATGCAGAGCGGCAGGTGCTACAAATACGCGTTCGAGCAATGGACAATCAATGCTTTGTCGCTTGTATTAACCGATCAGGTGTAGAAGAAACGCTTCATTACTGTGGGAATAGTATCGTCGCTGGTCCGGATGGTGAGGTGCTCGGCCGACTTGGCTTAACGGCTGGCACCTTGATAGTAGATATTGATCTCGCTTGCATTGATGAGAGTCGCACGCACCAAGACTATCTTAAAGACCTGCGTGTTCTTAAAGATACTCATGCCTTTAGTGGAGCGAACTCATGAGTGAACAGTCATTACCACGTATCAAGCCAGAAAACTGGTATCGAACAACAACACTTAGCGATGGCATTACGCTCATCGATGAGCCGTGGATCAAGCCGTTTTTTCGCTGTAATCTATGGCACGTGCGAGGAAGTCAGCGCGATTTATTAGTCGATTTTGGATTAGGGGCTGTACCATTGCGCCGCTACGTTGCTTTGCTTGCTGATCGCGATATCGTTGGTGTTGCCAGTCATACTCATTTTGATCATATTGGCGCGGCAAGTGAATTTGACTGCTGTCACGTACATTCTGCTGAAGCCCAGATTTTGGCTGAACCAGACAATACACGTACATTGGCTGATATGTTTGTCAACGATGAGATGTTTGATGCGCTACCTCCTGAGCCTTATGCTCATTGCGGCTATAGAATCTCTGCACCAGCAAAAATCATACAGCTTGAAGATGGTGATATGATCGATTTAGGTAACCGTCAATTCGAAGTAATCCATACACCCGGTCACTCCCCAGGTGGTATTGCCTTGTGGGAATCAGCTAGCGAGACTCTGATTTCTGGTGATCTTATCTATGATGGTCCATTAATCGAAGATACGTGGCATAGCAATATGTCTGATTATGCTAAGAGTATGCGCCGCTTAAATGCACTGCCTGTGCGTGTTGTACACGGTGGTCATTTTCCCAGTTTTTCAGGCAAACGGTTAAATATCATGATTGACGATTGGTTACGGCACCATGATTTGTAGCATTTAATAACTATTTAAAACAAACAGCTAGCCAATATAAAAAGCTTAACTTAATACTTATTACATTTTTTAGGATGACTGACCCATGACCCAATTGACGCAAACGCCTTCTTCTTTGTCTGACACATCATCACTGACCTGCGGTGAGCTATTGGTGCAGTGGCTAGAGTACTATGGAGTGGAGACGGTATTTGGTATTCCGGGCGTACATACGGTCGAGCTATATCGTGGCCTGCCCAATACCGATATTCGCCACGTGACACCGCGTCATGAGCAAGGTGCAGGCTTTATGGCCGATGGTTATTACCGCGCTTCTGGTAAAGTCGGAGTGTGCTTTATTATCACCGGTCCCGGCATGACCAACATCATGACAGCGATGGCGCAAGCATTGGCGGATTCTATACCGATGCTGGTGATATCTAGCGTTAATAAAGTGCAGCATACTGGTAGCGGTGAAGGGCACTTGCATGAATTGCACGATCAGCAAGGTATGGTCAGTAAGGTTGCGCTCATGAGTAAAACGATTTGGCAGCCTGAGTCGCTACCCAAAGTCATCGCCGAAGCTTTTGCGTTATTTAATGGCGCGCGTCCAGGGCCGGTGCATATCCAGCTGCCCATTGATGTGATTACCGCCGATGCCAGTCATGTCGCCAAGCCGCCTAAGCTAAATAAGCTAAATAAGCTAGATGCTTCTCTAAACAGCCAATCTGCTAATAATATTTTGGCGCAACTACAAGCAAACAAACCGCTACCTCATCCTGCGCAATTGGATTTGATTATTGAGCAGCTCAAAAGCGCAAAAAATCCAGTCTTACTTTACGGCGGCGGCTGCGTTGATGTTAATCATGACGCACAAAAATTGGCAGAACTTATCGATGCGCCGACATTTTTGACCATCAATGCCAAAGGTCTATTACCACCTGCTCATCCGCTGAGTTTGGGTAGCAATCAGTCATTGGATGTTGGTCGTGCCGTCATTAGCGAGGCCGACTTAGTATTGGCGATAGGTACTGAGCTTGGCGAGACTGATTATGACGTATTCTTTAATGGTGGGTTCCAAATCAATGGCACGCTGATTCGTATCGACTGCGATGCTCAGCAATTACAGCGTCCGTTTAGAGCAGATATTGCGCTATTGTCTGATGCGCAAATGGCTATCAGCGGTTTATGTACGCGCTTAGAAAATCAACCGCTGAATCATCAAGCCGCACCGCGAGTAGCAAAGGTAAAGCAAGCGTTGATAGAAGAGATGACGCCAGATTTTGCTGGTCAAAACGCACTGCTACAGCTGATTCGAGATGAAGTAAAAGACGTCATTTTCGTTGGCGATTCAACTCAGCCTGTTTATAGTGGCAACCTTGGTTTTGAGGCTTTAGCCACGCGTCGATGGTTTAACTCATCGACTGGCTTTGGCACTTTGGGTTATGGTTTGCCTGCCGCGATTGGTGCCATGATTGGCTCAAAAGCGCCAGTTATTAGCCTGATTGGCGATGGCGGCATTCAGTTTACCATCGCAGAACTAATCTGCGCCGCCGAGCTTGAGCTGCCATTGATTGTGCTGTTATGGAACAACCAAGGTTATGGTGAGATTCGCCGCTATATGGAAGAGGGTGGCCTGCCACTGATTGGGGTCAATATTAAAACCCCGAACTTTGAGCCATTAGCCGCAGGATTTGGCGCAGGTTATCGTCGAATCAGGGATAAGCAGCAGCTGCTAGAGGTATTGCAAAAGGACATCAAAGGCAAGCAACCGATGATTTATGAAGTTGATGAAGCTGATGAATTTCTTCTTGAAATGGGCAAGAGTTTTACCTGTTTTAGCTGATGTACTAAAGCGTAATTCACACTAAAAAACAAATAATAAAACGCCATTCAACTATTTGCTCAATTCGCTAAAACTAGGGATAGGTCAGACAGCGAAAGGAAGAAATTTGGCGATCGTCGCCTATCAAGGAGGATTAAATGACGAATTATATCGATAAGTCGCAGCAGCCGATTTTGGGAAATGACCCTGTCGATCTAGAAACGCCGCAAGGGGCGCAGTGGCAAGCATCCATGTGGAAGTTTTTGCTATTTTCAGCACTAGGTATGGCGTTATTTATCATACCTTTTCAGTGGGATGGCAAAATCACCATTTTACTGGGCGTATTAACCGATACCCTGCAAGCATTGCTGGGAGGTTATGTTGTTTACGCAGTATTGGCAATTGTGACGACCTCCTTTATTGGGGCGCTGGCAGTTAAGGTATTAAGACCGAATCTGCATGAAGGCTCTATGTGGGCAAAGCTTTTTGATGTGGACTGGTTTTGGCTTGGCGCGCGCTTTTTGGGCGTTCTGTTTGCATGGATGATTTACCTACAAGTTGGCCCTGAGTTTATTATTAACCGTAATACCGGCGGCGTGATTTTTGAAGACCTGATTCCTATTTTGATTCCTTTGTTCTTTTTTGCCATTTTATCTTTACCGTTTCTGACGGATTTTGGTTTGATGGAATTCCTGGGTACTTTATCCAGCAAAGTGTTTGTTAAATTGTTTAAGTTACCCGGTCGCTCTGCGGTCGATGCGATGTCTTCTTGGTTTGGTGCCGCTTCCATTGGCTTGCTGGTCACCATGCAAGAATACAATAAAAGCTACTATAGTCTGCGTGAGGCGGCGATTATTGCCACCACCTTTTCGGTAACATCCATTGCCTTTACCTATGTCGTTGCCAAAACCATCGGCGTCGATAATAACTTTGTTTTCTTTTATCTAACCATTGCGTTAACTGGCTTTATTGCCGCTATTATTATGCCGCGTATACCGCCGCTATCGCTAAAACCTGATACTTATCACTCGGGCAAAAGCATGCTGGATGAAGGTATTCCTGCTGAATACTCTACCTATCAATGGGCGGTCAATCGTGCCGTTACGCGCGCGCATTCTATGCCAAGTTTGGGTAATGTATTCAAACATAGCTTAAAGAATTTGTTTGATATCTACCTTGGCCTCATTCCTGTAATTTTTGCTATCGGTACCATTGGTCTTGGTTTAGCAGAATACACGCCAGTATTTAATTGGCTGTCGGCGCCGCTCGTGCCATTGCTTGAATTATTGCAGATTCCAGAGGCAGCAGAGGCGGCTCCAGCGATGATTATGGGCTTTGCCGATATGTATCTGCCTGCGTTGGTCGGTAAAAGTATCGAGAGTGAAATGACGCGCTTTATCGTTGGTGCTGCTTCTATTACCCAGATTATCTATATGTCTGAGGTGGGCGCGCTGATTTTGAAATCAAACATCAAACTTAACGTGTTAGAGCTGTTTTTGATTTTTATCTTACGTACGCTGATTAGCTTAGTAGTCATTACGTCAGTGGCGCATCTATTGTACTAAAACCTGCTGCTATATGACGCTAATGGCTATTTAATCTGATGTACAACGATACTACACCCTCAGTCGATTTTACCTTGATAAGGTGAAATCGACTGCTTAATTGGCAATATGAATAATAAATGAGCTTATCAATAAGCCCTATTTAATAAAAATGACATTACTAACAAAGAGATTAAAAGGTCAGCGAAAATTATGGAAATGAATAATTCTACGTCTTTCACAAAAGATATCGCCATACAAACGATGCAAAATGAAGTTAGGTTAAATGCCGCCTATATCGATGGGGATTGGGTCACTATTGAAACATCTGATTCAGTAGATGAGCATGCTTTATATGACCCAAGCTCAGGCGAGGTTATTGCAATAACTCGTTTGTGTAATAGTGCACAGGTAGAAAGCGCAGTTAATGCGGCGGCTCGTGCTTATCCGTCTTGGTCGCAAACCATCGTCAATGAGCGCGCGCGTTATTTACAGGCGATTGCAGATACGATGGAGCAGCAGTTTGATAAGCTGGTTGGGCTGTCTGTATTGAATAACGGAAAGCCGATTGCAGAGGCGAAAATAGACGTTAGTGACGCCATTGCCTGTTATCGCTATTATGCCAATCTTATCAATGCGCAGACGACTTGGTCTGAGGTCACCACCAATGAGACAGGTATACGCTTATTAAAAACCTATGCACCTGTTGGTATTTGCGCCCTTATCGTGCCTTGGAACTTCCCGATGGTCACTACTGCTTGGAAATTAGCACCAGCATTAGCGGCAGGTTGCACCGTACTGTTAAAACCGTCAGAGGTAACACTACTACCGGAGTTGATGCTAGGCAACATATTGTCCGCTATTGAGCTGCCAAAAGGGGTGGTCAATATCCTACCGGGCGCAGCTGAAGTAGGCGCAGCGATGACCAGTCACCCACTCATTGATAAAGTTTCTTTTACCGGTAGTAATATCGTCGGCGAAAAGGTAATGAGCCAAGCAGCAAAAGGTATCAAAGATATCAGTCTAGAGCTGGGTGGTAAGTCCGCCATCGTGGTGTGCGCAGATGCTGATATTGATTATGCCTGTGATTTAATCATGGGCGGTATATTTACCAATGCCGGTCAAATCTGCTCAGCGACCTCAAGATTGCTTGTCCATCAAGACATTGCCCAGTTGTTATTTGAAACACTGAAAACAAAAACAGAAGGTTTGAAAATTGGCGATGGTTTTGTTGCTGACACGCAAATGGGTCCATTGGTCAGTGCGCAGCAACTTGCGCAAGTCAAAAAATATATCGATATCGCTACTGCTGAAAATCTTAATTGCCTAACAGGTGGCAAGATATTAGAGCGCCAAGGATATTTTGCAACGCCGACCGTTTATACAGATGTACCAGTGAGCAGTCAGTTATGGACAGAAGAAGTATTTGGACCAGTATTAGTCAGTACCACCTTTGCAGATGATACGCAGGCGATTGAACTTGCCAATGATAGTAAGTATGCCTTGGCAGCGACTATTGTCAGCGCCAATGAGACTGCAGCGTTAGAGATGGCGCTACAAATTCAAGCTGGTCATATTTGGGTTAACGAGCAGCAAATTGTAGTACCTGAAGCGGGCTGGGGCGGGTTTAAGCAAAGTGGCATCGGTCGCGAATTGGGTGCTGCTGGCTTGTCTGCCTATCAGCAGAGTAAGCACGTTTTGCTACCGTCGTAATTGCTGATTTTAGCGTTCAATAATGAGAATCACTATGACGTTTATCGCTAGACTTTTCTGCGCATAGAGTGATTTTCTATTTCGCTAACAAACCCCCCTGTATAGAACAGCTATACAGGGGGGTTTGTTAGCGAAATGATGAATAACTACTACCTACCACATTAAATCATCTGGAATGACATAAGCGGCATAAGGGTCATCTTCTGCCAGCTCAACCTCTGACTTATCATTCGATACCACCATAAAGCCTTCTAGCTTGGAGTTGATGCGGTCAGCCAAGGGGCGCGGGAGCAGGGCGTAATCGTCTTCTAAGCGCGCAATCACCACATGACCTGCTACTATCTGGTCATAGAGCTTTTGGGTGATATAAATCTTTTTAATTTTAGCGTCGTCAACAAACTGATAGGTGACATCGCCTTGTGTCTCTGTGATTTGGTGTTGCTTAATCATCTGAATAACGTTTGCTCTTAGCATTTTTTCTTCTAAAAGTTGCTGTTTTTCCTGATTGAGCTTTTGGTCTTTTTCTATTTTTTTGGCTTGGGCTTCTGCCAAGGCTTTTTTGGCTTCAAGGTTTGATGCGTCGCCTGTGCGCTTGGCATGCTGCGACTGTTTGCTGATTTTTTTGGCTTTTTTGCTATCCACCAATCCAGCTTTTAAGAGTTGTTCTTGTAGGGCATTTTTGGCCATGTCTGTATTACCTAAGTGAAATTGCCTAAATCTGAAATTACTTAAATCATAGTGTTTAAAAAGTCATGGTAACAAATTTTGCCCAGACATGTCATCACATTGAGCGGGCTATTAATTATTTGACGTAGAACTCTGATGAGTAATAGTATAAATTTAGCGAGAGTTAGAAGCAGTGTTTAGAATTAGATTTATTAAACCAATTTTTGGTCAATAAAAAAGGTTACTAGTTTCTTGAAAACCTCATATATTCAATAAGTATGGTGAATCTAAGATGAATTTAAGCTATAAATTCATCTTAGATAGTTCGATGGTTATATGGTAAAAATATACTTAAGAAAGATTCTTGACTCTCATATTTGACTTAGGCCGCCGATGTATCTAACTGCCCTGCTTGTACTCGACTCTTTTTACCATCAACCGCAGCATTTAAGTTAACAAGGAAAATCGCAATAGCGGCAATAACACCGGGGATGGCGATAAATAAGAAGTTCGTTTGATGGCTTAGCTCAAGTGTCAGTAATGCTCCAGTCAAGATAGGACCTACGATAGCGCCAATGCGGCCGATACCTGATGCCCAGCCCATAGCCGTCGTACGTACAGCAGTCGGGTAGTATTGAGCGACAAAGGTGTAAAGCAGTATCTGTGAGCCAATAGTGGTTGCTCCGGCAATGGCAATCAGAGTATATAGCACCACCTGAGGGCTATTGTAGCCAAGCAGTATCAACGACACCGCACCTAAAGCAAACATAACGGTCAAAACAGGTTTCAGATGGAATCTATCAGCCAGTACACCGCCACCAATAGCACCGACCATACCGCCGATATTGAGCGCAAATAAGAACAGCATACTAGCACCTAGCGAGTAACCTGCCTGAATCATAAGCTTTGGTAACCAGCTGGCGAGAGCATATACCATCAACAAGCACATAAAGAAGGCTACCCAAAACATAATGGTGGTAAAACCTCTGTTTTTTAGGAATAACGCTTTGATAGGAGCGTCATCGCCTTTGGTTGGTTCATCTAATATTAAGTTGGTTGAAGCCGTGATGGTCTCTTGTGGTGCAAGTTTGCGGACGATTTTTTTGGCTTCATCATGTCTTTTTTCTTTGACCAAATACATTAAGGACTCAGGAAGCATTTTCCAGATAATTGGCAATAGCAGGGTAGGTATTCCTGCAATATAAAACATAATCTCCCAACCGTAATCTACCACCAAAAACGATCCTAATAATGCTGATGCCATTCCGCCTATCGCGTAACCACTAAACATAATAGCGACCAGAGTACTACGGATACGTTTTGGGGCATATTCAGAGGTCAGCGCTACACAGATGGGCATCACGCCGCCGATACCAAGACCAGCAATGAAGCGTAAAGCAGCAAACTGCATCGGACCATTAGCAAAAGCACCGAAAAAGGTAAAGCTACTGAATAGACCGACGCAGATCATGATGGTCTTTTTTCGACCGATTTTATCAGACAAAGTACCAAAAATCATGGCACCAAACATCATGCCAAAGAGTGCTGCGCTAGCAAGAAAGCCTGCTTGTACCGCGGTCAATGACCACTCCTCCATGAGTAACGGTAGAGCCACGCCATAAATAATAAGATCATAACCATCAAAGATAATGATCAGTAGACACCAAAACAGTACCTTCCAATGAAAAGGAGCAAATTTGGCTTCATCAATAACTTTATTGATGTTTAAGGTTGGTGATTCCATTCGTATTTCTCCATGGGTAATATCCTTATAAGTGTCTAACAAGTTATTGTTTTCTAATGATCAAGTCAAAAACTATCTAAGTATTAGTTTATACCTAGAAGGTATGGCGTTTTTATTAACAGATGGGAGTGTAAGAGTGTATAGATAGCTTTGATAAAAGAAGCAGAAAATAAAAAAAGAGATTTTCTTTAAGCAAACGCCTTAATAACCAATCAGGTTACGGATATCCGTTATATTTGTTTTTTTATGAGAAAAATATGTGCTTATTATTAATAGCTAATATCTATTAAAAGATAGGTAAAAAAAGATTGCTCATATATCTAAAAGATATATGAGCAATCTAAATGTGAACAATAGCCGTCATACAAACACCGCCAACATTGCAAATGGCAGTGAGTGTAGTTGGACAAAGGCTATAGCACTATTAGTGTTTCAAATACTGTCGCACAAGCTGATTAAATGCTTCAGGTTGTTCAATATTTGAGATATGCGAGGCATCGATGATGGCGAGCGTAGCGTTAGGGATGTGATCGACCATATACTGACCATCGGCAATCGTTGTCACTGGATCTTCAGCGCCTGCAAGCACTGTGACAGGCACGCGGATGCTCTTTAACTGCTCGCGAGTATCAGCGACAGATAATGCCTCACAGCAGCTGGCATAACCCTCGCTACTGCCAGCTGCGAGAGCGTCAGATAATGCTTTAACGACATCAGGATAGTTATCGATAAAACTTGCTGTGAACCAACGCGAAGCAGCGGTAGCGGCGATAGGTTTTAGTCCTTGCTCACGTACCAATTGCGCGCGATCTACCCAGGCCGCTTCATTACCAATCTTTGCGGCGGTATTGCATAGCATCAAGTGATGGAAGCGCTCAGGATGATTGATAGCTAGCCATTGACCAGTCATGCCGCCCATAGATATGCCACAAAAAAATGCTTTATCAATGTTTAAATGATCAAGCAAATCAATCACATCTTGTCCAAGCTGATCCAAACTATAAGGACCTGTTGGTGCAGAAGACTTACCATGGCCACGGGTGTCGTAGCAGATAATAAAATAATCGTTTTGTAAGGCATCGATTTGCGGCTGCCACATATGATAGCTGGTACCTAAAGAGTTAGAAAATATCAGAGCAGGATTGCTGTTATCACCAAAAGTGGCATAGTTTAGGGCAATTTCTTGGTTATTAAATATGGGCATACTAAGCATCCTTATTTAGGATTAAAATGTTGAAGGCATATGTAGGGATGAGTATCACGCTTGGTAATTAACCCGCTCAATAATCATTGCGATACCTTGCCCAACGCCAATACACATTGAGCAGATGGCATAACGCTTGCCAGTTTTCTCAAGTTGATTGAGTGCTGTTAAAATCAAACGTGCTCCTGAGGCACCAAGTGGGTGACCAAGGGCAATGGCACCGCCATTCGGATTAACGCGCGCGCTATCGTCAGCCAATCCCAAGTCACGTGTACAGGCGAGAGCTTGGGCGGCAAAAGCTTCGTTTAATTCAATGACATCCATCTCATCGATTGACAGTCCAGTTTGCTTAAGCAGCTTTTTCATCGCCGGTGCTGGGGCAAAGCCCATAATACGCGGTTCAACGCCTACCGTAGTTGAGGCCACAATACGTGCACGCGGCTTTAGATTAAACTCTTTGACCGCTTGCTCTGATGCCACTAAAAAAGCCGCTGCGCCATCATTGATACCTGACGCGTTGCCAGCCGTCACGGTGCCCTCTGCGGTGACGATAGGGCGTAGTTTGGTCAACTTCTCAAGCGTGGTATCAGTACGAGGGTGCTCGTCAGTATCGACGTTGACAGGATCACCTTTACGTTGCGGGATGCTGACTGGAGTAATCTCATCTTTGAAAAACCCTGCCTCTTGCGCCACTGCGGTACGTTGTTGGCTACGTAATGCAAATGCATCTTGGTCAGCGCGATTGACATTGAACTGCTCTGCGACGTTTTCAGCGGTTTGCGGCATCGTTTCCGTGCCATATAGCTCATCAAGCTTTGGATTGATAAAGCGCCAGCCCATCGTGGTATCTTCGAGCTTTTGACTACGACTAAACGCTTGATCTGACTTGCCCATTACCAATGGCGCACGGCTCATGCTCTCAACACCACCTGCAATAATAAGGTTGGCTTCACCCGCTTTAATCGCGCGCGCCGCTATCGCTAACGCATCCATTGACGAGCCGCATAAGCGATTCACCGTAGTGGCAGGCACTTGATAAGGTAAGCCAGCTAGTAACGACGACATACGTCCGACGTTGCGGTTGTCTTCACCGCTCTGATTAGCACAGCCGTAGATGACGTCATCTACTTGTACCCAATCGACATTGGCATTACGTTCCATTAACGCCTTGATAGGGATAGCCCCTAAATCATCGGCACGTACTGGTGCTAGACCGCCGCCGTAGCGACCAAAAGGGGTGCGAATGGCATCGATAATATAAGCATTATTTAAACCAGTGGTTGAATCAGTCATCATCCTTGTCCTTTTTATTATTTTGAATTTGTAGCGTCAATTAGCGTCGCACCCGTCAATGCTTGTAAGTCCGCAAAGCTTAAGCTATCGACCATTTCAGTGACGGCCAAACCTTTATCAGTGACATCAATGACACATAAGTCAGTATAAATACGATCAACACAGTTTTTGCCAGTCACGGGGTAGGTAAGCTTGCTAACGATTTTAGGGTCGCCAGTTTTGGTGGTGTGATTGGTCATCACAAAGACTTTTTTGGCACCGACGGCTAAGTCCATAGCGCCGCCAACAGCAGGTATTGCATCTGGCGCACCGGTGCTCCAGTTGGCTAAATCACCATTGGCGGCCACTTGAAACGCACCCAATACGCAAATATCGATATGACCACCGCGCATCATGGCAAAGGAGTCGCCATGATGAAAGAAGCTACCGCCATCGAGCATGGTGACGTACTCTTTTCCGGCATTAATCAGCTCGGGATCCTCTTCGCCTTTAGCAGGTGGTGGTCCAAAAGCTAATAAGCCGTTTTCTGAATGCAAAAATACATCTTTATCATCCGGTAAGTATTGCGCAATTTTGGTTGGTAGTCCGATGCCTAAATTGACATAGGCACCATCTGGAATATCTTGTGCAGCGCGCTCAGCGATTTGATCGCGGGTCAAAACAGTGTAGGAAGTATGGCTCATGATTATGATCCTTATAATTAGCAGTATTAAGCGGTGGCTGTAGTAGCTGTGCTAGAAAGTTAAGCGCTAGCAGATTCAGTGCTAGCAGGCTGAATTTGCACCACATGCTGCACAAAGATGCCCGGCGTAATAACGTGCTCAGGATCAAGCGCGCCAAGCTCAACCGTTTCGGAGACTTGGGCGATAGTAATATCAGCCGCCATTGCCATGATAGGACCAAAGTTACGGGCAGACTTGCGGTACACCAAGTTGCCCCAACGATCGCCTCTAGAAGCTTTAATTAAAGCAAAATCAGCCTTGATCGGATATTCAAGAACATAGTCTTTACCATCGATTTCTCGAGTCTCTTTACCTTCTGCGAGTAAAGTACCAAAGCCTGTGGGCGTATATACCGCACCGAGTCCCATACCTGCTGCTTGAATACGGCAAGCCAAATTCCCTTGTGGTACTAGCTCCAGCTCAATCTTGCCAGCATGATAAAGCTCATCAAATACCCAAGAATCCGATTGACGCGGGAAAGAGCAAATGATTTTACGCACAGCACCCGTTTTTAAGAGCTTGGCAAGGCCATGGTCGCCGTTACCGGCATTATTATTAATGATGACCAAATCCTTTACGCCTAAATTAATAAGTCCATCAATGAGTTCAGCCGGTTGACCCGCTGTGCCAAAGCCGCCAATCATAATGGTAGCGCCATCTTTGATTTGACTAAGTACGTCAGCAATATTTTTATCTGCTTTGTTAATCATGTTTATATCCTATAAAAAGTCATATGAGGTAGTGTCTTTAAAATTAATAAGTGGTACATGGGTTGGACTCATTGCTCTGACACTACTTAAATTTTTTGTAAGCGAGTTACTCTTAATTGGCTTCATTATTAGAGGTCGTTAATGAGATAGATGATGTTGGTAGTAGGCGTTTTTTGGTCAGAATATAGTGAGCAATCATGCCAATAAGAATGCCCCAAAACACAGAGCTTAATCCCAAAAAGCTCATACCCGATGCAGTGGCCAAAAAGGTAATTAACGCTGCATCTCTTTGCTCATCATTTTTCATAGCAATGGTGATATTGGCAGAAATGGCACCGATTAATGCAAGACCGGCCAGTGCCGCGACAAGCTCTTTTGGAAGCAAGCTAAATACCATCACGATACTGCCAGCAAATAAACCGCCAAATAAATAGAAGATGCCATTAGCGACACCTGCGATATAGCGCTTTTCCTTAAGTTCATGCGCATCTTTACCAGTACAAAGCGCGGCTGTGATAGCGGCAAGTACGATAGTGATACCACCAACACATGCAACTGCTAACGAGGCGAGGCTTGTAACACTCACAATAGGCTTGGCTGGCGTGTCGTAACCGCTAAGATTTAAAATAGCCATACCGGGTAAAAACTGGCCAGTTAAGCTCACAAGGATGAGTGGTATAGCGAGGTTAAACGTTGAGTTCCACGACCATTCAGGGGCAATAAAAGTAGGTATGGTAACGGCTAAATCGAAATGAACAGGGTTCATTTTGCCAAGTAAGACGCTTAAGATAACACCGCATATCAATACCCATATCATCGTATAGCGCGGCGAAAAGCGTTTGGCTAATAAATAGCAACCGAGCATGCTAAAGACGATAAATGGCATGCTATCAGTGGCTTTAAATAATTCTAAGCCGAATTGAAATAGAATCCCTGCCATCATGCCAGCGGCAATACCGTTAGGAATCCATTTTAATATTTTGTCGAAGTAACCTGTCGCTCCAACAATAAATATGACAATCGCTGAGATGATATAACCGGCAACAGCTTCATTAATACTCATCTGTGGAAATAGGGTAACCAGTAAAGCGGTACCAGGGGCGGACCATGCTGTAATAACCGGGGTTTTATATTTAATAGATAAATAAATACCAGGAATGGCAGCACCGATGGAGACACCCCAAATCCAAGACGCCATCATGGCATCTGATACTTGTGCGGCTTGTGCGGCCTGAAAAAAAATAATCAAAGGACCCGCATAAGAAATAAGAACCGCTAAGAACCCTGCAACCGATGCGGAGAGCGACCAGTCGTTTTTTAAGGTTTGGATTACAGAGGCCATATTGCTTCCTTGCAAATTAGCATTCGTTACGGGGTTGCAAATTAAGATGCATGCTACTACTAATTGGCAGATTTATTATTAGCCTTCGTCACCACCGCCCACAGGAATGGTACTACCAGTGATATAAGAAGACTCATCGGATGCTAAAAACAAGATGGCATTGACTTGCTCATCAATCGTGCCGTAGCGTTTCATAAAGGTGCGATCAATGGTCTGATCAACCACCGCATTCATCCATGATTTTTCATCATCAGTTAATGGTTTGGCGTTACGTGGAATCTTTCTGGGCGGCGCTTCAGTACCGCCAGTTGCTACAGCATTCACACGGATACCATCGTTTGCATACTCAAAAGCGAGCGATGCGGTCATGGCGTTCACGCCGCCTTTCGCTGTCGAATAGGGTATGCGGTTGATACCGCGAGTAGCGATAGAGGACACATTAACAATAGTGCCTGATTGCTGTTTGACCATGGTTGGTAATACCGCATGACAACACCATAATGTTGGAAATAATGAGCGGCTGATTTCCTTTTGGATTTCTGCTTCAGAGAAGCTGGTAAAAGGTTTCATCCATATTGCGCCGCCGACATTGTTGACCAATATATCGATACGCCCATAGCTATCAAGTGCCTTATCAATAGCCTCTTTAGCACCTTGATGGGTTTCAAGGTCAGCTTGAATGGTAACGGCTTCTCCGCCATCAGCAATGATTTCAGCCAGCACCTCTTCTACTAATGTAGAAAAGTCTGCCATGACGATTTTTCCGCCCTCACTTGCTAAGCGTAATGCGACACCGCGTCCGATGCCTTGAGCGGCACCGGTGACGATACATACTTTATTATCAAATCTTTTACTCATTGCTACCTCCTAAAGAACTAAAATCAGTTTATAAGATCATGCATCAAAGTCACCTTGAATGGCTGTCAGCTTTAAATTTTTATATCTACTTCTTTTGTTAAAATATGTTCACGCTTTATATTCTTTCCTTCGTAGAACATTTCCTCGTTTTCAGGTGAAATGCCATGTCGTTTTTGCCAAGCGGCTAACCAAGCAACGAAGAAAGGCAAAATAAAGGCAGTAGTTACTACTGCAGCCGCAATTTGTGCAGTTGCAGCCCCCTGTACAGCAAGATAGCTTGGATCTAGGGCAGCAACCATAGCAGGGGTTGCAATAGCATTCCCTGCTACACTGGCTTCAGAAGCTGCAGCAACTAGGTTTCTACATGATCTAGGATGTCGGCGAGCCCTATGCCAAAAATACAGAGCAATCAGTGCAGTGCCCCCAGAAAGTATGGCAGTTGCAGCTCCTAATAGAATGCCAATGGAGCCTTGTCCTAGTAATACTTCTAGATTAATTCCGGCTCCAATAGCAAATGCGGCGAAAGGAATGATTAATTTTTCACCTGGCTCTAAAAATTTTCTAGCAATAGTGCTGCTATTTCCAAGAATAAATCCGAATATCATTGGGAAAATTGCAGCAAAAAGAGCTAGTAAAGGAAATGCTGCAAGTCCTGCTACACCAAGTGCAACTAAAGTAAGAAAAGGTCCGTCATTAATAGAAAGTATTGAAATTGCACCCTTGTCTGTTTGGTTTCCAAACTGACTTGTGAGAGCTACATAAAGCGATCCGTTTGAGTTAGACATTGCAGCAATAATAGCTATAGGTAACAGTCCAAAAAGCACACCTTCTGGAGTGAAAAAGGCAACAGAAAGCCCAAAAATGACAGCAATACCAAATTTTGAGATTAGCAATACAAGGCCTTTCTCTACAGATGGTAATGCAGTTTTAAAACTAATTTGAGAGCCCACAGCTAGGAAAAATAGTCCGATTAAGACTGCAAGCCCGTTTTTAAAAAGAGCTGTAGTGAAACTACCAATATCTAATATTTGCGGTGCAAAAGTATTGAACATTACTCCAAGAAATAGAGGCACAATCATTAATGCACCTGGTATTTTTAGAAGCTTGAGCAAAAGCCTGTCTAGGCCTGTATAACTATCAATGTTTTCCATCTTCACGTTGTCCTTTATGACGTGATTCCTATGTAAATTCTTAAACCTTTCTTATAGTCTGTAATCATTACATTTATGGTATAAACCTACTTTTCACTAGGCGTGAATTTTTCATAGTAAAAATTACTCGGTTTTAGATTGCTGCTGTCTAACCAGTTACTCACCGCATCCACCATCCCTAACGGACCACACAAGTAGACATCGACGTCACCATCGTTCAGCCACTCATTATCAACATGACCGGTGACATAGCCTTTACGCTCATGCTGGCTGTCTTCAGTGGCGACACAGGTGCGGTAGTCAAACCAAGGGTGGTTTTGTTTGACTTCTTCTAGTTTCTCAACTTCTATAAGATCAAAGTCGTTGGTGACGCCGTAGACCATCCTGACAGGATGATGGGCACCAGACACCTCTAAACTTTTTAGCATCGATAAAAAAGGCGCGATACCGGTACCGCCTGCTAGAAATAGAGTTGGGCGGATTAGAGGGCGCAGGTAAAAGCTACCAAATGGACCCTCAAAATTAATCTCTTGACCTATAGTCGCAGTATCAGATAAAAAGGTGCTCATTTTGCCGTTAGGAATATTGCGGACGACAAATTCGGCCTGATTGGCACTAGGTATAGAGCTAAATGAATAGGAGCGTGTCTCGTTAGAATCAGGAATACTGACATTGACATACTGACCTGGCAAAAATACTAGTGCATCTGGATTGTCGACTTCGACGCCAAAGTGAATGGTAGATTCTGACAGTACATTCAGCTGTTGTAGTTTGCCTTTGAATACAGACTTGCCGACTTTGCAGGCTTCAGAGGAGGTTGGTACTTTGATCACGCAGTCGCTTTCTGGAATCATCTGACAGGTGAGTACATACCCTTCAGCAGCTTCAGCTTCTGTCAGTGCATCTTCGATATACATATCAGGGTGCATGTCGTAGCTGCCAGATTCACAATGGCAACGGCAAGTACCGCAAGCACCATCAAGGCAATCCACAGGGATATTAAATTTTTGACGATAAGCGGCTTCGACGACGGTTTCGTCGGCTTCACATTTGATGAAGCCTGTGACGCCGTCTTCGAACTGTAGAGCAATATTATATTCCATGAGAAATATCCCTTTTCAACACGTATTAATTAAAAGCTAGTGGCTAAATAATGAGTGAATAATGATTAGACGTGATAGACGTCCATGATTTGATGCACATAGTCGTCTTTTAAGACCACATACTTATCCAAGATTTTTGGTTGGTCTTGAGTCATGTCTATTTTGTACTGAGAGTAACCCCAATAGGTATTGGTCTCGTGATAGCGAAAGGACTTGTTGATCCAGTTGAAACGCACCGTCACAATACCGTCATTGTCTTCGAGTAATTCAATATTCGATAAATTGTGCGTGGTACGCGTATCAGGAATGGTCGCTGATGAGCGCTCAGTCTCGATGCGGAAGATACGATCTTCAAGACCACGGCGATCCGGATAATAAATCAGCGAGATTTCTCGTTGTGGGTCGCTGATGAGCTGACCATCATCATCCCAACTTGGCATCCAGAAAGGGCAGTCTTCATCGTAATAAGTGAGCCATTCTTCCCATTTTTTCTCATCCAATAAACGCGCTTCACGGTATAGAAACTGTCTAATGTCTTCAATGTTAACAGTTGCATTTTTCATGATTGATATCCTTATTTTTTTGTCAGTTCTACAATAAATAGCAGAGTAATAATAAAAATGTATTAGTCGCTATTAGCACCGTGTAGCTGCTGCTCTTGCTCTAGAGCTTTTTTCATCTCTTCATGCCAGTAGCGATGTTGGACGGTATATAGTCCTTCATCTTCAGTCTTAACACCACTCATTAAAGGTTTGAGGTCAATAGCGGCAGCGCCTTCATCTGCACCTTGAATCCAATGCTCAGAGCCTCGGCACATATCATTCCATTCAAGCTTGATACCGTTATAACCTTCTTGACACGAGCGGAACTCTTCTAAGTCATCAGGTGTTGCCATACCAGTAACGTTAAAGAAATCTTCATACTGACGAATACGGCGTGCACGTGCCTCATCGCTTTCGCCTTTTGGTGCGATACACCAGATACTGACTTCAGTTTTGTCAACCGCGATAGGGCGGAGCATGCGAATTTGTGAGCTGAACTGATCCATGATGTAGACGTTTGGATATAGGCATAAGTTACGTGAGCGCCCAATCATCCAGTCCGCCATGGCTTCACCGTAGCTGGCGACATACTCATCGCGATAAGCATAGTTTGGACGGTCTTGTGGGTTTTCCCATTGTGTCCATAACAGCATGTGACCGTTTTCAAAAGAATAAAACCCACCGCCTTGTCGACCCCATTTGCCAGCGTTCATGGCTTTGATATTGTCTTCTTTGACAGCTTCAGCTTCTTTGCGGCGCGCAGTTGTCGCAGCGTAGTTCCAATGGACGGCTGATACGTGATAGCCGTCGGCACCGTTTTCAGCTTGCAGTTTCCAGTTACCATCAAAGGTATAGGTTGAGGTGCCGCGTAACACTTCTAGACCTTCTGGCGACTGATTGACAATCATGTCAAGAATTTTGGTAGAGCCGCCAAGCCAGTCTTCGATTGACTGAACATCATCATTTAAGCTGGCAAAGATAAAGCCTTTATAATTGGCCATCTTCACTTGTTTTAGGTCGTGTGAGCCTTCTTTATTGAAGCATTCTGGATAGCCTGCATGTCTTGGATCTTTAACTTTAAGCAGCTTACCTGAGTTGTTAAAGGTCCAACCATGAAATGGGCAGGTGTAAGTGGCTTTATTGCCTTTTTTATGTCGGCAGAGCTGTGCACCACGATGTGAGCATGAGTTAATCATGCAATGCAGCTCGCCTTCTTTATTGCGGGCAAGAATAACAGGCTGACGACCAATGTATGAGGTGTAGTAGTCGTTGTTATCAGGAACTTGAGACTCATGAGCCAAATACACCCAATTGTTTTCAAAGATGTACTTCATCTCAAGCTCGAACAACTCTTCGTTAGTGAAGGCGCTACGATGCAGGCGATAAATCCCTTTTTCACTGTTCTCTTCTAAAAAATCATCAATAGTGATGTCTGATCCTTCAGGTACTAGATTGATACGCTCGCTCATGGCTGCCTTCCTTGTATAATGACGGTATAAAATGAGATTAGAAGCTAACGTTTGATACGACAACTGAGGACATATCAAACGTAAGTCGCTAATCGTTATTAATGAATGCTATTTAATGTGAGTGCCCATTAACCTTGAGCACGGCGGCGTTCTACTTCGCTGCCTTGTATAGCTTGGTCAATGTCTTTTACTAAATGAAAGTCAAAGTCGATACTTGCGTAAGGCTTATCAAGCGCTTTTTCTTTTAGCTTGTCCGCATCTTCGACCATCGTTACCTCTGGTACCAAACCTTCGCGGCTTGCAAAAGCAAAGTCATCCCATAGGTACTCATCGCCATCGATGTTAATCTGCGTGGTCAGTTTGCGATGACCATCAGCACTGGCAAAGAAATGAATGTGAGCTGGGCGATGACCGTGACGTCCTAGCGCGCCCAATACTTTTTGCGTCATTCCTTCTGGTGGTACCGAGTAACCTAGCGGCACGATGCTGCGGAATGCATAATTTCCGTTTTCATCGGTAATGATGCTACGACGTAAGTTGAAATGAGACTGTGATTCATCAAAGAAAGAGTAGTTACCTAAGCTGTTGGCATGCCACACTTCAACTTTTGCATTTGGAAGAGGCTTTCCATCTTCACCATAAACAGTGCCTTGCATAAATAGCACGGTGCCATTGTCAAGGTCAGTGCCATCATCTAGACGCGCGAAGCCTTTTTCTTCTGGCGCACCAGCGACATAGAGTGGACCTTCAATAGTACGCACAGTACCACCGTCAAGACCGGCTGCTTTTAAATCCTCTTCAATCATTAAATCCATGAAGTGATCGAAACCCAAGCCTGGTGATAATAAACCAGCTTCTTTGCCCAAATCACCGATAAACTCAACGCCAGACCAATATTCATCTGCAGTGATTTTTAAGTCGTTAATGGTTTGCATAAGGTCGGTCACGATACGCAAGACAATCTCTTGTACGCGTGGATTGACTTGCTCAGGGAAGTCGATTTTGCCTTTGATGAACTGAGTGGCTAATGCTTCAATTTGGCTGCGTTCCATGTCTCTCTCCTTGTTGAGGACTGTTTTATTAAGGGGTAATTACAGTGAGTATTCTTACTCAGTTTTTATAGGTTCTGATATCAGCTGTACTGGCTTGCTTTAGCTGTCATCACTACGAACAGATGATGGATGACGTAACAATGGTGTCACTTCAACCTTCATGTACGGATAGAGCGGTAATGACATCATAATGTCGTGTAGCTCTTCATTACTCTCAACATCAAAGATGCTGAAGTTAGAATACTGACCGGCTATGCGCCAAATATGACGCCATTTACCTTGCTCTTGGAGCTTTTGTGATAATGCTTTTTCGGTGGCTTTAAGCTCGTTGACCTTGTCGGCATCCATATCTGTTGGGATTAAGACATCCATTCTGACGTGGTATAACATAATTATTTCCTTATATTTGATGACGGGTAATTTTTTTAGCTGTTACAGTATTTCAGTTTGAGCATTAGTGGCAAATTGCGGCTTCGATGATTTAAGTGAATTATTGATTGCTTGATTGGCGTAGTGATAGACTTTATCGCTATCTACTTCGATACCAAGACCTGCGCCCGTAGGTACATTTAAACCAAAATCTTGATAATCAAGAGGCTGTACTAAAACGTCTTCGGTTAATAGTAAAGGACCAAAAAGTTCTGTATCAAAATTTAGACTGGGATAGGTTGAGAATACATGGGCGGATGCGGCCGTACCGATAGGACCTTCTAACATGGTGCCACCATAGAGCTCGATACCTGCTAGATGTGCCATTTGTCCGATTAAGCATGCTGCTTTTAATCCGCCTGCTTGATTTATTTTCACGGCAAAAACATCAGCATAATGATCTGCTGCTAAATGAAAGGCATTCTGAGGATCTTGGACAATTTCATCCGCCATAATGGCTACATCGAAATGTTCGGTTAAGCGTTTTAGTGCGGCTTTATTGCGCATTGAGACAGGTTGTTCTATTAAATCAACGCCGCCAGCTTGCAATAGGCTAATACCTTGCATTGCCTCAAGCTCTGTCCATGCTTGGTTAACATCAACCGTAATGCGGCAATCAGGCAGCGCTTTTTTGATAGCCAATACGTGGGCAACATCATCAATAATCGGATTGCTACCGATTTTTAATTTAAAAATGCGATGGCGCTTTTGCTCAATCATGCGCTTAGCTTCGGCGATATCGGTCGCTGTATTGCCGCTGGCAAGCGTCCATGCCACTTCGATACGGTCACGAACACGGCCACCAATCAGCTCACTTACTGGTAGGTTTAGGCGTTTGCCTTCGATATCGAGTAGGGCAGTTTCAATCGCGCACTTTGCAAAGCGGTTGCCATTGATATGAAGATTTAGCAGCTGCATGGCTTTTGCTGTGTTAGTAGGCTGTTCTTTTAATAAAAGAGGCGTAAAGTAGGTGTCGATATTAGTCTTGATGCTATGAGGGCTTTCTTCTGCGTAGCTTAGACCGCCAATGGTGGTTGCTTCACCCCAACCTTCATAGCCATCTTCTGTTTGAATGTGCACCAACACCAAAACTTGTTCGTTCATAACGGTACAAGCGAGCTTATGAGCTCTTATAGTAGGTATCGGTACCAATAAAGTATTAATTGAACGAATCATAACAGTCCCTATTAAGTTAATGCTGCTTCCTTATGCTTAATAAGAACTATAGTTGCTGTATAACGACATGTCTAAGACCCATTTAGTCTATTATTAATACCTTTTAGGTATTTTGATAACCAACCCGCACCATGTTATGTTCTTTAGGTATCGATAAGCTTATAGATCACTCAAGGAATAACATTCAATGGAATTGAGACATTTACGCTATTTTGTAGCGGTGGCAGAGGAAAAAAGTTTTAATAAGGCAGCAGAGCGTTTGTTTATTTCACAACCACCACTGAGCCGTCAGATAAAACAATTAGAAGAAGAGATAGGCGTCACGCTCATTGATAGGGACAATCGCCCTTTAAAACTTACTGAAGCTGGCGAGTTTTTTTATGATCATGCGCTGCAGATAATAAAGAAATCAGATGATCTGCGTGCTATGACTTTTCGTAAAGGTAATTTTGACAACTCACTCTCTATAGGTTTTGTATCGTCGATATTATATGGCATATTGCCAAAAGTGATTGCGCGCTTCAGAGAGGTCTATCCAAATATAGAAATTAAGTTATATGAATTAAACTCTTGGCAGCAAACACAAAGCTTGGTAGAGGGTAAAATAGATGTTGGTTATGGAAGGTTATTATTCGAAGACGCTTCTATTAGGCGATTACTATTAAGAGGGGAGAGCTTAGTTGTAGCTGTTCCTGTTAAACATCGTTTGGCACAAGAGAAGCAAAAGAGCATTCGTTTAATGGACTTAACCAATGAAAACTTATTGTTATATCCGATGGCACCTCGTCCTAGTTTTATTGACTATGTCTTAGAGTTGTTTGAGGCACGCAATCTAAAAGCAAACTATTTTACTGAGGTACGTGAGCTGCATATTGCGTTAGGGTTGGTAGCAGCAGGCGAGGGCTTGACTATCGTACCAAAAACGCTTGAGCATCTGCGGAGTCAGGAAGTGACTTATATTCCTTTCGAGGACGGGCTTTTAACCTCGCCTATCGTCATGAGTGTGAGACACTTTGACAAATCAGAGTTATTAAAAACATTGTTGGAGGTGACTTATCAGATTTACGATGAAGAAGGGTTTGATTATAAGCGTGAGCAAATTTGAGAGACTCTGCACTCATTAAGAATCCTAATATGAACTCATAAAAGGATAATTTTATGCAAGAATTTCATTATAAAGCCTTACCAGTTGACGTTCATTTTGGCGTGGGAAAGTCAGCTGAAACCAAAGATATATTACTTCAGCATGGTTATCATAAGGTATTAGTGATTACGACACCGGGTCAAGAAGAAGCGGGTCGTAAATTGGCAAAAGAACTACAAGAAATCTGTGCAGGCGTGTATCCGCATGCTGTCATGCATGTGCCAGTTGACGTGGCGAATAAAGCAGTAGAATTTGCCAAAGAGAGTGATATTGATTGTTGTCTGGCTTTGGGCGGCGGCTCTACAATTGGACTTGCAAAAATAATTGCTTTGAAAACACATTTACCTATCGTTGCCATACCGACTACCTATGCCGGTAGCGAGATGACAGCCATTTATGGTTTGACCAAAAACAATCTAAAAACCACTGGCAAAGACAGTCATGTCCTACCTAAGGTAGTGATTTATGATCCGAAGTTAAACCAAGCATTACCCGCTAAAATCTCAGCTTGCTCAGGTATGAATGCTATGGCACACGCTGTAGAAGCGTTATATGCTAAGGATAAAAACCCAATCATCAGCCTGATGGCGATTGAATCTATCAAAGCATTAAAGTCTTCCTTGCCTGTGATTGTCAAAGAGCTCACCAATATTTCAGCCCGTCAAAAAGCAAGCTATGGTGCATGGCTTGCGGGTGTTTGTCTTGGTTCGGTTGGTATGGCCATTCACCATAAAATCTGCCATACCCTAGGTGGCACTTTTAACCTACCGCATGCGCAAGCACATGCCATTACGCTTGCGTATTCAGTACACTACAATCGTAACGCTGATATTGAAGCGATGGATAGACTGGCAGAGGCTTTGGACGTCAGCAGCCGTGAAGAAGTTGGCTTGGCAATTTACCGTCTAAACCAGTCTCTAGGTATTGAATTGGCTTTAAAAGATATTGGTTTACCTGAAGAGGGTCCCGCTGATGTGGCAAGGATGGTGTGTGACAGCCCTTATTATAATCCTCGTGAATACAATTACGATGAATTAGAAGGCTTATTACAAAGAGCTTATAAAGGTTTACCGCCTGCTTAAGTATCATTATAAATCTGTAGATTTCAAAGTTGAACTACCTCAAAATTATCAGAGAGCACATATCAAACAAGCAGGTTGCTGTGACAATATTATTCGCTAACAAATTTCCAAGTCCACTAACAACCAAATGAACTGCACTTGTATAAAGTAAGCCATCTCGCTGACAACGACTTTGCTGAGCTGTACACATAAGTAATTACCCATGCATACTCTCTCAGCAATTATTCAACCACGTCAGTCATTAACCCGTATTGCGTAGACCCGCTGCC
>NZ_JAQISM010000014.1:0-45885 GCF_027919975.1 Psychrobacter sp. ANT_H3 | reverse complement strand
AAAGCAATTTAATGCATATTAAGCATTATTCAATTGACGAGCCGCTTCTAGGGCAAAATAAGTCAAAATTCCATCAGCGCCCGCACGGCGGAAACCTATCAAGGATTCTAAAATCACCGCATCGGTTAGCCAGCCATTTTGAATCGCAGCCATGTGCATCGCATATTCGCCCGACACTTGATACGCAAAGGTCGGTACGCCAAAAGTATTTTTGACTTCGCGGATAAGGTCTAAATACGGCTGACCCGGTTTAATCATCACCATATCAGCGCCCTCGGCTATATCCATGGCGACTTCGTGCAGCGCTTCGGCGCGATTACCAAAGTCCATTTGATATTGCTTTTTATGACCGCCTTTTAAGTTGCCGGCACTGCCGACGGCATCACGGAACGGACCGTAGTAAGCAGAAGCATATTTGGCAGAGTAGGACATGATAGCGGTATTGACAAAGCCTTCGGCTTCAAAGGCGTCACGCATGGCTTTGATGCGGCCATCCATCATATCACTTGGCGAGATGATATCAGCGCCAGCACGGGCGTGGACAAGCGCTTGCTTGACCAATACTTCCACCGTTTCGTCATTGACCACATAGCCGCTGTCATCAAGCAACCCATCTTGACCATGTGAGGTATAAGGGTCTAGCGCCACATCGGTCATCACCACCATTTCTGGCACGGCATCTTTCACCGCTTTGACTGCACGTGCGCTAAGACCGTTTTCATCATAAGCCGATTTGCCATCAGGCGTTTTTAATGAATTATCAATCACGGGGAAGATGTCAATCGTGGTGACACCCTCCGCTAATAATTCTTTGGCATAATTAATCAGCAGATCAATCGATAAGCGCTCAACACCGGGCATACTAGCGATTGCTTCGCGCTTATTATTGCCTTCTAAAACAAAGACAGGGGCGATAAAGTGCTTGGGATGCAGCTCAACTTCACGAATCATCGCACGCACGTTATCGTTATAACGCAAGCGACGTAGGCGAGTTTCAGGGAATTGACGGTTAAAAGTATAAGTCATGAGGTTTCCTTATTTGATTTTAAGCATGTGTTGCTTATCAGCTTGATTAAATAAGCTGTTTTAATGCATGTTTTTTATAAAATTGGCACCGCTAAAGTGATAAAAGCGTCGTTAATATAATGTTCTATTATACCCAGCACTACTATAACCAATAGCCACTATAACCAATAGTCGCTATCGAAAGCAAAAAGCCCTACCAAGTCGGTAGGGCTGATTGTACGTATCGACTGTCAATGCGAGGGTAGTGCGCTCACACTATCTTCTATGACTGTTTAAGGCTCAACAATTTAAGGCTCAACAATCTGGGTAACAGGTACTTGCTCAACACTGGTGTCGTTAAAGGTCGTCTTTTCAGTGACCACACCTACCGCCGCGTCTGTTTTGCCATCATTATTGACATCAACCACAGCGGTCGGTTTAAAGGTTGCCTTTTCTGTTGGTTGCGCCTGCTTAATCGCTTGGGCTTCTTGTGCAGAAGCCACACGAGCTGAGCTAGCCGCATCGATGGCATCGACTGCTTTTGCTTTATTGCTATTGGCAGGTAGATTGACCAATTGCACTAAGTTTTTATGCGGTACAGGAATCACCGTTGGCACGTCAAGGTTAGCGCCGCCGCCTAAGACTTGATAAAGCTCGACTTGGCTAATGATTTTTTGTAGCTCTAAGTCCAAGATGCCTTGCTGCGTTGAGAACAACGAGCGCTGCGCATCAAGCACGTCTAGATAGTTTGCAATACCTGCTTTAAAGCGTGCATCGGCAATCTGATAGGTCTGCTCAAAGTTATCTTGCAGACGGTATTGCGCGGCGAGCTGATCACCCAATGTCGCGCGTGTAGCCAACACATCTGATACTTCGCGGAACGCGGTTTGGATAGATTTCTCGTAACCTGCTAGTGTCTGTTCACGCTCAATTTTCGCCACATCGTAATTGGCATCTAAGCGACCAGCATCAAAGATAGGCACGCTAATGCTTGGGCCAAATGACCAACCGACCGAACCACTCTTAAACAGGTTATCTAAACTGCCGCTACTCAAACCTACGCTACTGGCTAGGCTGATAGACGGGAAGTAAGATGCGCGCGCTACTTCGATATTGGCACCAGCAGCTTTTAGATTGTATTCTGCTTGCAACACATCAGGACGATAGCGTAGCAACTCACTTGGTAAGCCGGCGTTAAATATCTGCTGATTTGTGATGTTGCTGACCGCAGGCGTTGGAATAAGGTTGGTTGGAATCGGTCCACCTACCAAAAACTGCAAGGCATTACGCGCTTTTAAAATACTGCTTTGCGCCCGTAAGACAGCAAGTTTGGCATTTTCTAATGACGCACTGGCTTGCAAAGATGGCAATTTAGGATCAATACCTGCTTCAAAGCGTTTATCGGCAATAAATAGTGATTTCTCACGACTTTCAACCGTGGCTTCTGCCAGTTTTAATTGCGCTAAGCTGTAGCTTAAGTTGGCATAGCTTTGAGCAATATTACTGATTAGACTGATTTGGGTTGAATCTTTTGCCGCGGTAGTGGCCAAGAAATTCTGTAACGCTTGGTCTTTTAAGCTGGCAATTTTACCCCAAAAGTCTAACTCATAATTGGCAAGACCAAGATTGACGCTATATGAACTGTTAGGGTTTTTATCAGTTCTATTTTGTGCTTGGCGCGTGTAACCACCGCTACCATCAATTCTAGGTAGATCATTAAGATCGGTGATTTGATATTGGGCGCGTGCTTTTTCAATTGCTAAGCGGGCGCTTTCAAAGTCTTTGTTGTTCTCTAAACCTAACGCAATCAGACCTTTTAGGCGCTCGTCGCTATAGAAATTCTGCCAGCGTTGACCGGCGATACTTGGCTGATCAGCGCTACTCACGGTTTCTTTATCAAACGCGCCATAAGTTTGTTCGATAGGTATATTCGGCTCAGCAAGGACAGGGCGCATATCCGCTTTTGGAATGGTATTACAAGCCGCCATGCTTAACGCTAAAGCAGTCAAGCCGATTAGACGACCGCCATTTTTGCGCAGTACTGCAAGCGCCGGTTGCGCAGTGGTAGCAATGTTTGCTACCGCTGCTGAGCTTAAGGTAATATTTTTTTGAGCACTCATTGTGTATTATCTCCAAGGCTTACAGGCTGATAACTCTCAGAAGGCATTGGGTCAGAAGGCGTTGGGTTTTGCGGGCCAGGTGTGCCGTCATTGCCACCATCTCTATCGTTTGGTTTGTTGTTCTCATATTTATGCGGGAACATACTACGTACCCAAATATAGAACATCGGAATAAAGAAGATACCTAAGATAGTTGCGGTGACAACACCACCAACCACACTAGTACCGATGGCGTTTTGACTGCCCGAGCCCGGACCTGTGGCGATGAATAATGGCACAACACCGAGTCCAAAGGCAAGTGAGGTCATAATAATCGGACGCAGACGTTGACGCGCCGCTGTCATGACCGCCTCTTTTAGACTATAGCCTTCTTCTTGGTGTTCCTTTGCAAACTCAATAATCAAGATGGCGTTTTTGGCCGATAGACCAACCACCGTCAGTAGACCAACTTGCAAGTAAATATCGTTATTAAAGCCGCGTAGCCACGTAAATATCACCGCACCTAGCACCCCAAGTGGGATAACCAATAGGACAGAGAAGGGGATAGACCAGCTTTCATACAAGGCGGCTAGACATAAGAATACCACTAAGATTGACAGTGCATAAAGCATCGGCGCTTGGGCACCTGACTTTTGCTCTTCAAGTGACATACCTGTCCACTCATAGCCAACACCTTCAGGCATTTTCTCCATTATGGCTTCCATGGAGCTCATTGCTTCACCCGTACTCAAACCGGGCGCGGCACTACCTTGAATATTCATCGACGGTAAGCTGTTATAACGGGTCAGACGCGGAGAGCCTGATTGCCATTCGCTACTAGAGAAAGCATCGAATGAAATCATATCACCGGTATCGTTACGGACAAACCACTTACCGATATCATCAGGGTTGGTTCGGCTGCTTGGCTCACCTTGGACAAACACACGCTTAATACGACCGCGGTCGACGAAGTCATTGATATAGCTTGAACCCCAAGCGGTAGAGATGACGCTATTAATATTACCCAATGACAAACCATAAGCAGCAGCTTGTTCTTGGTTGATATTAATTTTTAACTGCGGTGCATCTTCTTGACCGTTCGGACGAACGCCTGCGACTTTGTCATTTTGCGCCGCCATACCGAGGAGCATGTTACGAGCTTCAAGTAGCCCATCATGCCCAAGGTTGCCGGTGTCCTGAATCATTAAATCAAAACCACTGGCGTTACCAAGTTCGGTAATCGCGGGCGGTACAATCGCAAATACTTGGGCTTCATTTAACTGGGTAAAGAAGTAACCCATGGCACGATCGGCCACCGCTTTTGCGGTGTTTTCTGCACCGGGACGATCAGCCCAGTCAGATAAACGTACGAACGCCAGTCCCATATTTTGCCCTTGTCCAGCAAAACTGAAACCTGCAATGGTAAAGACAGAGGCAATATTATCGCCTTCTTGGGTATCATAATAATTACTGACTTTATCGAGTACATCTTGCGTTTCATTTAGCGTCGCACCAGCAGGAAGCTGAACTAAGGTAAACATAATACCTTGGTCTTCTTCTGGCAAGAACGAGCCGGGGATACGTAAGAATACCACTGCCATAATACCGATGATGGCAGCATAGCCGATTAAGTATAACCATTTAAAGCGGAAGCTTTTACCAACCGAATTTTCATAGCTACGGCTGACTTTATAAAAAGAGCGGTTAAACCAACCAAAGAAGCCTTTTTTCTCTTCTGTCGAGGCTTTGTCATGGCTTTTGCTACGTTTGAGCAAGGTCACACACAGAGCAGGGGTAAAGATAAGCGCGACCAGTGCCGATAAGACCATGGCAGTAATCAAGGTAATTGAGAACTGACGATAAATCACACCGGTTGAACCGCCAAAGAAGGCCATCGGTACGAATACTGCCGATAGAATCAAGGCAATACCGATAACGATTTTACTAATCTCGCGCATCGATTGTAGGGTAGCGTCTTTGATGGAGATATGAGGGTCTTCCTCCAAAATACGCTCGACGTTTTCTACCACAACAATGGCGTCATCGACCAGTAGACCGATGGACAGTACCATGGCAAACATGGTTAGGACGTTGATACTAAAGCCTGCAATATAGAGTACCGCAAAGGTACCTAATAGAACCACAGGAACGGCAAGGGTCGGAATAATGGTCGCACGCCAGTTCTGTAAGAAAATGAACATGACGATAAATACCAAGACAATTGCTTCAATCAGCGTCTTGACCACTTGCTCGATAGACAAACGTACAAACGGCGTGGTGTCATAAGGGACGACTGATACCAGACCCGCTGGGAAGTTTGCTTCCAGCTCGGCCATACGTGCGCCAACTGCTTCGCGAGTTTCCAGTGCGTTTGCACCACCGGCCAATGAGATACCCAGACCAGCAGCTTCATTACCGTTATATAGTGAAATAACACTATAGTTTTCACTACCGATTTCAACTTTTGCAACATCGCCTAAGCGAACTTTTGCGCCAGAGGTATCGGTTTTTAAGAGAATGTTTTCAAATTCTTCAGGGGTTTGTAGATAGCTTTGCACCGTAACGGTAGCGTTGATAACCTGTTGGTCGGTATCAGCAGGCGCTTGTCCTAGCTGACCGGCAGACACTTGCGCGTTTTGCGAGCGCACAGCATTGACCACATCAGATGGCACCATGTTATAGCTACGTAAGCGGGCAGGGTCGAGCCAAATGCGCATCGCATAAGCCGAACCAAACACCTGTACTTCACCTACGCCTTCAACACGGCTTAACTGGTCAACGACGTTTGAGTTAACATAATCGGCGATATCCGCGCGATCCATGCTGCCGTCTTCAGAAATAAAACCTTGCACCATTAAAAAACTGCTAGAGGATTTATTGACGTTGACGCCTTGACGCTGCACCGACTCAGGTAATGAGCTCATGGCGGCTTGAAGTTTATTCTGTACCTGTACCTGCGCGGTATCAGAATCAGTACCATTTTCAAAGGTCAAGGTTACTGACGCGCCACCGTTTGACGAGCTTGACGATGACATATACATCAGACCATCAAGACCCTTCATACGTTGTTCAATAATCTGTACAACGGAATTTTCAACGGTTTGAGCGTTGGCACCAGGATAGCTTGCGCTAACCGAAATCGTTGGTGGTGCAATACGTGGATACTGCTCAATCGGCAAATTAATGACCGATATCACCCCGATGAGCATGACCAAAATAGCCATCACCCATGCAAAAATAGGGCGATTAATAAAAAAACGTGACATAGTATATCCCTAGTCTTCCTATCTTTGAATGGAATTAGTTAGCGGTAGATTCTGCAGGTTTTTTAGCAGCGGCATCTTTACTAGCTGGCTTATCCATCGCTTTTGCAGCTTGCTGCGGCGTTTGGGCAGTAGGTGCACCTGGCTTAGCAGGGGCTGCATTGGCATCTGGTAATGGTTTGGCGACCACCTCTTGCTCAGGCTTCACTTTTGCACCACCAATAACCACCACTTTATCCCCTGCTTGTAGGCCGTCTGTGATCACCCATTGCCCTTGATAGGTACCATTAATAGTGACAGGACGTACTTGAATTTTATTGTTCTCATCAACGATATAAACTTGGGTTTCACTTTTCGGGGTACGCATCACGGCACTTTGCGGTACCAAGGCGGCATTGGTAATGACGCTTTGGGTTAAGCGGGCGCTGACATACATACCAGGCAATAAGATATTGTTTTTATTAGAGAAGACCGCGCGTAAGGTCACCGCACCGGTTGACTCATCAACTTTTGCTTCAGATAAAGCAAGCTCACCGCGTACAGGATAAGTTGAGCCATCTTCTAACACCAATTCAACCGAGTTCATGCCTGCTTGTGCTTTACCGGCAGAGATTTGCTGGCGTAACTTAAGCAATTCAGATGAAGACTGGCTGATATCGACATAGATAGGATCTAGGCGTGAGATAGTCACTAAAGGATCAGGTTGACCGGCGCTAACCAACGTACCGGCAGTTACGCTAGAGCGATCAGTACGACCTGACAGCGGCGCTCGTACGATAGTACGGTTTAAATCCAACGTGCTGGCTTGTAAACCTGCCTTGGCAGTTTGGATGCCCGCTTTCGCACTCTCAATACCTGCTTCCGTTTGTCCGATAGCCGCACGCGCACTTTCGACTGCCGCTTGGGCGGTACGAACTTGGGTGACAGCTTGGTCATATTGCTGCTTTGAGATAGCATCAATTTCGATCAAACCTTGCAAGCGTTGTAAATCATTTTGCGCTTGTGATAATGATGCTTGGCGACTGACCAATTCAGCTTTAGCATTGGCATTGTTTGCCACCGCTGTCTGATAGTTGGCCTGAGCCTGCTGAATAGCCGCCTGACCACTGGTAATAGACGTCGCGTAGTTATCAGTATTGATACGATATAAAGGTTGGTCTTTTTTGACGTTGCTGCCCTCACGGAACAACACCTCGTCAATAATGCCATTAACCTGTGGGCGAACGTCTGCGGTTTGATAAGCCGCGGTACGTCCAGCAAAGGTCTGTACTTGGGGTACGGTATCTAGAGTGACAGTCTGAACGTTGACGACAGCAGGTGGCATTTGCTGCTGTGCGGCTGCGTCACCAGCTGCGTCCTCGTTTTTGTCACAGCCAACCAGTACAGCTCCAGATAGTACAGATGCTATTACAAGCGCAAGAGTAGAGTGCTTCATCAATGTCCTCGGCAATATAAATATCATATAATAAATAATTACAGTATTAAAAGTTTAGGGGTAAATCTTAACGTGGTAGATATGAAAAGTAATATGCATTTACCGTTGCCAATATATCAGTCGCTAAACGCGTAACAATCGGATAAGCAGATTTAATTTAATAAATGATTATAAACTATAGGGTATACCCTACAGTCAAGGTGTAAAAAACCGTTTTTGCGTCTCACAATTGTCTTCTAGCTCAATAAATACCTAACAGCCATTGATAATACAAGCATAGCGTTAAAAATACCTTGTAAAATTCGTAATGAATGTTGAAGTAGAATATTGTTAATTTTTGTTTTTTTAAATACGATTCAGAGATAGTAGCAAGAAAGCTGTATAAAAATACAGTAGAAAACAAAGGAGACAGAAAAATTCTGTATTAGCAATACTTAAGTGTGAACGCTAAAATATGGAGGCAAAACGTATGCGCTTAAGTCAGCGTTTGGTATGAGTAATGATGAGGCTGCTAGTATCATAGCCAAACTCTCCTCATCTTTTATGTCTTATTATTATAAAGTCAGGCTTAACTTAACCTTTAATAAATAAAGTGGTCTTTATCTGATATATTAAAAGCTGTATATAGAAAGTATATAAAGATTTAGATATATCAGATAAATAAATAGCCTTTATACTAAACGCGCGCTGGCAAGTTCCGTCAATTGATATAACCCTTGGCGGTAGCGGTTATCAGGTAAGCTGCTAAGCGCTTGCTGGGCAAGTTTGGTCTCTTCTAACGCGCGCTGCTTACAGTATTCAAGCGAGCCTGACTGACGTACCCGCTCGATAAGCTGCTCAGCGTTTGGTGTCTTACCGGTTTGCACGGCGATACGTAACTGCTCATAGCCTGCGGTATCGCTGTCTTTTAATAGCTCAAGCGCCTTAATGGTTGGCAGCGTTGGTTTACCTTCCGCCAAATCGTCACCGAGATTTTTGCCCATCAGCTCGCTATCGCCACTATAATCGAGCACGTCATCGACGATTTGGAAAGCATTACCGAAATGCTGACCAAAATCAGCCAATGCTTGCAGGTGCTCAGTTTTATTTTGCAAAATAGCCGCGCCTTGGGTCGCCATCATAAATAAGCGTGATGTCTTTCCATCGATGATATTTAGATAATCGGCTTCAGTGGCTTCAGGATTGTGCTGATGCTGTAGCTGTAATACTTCGCCCTCGGCGATATCACAGGTACCATCTGAGAACACTTGCAATAGTGGTAAGCTCTGAAACCCAACCAGTAAGTTAAAGGCGCGAGCAATCAGATAGTCACCGACCAGCACTGCCGTGGCATTATCCCAAGTGGCATTAGCGGTTGGCTTACCACGGCGCTGACCTGATTCATCAATCACATCGTCATGGACTAAGGTTGCGGTATGCAGCATCTCAGTAATCGCCGCCAAATGCATCGCTTGCTGCGACGGCTCATCATTAAACATCCGCGCGCATAATAAGGTAATGAGCGGGCGCATACGTTTGCCGCCAGCATTAATCACATGCTGCGAGACGCTCATGACCAGTTGAACTTTGGAATTCAAACTGCCAAAAACTTGCTTGTCCATAATGTCAAAATCATCAGCAACGATGCTTTGAATATCGGCATAGCTTAGGGTGTCAGCATGGTTTGGTTCAGCATTGCTTGGCGTGCTTGCTAAGTTAGTTAAGGGTGTGGTTGATGCTGCAGCGGCGTTAGATAAAGAGTTACTGGTCATAATGAGTCGTCATACCAATGAAAATAAAAGAGGGTTTGAATAGCGATCTATCTATTTATAGTAAGTGCTTATTGCAAGTATTGATAGTGAAGCTATCGTTTGACGCATAATAGCATAGCTATCTGGGTCAATTGTTGATTTAAGTATAGCAGAATGCAGGGCTGTCTTTATATTTAGCCGTCTGTTTAGGCCTATATTTTGATATATTGGTCGTCTAATTAAAAGATAATGAGTGGATGTTTATTAAGCCATTTAGCGTATCGATTGGAATTTATTCACCCGCATTGGGTAATAATAAGCCAATATTTACAAAAAACTGTAAGTAACTGATTATATAAGTTATAATAGCCGCTGTTGGATTTTAACCAATGATGGTTTGATGTCTTATACTTGAATAAAGATAGTGGTCTTAACAGCGGTGGTTTATACCCTTGTTAATCAATCACATCATTTTTATATATAAGTATAGACAAAAATTTGAGCCAGTATTATTGGTATTACCACCTGAGTAAAACAAGAGATGCGGCTTGCTTTTATGAGCAAAAAGCCGTAAAATCTTGCCTTTAATTTTTCCCTGTCGTGTTCGTCGTAAAAGCGTTGGTATGATATCAGCCACGGCACACGGGTTAAACGGAGTCATACAATGTACGCAGTAATCAAAACTGGTGGTAAACAGCACCGTGTAGTCGTCGATGAGTTGCTTAAAGTTGAACTACTAAAAGCAGAAAAAGGCGAAACAATCAAATTTGAAGACGTGTTGATGGTTGTTGACGGTGAAACTGTCAAAATCGGTCAGCCTGTCGTTGAAGGCGCTAGCGTAGAAGTTGAAGTGGTTGAACATGGTCGCGGCGAAAAAATCCGTATCATCAAACACAACCGTCGTAAGCATTATCACAAAGAGCAAGGTCACCGCCAATGGTATACCTTGTTAAAAATCAAAGCTATTAATGCCTAATTATTCACTTAGCAATTACTGCTAAATAGCGCACTAAATGCTTAAGAGTTGTCGCATTAGCGATAAGTCACATTAACAAGGAGATTTTCTCATGGCACATAAAAAAGCTGCCGGTTCGAGCCGTAACGGTCGTGATTCAAACCCAAAAATGCTAGGCGTTAAAATCTTTGGTGGCCAAGCTATCACAGCTGGTAACATCATCGTTCGTCAACGTGGTACAGAATTCCACGCAGGCGAAGGCGTTGGCATGGGTCGTGACCATACTTTATTTGCACTAAATGACGGTGTGGTAAAGTTTGCGACCAAAGGTAAATTCAACCGTCGTTATGTTATGGTTGAAAGCGCATAATTGCCCATCTGGGTTATTTTAATCGAAGATTAAAATAGCTTGATGACTAAAAAAAGCCCTTATTACCGTTTGGTAGTAAGGGCTTTTTTATGGTGCTGGTTCTTTAGTAAAAGCAGATTATTATAAATAGCGGGGTATTAACATTAGCAATAGCTCGCAAACTGCTTTTAAATAACCCTAATTTATATATAAAACAGACAACAAATAACAGTGAATGCTATGTAACGCTACTGGTTACAAGCGTGTATGGCAGCGGTAGTAATGATTGCAAATCATGACTAGGCGCGTAATAAAAAAACTGGCACACTGTCTGCATTGTTTAATCACGTCAGTTTAAGTTTATTGATTCTGAACTGACTATCGTGAGATAAGCACTTATTGAAAACAAAAATTTTAATTAAAACGTTTTATCTTTATGCTATTTTGCATTTAAAAGAGGATTTATAATGACTTTATTAACAAACAAAACAACCTTAAAACAAAAAGTAATGAGCGGTGCTTTAGCGGGTGTATTGATGACCTCACTTGGCGTTGCTGCACCGATGATGGCTTTAACGCAATCGGCAACGGCAGCTCCGGCTGATAATCTGACCGCTGCCAAACGCTTAAACAAGCTACTAAGTAATACCAAAAGCATGACGGCTAACTTTAGCCAAACCACCAAAGGCGCAAATAGTGGTACCTTTACGGGTACGATGAGTGTGCAGCGTCCAAATAACTTCCGCTGGGAAACCAAGTCGCCGTCAGAGCAGCTGATTGTGGCAAATGGCAGCTCGATGTGGGTTTATGATAAGGATTTGGAGCAAGCGACCAAGCAAAATGTCGATAGCCAAGTGGGTAATACCCCAGCGTTATTGTTATCAGGTGATCCAAGCAAAATTGATAAGAACTTTAAAATCACTCAGCCATACGCCAATAAAAACTACTATGTATTATATCCAAAGTCAGAGAGTGCCAGTTTTAAGAGCTTATCGATGAGCTTTAGCGGTGGTAAGCCTGTGATGATGGTATTGAATGATAGTTTAGGACAAACCACGACGATTAAGTTTAGTGGTATCAAAATGAACCCAAGTATCGGTAGCAGTCAGTTTAAATTTACGCCACCAAAGGGCGTTGATATTATTAATCAATAATTATTAATCAATAATAAGAACTGTTAATCTAACCGTACTTATTTAAAAAAACTGGTTTAAAAATTTGCTTTAAAAACTGGTTTCAAAAAAAGGACAAGCCTCTTCGGTTTGTCCTTTTTTATTATGGCAAGAATAATATGCAGGTCTTATTTTAAGCTATCTAAGAGAATGCTTTGATGCTAACTAAGAGTTTTGATGCTGAATAGGAGAATGCTTTGATGCTAAGACAGCGCTTTGATGGCTTCCATATCTGGCAATGCGGGCAGCTCATCTAAATTGGTCAATCCAAACGCATCTAAAAATTGCGGCGTGGTATGTAGCAGTGCAGGGCGGCCCAAGGTTTCTTTGTAACCTTTCTCTTCAATCCAACCTTTATCAAATAATTGGCGCAGTATATTACTCGATAGCGTCACACCGCGCACGTGCTCGATGTCACCGCGTGTCACTGGCTGCTTATAGGCAATAACACTCAACGTTTCAAGCAGGGCTTGGCTGAGGCGTTCTTGTCGCTGCGGGAATACACGCTGAATTAACGGACTATAGCTATCTGCGATTTGTAGCCGATAACCGCTGGCCGTCTCATGTAAGGTCAGTACACCAGAATCTAGACGCTGTTGTAATATCTCCAACGCTCGCGCAAGCTCGTTAGTATTTAACGATAACTGCTTTTTTAGCACATTGGCAGTAAGGGGCGCTTCAGAGGCGTGCAGGAGCACCTCGATATGCTTGCTCATCTCTTCTAAGTGTCGCTGCTGCGTATCTGTCATTGCATATATTCTCTATTAAAGAAGACCATTAAGCCAGCCACTGTAACGTTAATTGCCCGATATGGCTGTTTTCTGCAAACTCATCGTCAGCAGCAGTATCGTGACCTTTTAAATCAGCGTTTATAACACCAACCAACTGCCGTTTCATGAGCTCTAAGACTGCGACAAAGCTAACCACCACACCTATCTTACCTTGAGTTTTATCTAGTAACTCATAAAAAGAATGCGCACCATCCGTGCTTAGCTGCCTACTAATACTGGCAATACGGTCGGAAAGGGGTACGGCATCAACTTTGATGGTATGCATCTGATAGTCGGGCTGTAGCTGCATTTTAAATAAGCTATCAATCAAAAGGTTCGGCGAGTAACTGGGTAATTCCGAATTCATAACGTCTTGACTGGGCATACTGACCATCGCTAAAAACACATCGCGCTCAAGACGCACCAGATTGTCCAAACGCTGACTGGCTACTTTAATTTGCGCATATTCTTCAAGGCGCTCAATCAGCTCAGCTTTTGGATCACGCTCATCGCTCGGCGTTTCGGGCTTTGGTAGTAGCAGCTCGGTTTTAATCGCAATCAAGGTTGATGCCATCAGCAGATAGTCACCGGCCAATTCAAAATGTTCGGTATCCAGCTCACTGATATAAGCCAAATACTGCTCCGTAATTGGCAATATCGGCATTTGGGTCAGATCAACGTTGTTTTTTTTGACCAGATATAATAAAAAATCCAATGGCCCAGCAAACTGCTCTAACCAAATGGCAAACGCTTGCGGCGGCACATATAAATCTTCTGGTAGATGCTGCACTGGCGTCTGATAAATACGCAGCGCCATATCATTAACAACTAAATGGTCGTGTTGGCCATCATGCTCGCCATTGCTATCTATAAGCTCAGAGTTTTGATACGCGCCTACAAGAGAAGCGGCTTTTTTTAAAGCCGCTGGTTGATTTGTTAGCTCAGTCTGCACGCTTAGCATCCGCTTTGATTACGATAAGTTAAAGCAGTCAAAGACTTACTTAAGCTTAGCAAGTGGACGGATACCAATGGCACGACGAGTCTTATCTAGTTGCTTACGACTATGGCGTCGCGCTTTTTCTGCGCCCATTTGTAAGATTTCTTCCAGCTCTTTTGGATTGGCCATAAGCTCTTCATAACGTGCGCGGAATGGAGCAATCTCGCTATTGATTTTGTCAAACAGGGCTTGCTTGGCATCACCCCAGCCAATACCTGCGGCATACTGCGCCCGCATATCTGCAATCTCGGTAGGAGTCGCAAAAGCTTTGTAAATCTCGAAAATAGCTGAATCATCAGGGTCTTTTGGCTCAGCCGGTAACTGCGAGTTGGTCACAATTTTCATGATGGCTTTATGCATCTGTTTTTCGGCGCTGACTTGCGGATTAGAATCACCAAATAATGGGATGGTATTGCCATAGCTCTTGCTCATTTTGCGTCCATCAAGACCCGTCAGTAGTGGGATATCGTCATCTACAACCGCAGATGGGAGCGTAAATAAAGCTTTATAGCGATGGTTAAAGGTGCCTGCAATATCACGTGCCATCTCGACATGCTGAATCTGGTCTCGACCAACAGGCACATGCGTGGCGTTGAACATCAGGATATCGGCTGCCATCAGTACAGGGTAGCCAAATAGACCCATATTGATACCTTGGTCAGGATCGACATCTTCTTTTTGCATATTGATGTCGACTGCCGCTTTATAAGCATGCGCACGATTCATCAAACCTTTGGCGCATGAGCAGTTTAAAATCCAGGCAAGCTCTGGTATTTCGGGCACATCTGATTGACGGTAAAAGGTCACACGTTCAGGGTCAAGACCACAGGCAATCCAAGTCGCTGCAATGGCCTTGGTCGATTCATGAATAATAGTAGGGTCATAACAGCCGATAATGCCATGGTAATCTGCTAAAAAGAAAAAAGCTTCATCATCACTGTTTTGGATCGACTGAATCGCTGGACGAATCGCGCCAACGTAATTGCCTAAATGTAAAGTACCAGTCGGTTTGATGCCGGTTAGGATACGTTTACTTTCTATTTTAGCTGCGTCTGTAACTGCGTCAGTTTGAGTGCTCATGAAAAATCCATTGTTTTGTTTCTCACGTTATTATTGATATCAGTGAGTTATTGATGTAAATGAGTTATTAATATAACTAAGTTAATAATATAACTAAGTTAATAATATAACTAAGTTAATAATATAACTAAGTTAATAATATAACTAAGTTAATAATATAAATGATATGCAGAATAAAAATATCAGCTACAAAGTATAGCAAATTTCGTCGCGATGTTATTGCCAAAAAAGGCTACCGATAGATATCAGTACGACCATCAGGGCCGTTTTTAAAGCGGCGATGGAACCACATCCACTGGGTCGGATCGATACGAATCAATCCTTCTAGCACTTCATTAACGCGCGTTGCATCGGCAATCTCGTCATCACTTGGATAATTATCAAGCTCTGGCGTAATGGTTAAATGATAATGCGGACGCTTGCCTTTTGGTAGGCTATCTGGCGTTTGCCGATAGGTATGCAGTGCCATAAGTGCAGGCGGATGCTGTTTGTCGCCTAGTTTGGCCATACGCCGTGAGGCGGTAATAGTCGCTGCTGGCACACCAAAAAATGGTGCCATAACGCCTTGTTTTAACCCATAATCTTGATCAGGTGAGTACCAAATCACGTGGCCTGCTTTAATCGACTCAACAAAGCTACGCATATCCCTACTGGCTATTTGCTTACTTAATATATTGGTGCGGCCATTATAGATAAACCAATCGAGCAAAGCGTTATTCTGCGGACGATACATGCCATCCAAAGGGAAAAACTGCGTACATAGCATACCGCCAAGATCGAGCATCGTATAATGTGCCCCAAGCAAAATCACAGGACGACCTTGGTTTTGGGCATTAACTAAATGCTGTAAGCCTGAGATAGAAACCGTACGGGTGAAAATGTTGGGACGAAACCAAGCGCATAGTGTTTCAAACACCCCAATACCTTGATTGACAAAAACTTGCTTTGCCATCAGCTCGCGCTCAGCTTCGGGCTTTTCTGGAAAAGCCAATTTTAAGTTAATCAAGGTATCACGTCTGCGTGAGCTTGCTACTTTGTAGATTAAAATACCCAGCTTACGACCTAGCCAAAACTGCCAACGTAATGGCAGATATATCATCGGTAGAAAGATCGCCAAGACTAGCCAAATACCCCAATATTTGGGCAATAAAAACTGCCATTGAAAGGGTTTCTTATCCACTTGCGCCGTTTGCTTATGCGTTTGCGTAATCGTTGGCGTGCCGATAGGGATAGCAGGTGACTTAGCCATTTTGCTATGTTTATTGTTATGCTCACCGGCCGTCGGTGTTGGCATATCGGTTTTTGCGGGCTTACTAGGGTCGTATTGTTCAGGGGCTTTCATAATGAGGACAAGGTAATAAAAGTTATGATTATGATGAGGCAGTGAGCGCGGCTTTGCAAGGTGATTTATGCACAAAAACTGGCACAGGTAAAAACCATCATTCAAAAATCCTCGCTAAAAACTGTCGTTAAAAAAGCATGGTTAAAAATAATCGCTAAAAACCAGCCATAAAAAAACCTTATAAGCTGTGACCAGCTTATAAGGTTTTGCAAATCTATTCTTTTGCTTAATACTGCTATGGCGACTCTGAGATAAAGACGGCAGCAGTAAAAAGAAAAGAGATAGCTTTGATTAACGTTTCGAGAATTGTGGACGTTTACGTGCTTTACGTAGACCCAATTTCTTACGTTCAACTTGACGTGAGTCACGAGTAACAAAACCAGCTGCTTTTAGAGCAGGTTTGTTAGACTCATCAAGCTCAATCAATGCACGCGTGATGCCGTGACGGATTGCGCCAGCTTGACCACTAATACCGCCACCTTTTACAGTGATGTAAAGGTCATAAGCAGTAGGGGTGTCAAGTAATTCTAAAGGCTGACGAACAACCATACGCGACGTTTCGCGGCTGAAATACTCATCAAGTGGTTTGCCGTTAACAACGATAGCACCAGTACCTTTAGCTAAAAAGACACGAGCGGTAGAAGTTTTGCGACGACCAGTTCCGTAATTGCGTTCCATAAGTATATCCTTAGATGTCTAGTTCTTTAGGTTGCTGAGCTTCATGTGGATGTTCGGTACCCGCATATAGTTTCAGCTTTTTGATCATCGCGTAGCCAAGAGGACCTTTTGGAAGCATACCCTTAACCGCTTTGTGTAGAACATCTTCAGGCTTATGTGCAATCAGCTTGGTGAAGTTGGTTTCTTTAATACCGCCTGGGTAACCACTGTGACGATAGTACTTTTTATCTTGTGCTTTTTTACCCGTTACCGCGATTTTCTCTGCGTTGATAACAACGATAAAATCACCAGTATCTACGTGAGGCGTATAACAAGTTTTATGTTTGCCACGTAAGCGTGTAGCGATTTGAGTAGCTAGGCGACCAAGGGTTTTGCCGTCAGCATCTACGACATACCAGTCATGGGTCACTTCAGCTGGTTTTGCACTAAGTGTTTTCATGATAAAACCTTAAAATTAGAATTCGTTGAGAGTTTAGCTGGGAACGGGGCTCTCAAAAAACAGACTGCACATTATAAGCAGTAGCGCCTACGCTTGCAAGCTGCATTGGGGTTTATTTTCGCCTTATATACATTAAACTGCAGCGTTGGCCAGTTTTTTAGCGGTTTTAAACATTTGTAAAATTTGTTAATCGTTTTTATTAACCGGACAATTATGACGGCAATAGACGATAAAGTCCAGCGACAACTTGTCCGACTTTAGTTTGTTTTAGGCACTCAAAACCTATGATACCTTGCGTTGTCTCTGCTTGAGGCGCAGAGTTCTCGTTAACACTGGCTATCAATTGATTCAATTGCAGCGTTAAATCTTTATCCGCTTCTAAGTAAATCAGCGTTTCTGTGGTGATTAAGGACTGTTTTATCAATGCCGTTAAAATTGGCTGCCATAAGTCTTGGGCATAAGGCGGGTCGATAAAGACGATATCAAAATGATGAGGAAGGGTTTGGTTTTGGGTCAGTACTTGCTCAGCTGTGCCTTGGATAATTTGATAGTTAGTGGTATCGAGGCGTAATTGTTCGGCGCTTTGGCACAGCATGTTGCTTTGTGCCGGATTTATTTCGATAAAGGTGGTATGCGCCGCGCCACGTGATAATGCTTCGAAGCCTAAAACACCGCTGCCAGCGCAGCTATCAAGCACTTGGGCGTCATGAATATCGGCAATCAACCAATTAAATAAGGTCTCACGCAGGCGGTCTGGGGTCGGACGCAAGCCTTCGGCATCGATAAAGCTCACGCTACGGCGCTTAAACTGACCACCGATAATCCGCACATCACCAGCAGCACTGTTTTTTGTTTTTGCTTTATGTGTTTTTTTAGGCTGTCGCGTACTGGATGTTTTTTTCATAGCGCTTTCTTATTAACCCTGTTATTAACTATCTTATCAACCGTTTTATTGACTCACGCTATCATCACTCAGAGGTAGCAGCGGTCGTAGTTGTTTCCGCACCTTGCGCTTCTGCTTGCTCTGCGAGCGCCTGTTCTTTATCACGTACCGCATCACGCATGGCTTTTTCAAACGCTTTTTGCCGTTTAATGACTTTTAATTGATCGGCAGTAGGCGGCAAAATAGGGTCGGTTTTACGCTGTAACATCCAGTAATCAAATAAGGCACGACCGATAGGAGCAGCAACAGCACTACCGCCGCCGCCGTTTTCGACCAATACCGCAAGGGCGATTTCTGGTGCTTCAACAGGGGCAAAGCCATTAAACCAAGCGTGATCCCAATGGCGTTTATCAAGGGCGGCTTTATTATAGCTTTTACCTTGGGCAATCGATTTCACCTGTGCCGTTCCGGTTTTACCAGCAATGCGATAGCGCGGCGTATAAATACCACGCCCTGTACCTGCTTTGATGGTGTCTTCCATCGCATCGTGCATACGTAACCAGTCGGAAGGTTTACCGTTATATTCGATTTTGCCATCAGGCTTGGTAATCACGTCGACCGCCGCCGCCCCATCGCTGCTTTTTAATAAATGCGGGGTGATATGATAGCCCTTATTGGCGGTCATGGCAGTAGCATTGGCAATCTGTAGCGGCGTGGCTAAGAAATACCCTTGTCCGATGCTAACAGAGATGGTTTCACCCGGTAGCCAGCCCTTGTCATAAGTATCTTTTTTCCATTTTGGCGAGGGCATAATTCCTGATTTTTCATTGGGTAGGTCAATACCCGTTTGTTCGCCAAAACCAAAGCGTACCATCCAGTCGTGCAAGCGCTGAATGCCCATCTCGTATGCCGTCTTCTGCTTGAAAAAAAAAACCGACATCACGATAGATTTCTTTAAATTCACCGTACCGTGTCCGCCTTTTTTCCAGTCACGAAAACGGTGTGAATCACCGGGCAGACTAAAATAGCCGGGGTCATAAATGGTGGTTTCCCAATCACGTAAGCCGTAATGAATACCGCCTAAACCTTCAAAGGGCTTAATCGTTGAGCCGGGCGGATAGGTGCCTTGTAGCGCGCGATTATAGAGCGGCTGATCAAGGTCTTCTCGCAGGTCACCATAATCTCTAAAAGAGATACCGGAGATAAAGGGATTGGGGTCATAGCTTGGATTACTGACGAACGCCAACACATCGCCGTTTTTTGGGTCGATGGCGACGATGGCGCCGCGGCGACCATCAAGCTGCTGCTGAGCAATGGTCTGTAAGCCATAATCTAAACTTAGAGTGATATCATTACCAGCGATTGGCGCCTTGGTATCGAGCTGGCGTATGACATTGCCGTGCGCATCGGTTTCTACGGACTGATAACCCGGCTGTCCAAGTAAAATATCTTCATAAAAATCTTCAATACCAATCTTGCCGATAAGGTCGGTGCCGGCATAGCGATCTTTATTGATTTGCTTGGACTCTTTATCGTTAATCCGTCCGACGTAACCAATCACATGGGCAAACAGCTCGTCATAAGGGTAAGAGCGCGTGAGCTTGCTTTGAATACTGACGCCACGAAAAAAGGGTTTTCGCTCACTAAACTGTGCCAATTGTGCTTCAGTTAAATCAATCTTGATGGTCACAGGGTCATTTTTGGTTTTGCTTAAGCGAGCCAAGATATCGGTGATATTTTCATCTGTTAAATCAAAGATAGGCGCGAGCAAATTTAGCGTGCGTTCTGGGTCTTCGACTTCATCAGGGCTCAGCATAGCAGTAAATACTGGCTGATTGTCCGCAAGGATAACGCCGTTTCGATCGTAAATATAACCGCGACTGGGCGGCGCAGAAATCAGCTTAATGCGATTGTTATCGGCTTGGGTGGTGTACTTATCGTGGGCATAGACTTGCAGATAACCATAGCGCGCAATCAAAGCCGTCAAACCCAAAAACATGCACAGCCCAAGGATAATAACGCGGCTGGTAAATATGCGATTAACCTGTTCGGTATCGGGAGTGAGCGGTTTGTTCATATAAAGTCAGTACCCGGACGGTCAGTGAATCGGTCGTTTATGAATTGATAAGTTGATAATGAATAAATCAATAACAGTTAGTGAGAAATAGAGGGCGCTAGATTGATGCATTTAAAGCGAGGTGAGCATAAAGGATAAGCCACACTCTTTCAATAACATAGCATCATATTTTATCAATAAATCTCGATTGATTTGCTTGAGTATAGCGGCTAACCATTCACGCAAGGCAACCATAAATTATAACAGAACAAATGCATTGGCGCAGTACGCCGTTATTTATTTTATAGGGTCGTCATTATAATAATTATCTTTGTTGTTAGCATGGCTGTTGTCGCCGTTTTTAGTGTGGCTATCTGGGTTCTCTTTTCATCGAATTAGACACTACAACGGTTGATATGCTGATGGTTCATGCTGCTAGATGATAGTAAAGGTTTTAGAGTTGAGAGTAGCGGGCAAAACGTGTCATCGCTAGTCACAACTTGCCGAGGGTCGATATGTGCTAATGAATAGCAAGTATGCTAAAATCAGGCGATTTATTTCAGCCAGTTAGCGCGTTATTTCTTAGCTATGTGGTTATTGGGGATAGAGCGGCTTTTTGTTAAGCGTTCTTAATCTGCTCAGGATATTTGGTTAACAACGACAATCATTACCTCAAGGATAATTAGAGTCATGGATGCAAATTCATTGTGGCAGACGATAGCGGAACATCCCGAGTTTTTTGCTATGCTGACCATTCCACCGGTGACAGCTTTTGTCACTTGGATACATGTGTGGATGGCACTCAAGATGCTATTTTATCCGGTTAAGTTTTGGGGTATTCGGATTCCAAACTTCCCGTTTTTTGGCTTACCGGGCTTAGGTTGGCAAGGTATTGTACCGCGAAAGGCTGGCAAGATATCGGGTGTTATCGTTGATCAGACGCTCTCAAAGCTCGGTTCGCTCGATGAGTTTTTTCAGGCGATGGAGCCTGCGCAGATGGCGGTATTTATCACCAATGCGGTCGATGAAAACCTTGAAGTCTTGATTGATGAGATTATGCTTGATCATTCGCCAGCGCTGTGGGGCAATCTTCCTTATGCATTAAAGCGCCGCGTCTATGCCCAAGCGCACCAAGAATTGCCAAATATTATGCAATCCTTGGTGACAGATTTGACCTATCATGTCGAAGATTTGGTCGATATGCGTAAGATGATTGTCAATAAAATGGAAAGCGACCGTCGCTTGATGGTCAATATGTTCCTCAAAGTCGGGCAAAAAGAGATCGATTTTATTTGGCATATCAGTGCCTTAATTGGCTTGATATTCGGTATTATCCAAATGTTTATATTTTTGGTGGTGCCGCAGCATTGGACCGTACCGTTTTTTGCCGCTATTTGGGGGTTTCTGACCAACTGGATTGCGATTTGGATGGTCTTTAACCCTGTTGAGCCGCATTTTATACCTTATGTGAAGTTTTTTGCCCTGCAAAGTCGCTTTCCATTTCTTAAGCCGCAGTTACCGCATATCGCTCAATACCGCTTTCAAGGTGGCTTTATGAAGCGCCAAGAGGAAGTCTCTGAGGTTTTTGCTGAGATTGTGGTCAAAGATTTGGTGACACTTGAGAACATCATGAATGAGATGATGTATGGTGACCGCGCCATAGAAACGCGTGAGCTGATGAAATCTCACCTGTATAAGGTGTTAGAATCGCCAGTTATCAGTACCACATTAAGAGTAGGACTGGGTCGCCGTGAGTTTGGACAATTAAAAAATACCATTATCGACAAATCAATCGTCGCTACCATGGTGCCACTGCGTGACCCTGAGCTCAATGAAAGCCGAGCCAGTAAAATTTTTGGCCTGTTTCGCGACCGTATTCGCGCGTTATCACCCGATGAGTTTCAAAACCTATTGCGTCCTGCTTTTCGTGAAGATGAGATGACGCTGATTGTATTGGGCGGCTTGACAGGCTTCTTGGCAGGTTGGCTGCATCTGGTCTTGGTGTTTTTCCCTGCCATGCAGTGATAGATGGTTTTTTATGTTCTTTACACACATCGCATACAGAGTGGATACAGAAACGTGACAAGTTGACGCTAATGTACCATGCTGTAAGCGCCTGAAGCTGCAACGGCTGATGGCGATAAGCGTATAATAATAGCAACCGAAAACACCTACAGTAACGAATACGGGATACTTTCGAATATCCCGCAACACTAATCCCTAAAATAAACAATGACCGTATTAAGGTAAACAAGGTTAGACCGTATGTTAATCACAGAATTGGGTTATTTTGCCTTGCTGGCCGCTTTCGTCTTGGCGATTTTGCAGGTGGTACTACCAACTATTGGCGTCATGAATAACCATGTTGCTTGGCAGCGTCTTGCACCAAGCTTAGCATGGGCGCAGTTTGCGGCCATGATTGTCTCGTTTGGTGCATTGATGGCAGGCTTTTATTTTAATGACTTTAGCTTGGTCTACGTCACTCAGCATTCTAATACCTTGTTGCCTTGGTATTATAAATTGTCCGCGACGTGGGGCGGGCATGAAGGCTCGCTATTGCTTTGGATGACCATCATGGCCACTTGGTGTGCCTTGGTGTCGTACTTTAGCCGTGGTTTGCCATTGTCAATGCGCGCACGCGTACTGGTGATATTGGCGGGCGTACAGATGATGATGCTGGCGATGCTAATCTTCACCTCATCACCGTTTGATCGCACCTTGCCAAACTTACCGGTCGATGGCGCGGATTTAAATCCTGTGCTCCAAGATTTCGGTTTGATTATCCATCCACCGATGCTGTATATGGGCTATGTGGGTATGGTTGTGCCGTTTGCCTTTTGTATGGCGGCATTATGGGAAGGGCGCTTGGATGCGGTCTGGACCCGTTGGTCGCGTCCATGGGCGCTGGCTGCTTGGGGCTTTTTGACAATTGGTATCGCACTTGGCTCTTGGTGGGCCTATTACGAGCTTGGCTGGGGCGGTTGGTGGTTCTGGGATCCGGTAGAAAACGCTTCACTGATGCCTTGGCTTGCCGGTTTAGCCTTGCTGCATTCGTTGGCCGTGACTGAGAAGCGCGGTGTGTTTAAAGCGTGGACCATTATGCTGGCCATCTTTGCTTTTGCCTTAAGTCTCTTGGGTACTTTCCTTGTACGCTCTGGGGTCATTACCTCGGTGCATTCGTTTGCTGCTGACCCAACGCGTGGCCTAGTCATTTTAGTGATTTTGGGCATTATCGTTGGTGGTGGACTGCTGATGTTTGCCATTCGCGGTTGGCGTTTGACGGTTGAAAGTCAGTATCAGCTGGTATCGCGTGAATCATTTTTAGTGATTAATAACGTTATTATCCTCATTGCAACCTTAGTGGTATTACTTGGGACGCTTTATCCTATTATCGCTGACTCTTTTAATTTAGGTCAGGTTTCTGTAGGCCCTCCATATTTTAATGCGCTATTTGTGCCATTAACTTGGTTGCTGCTAATAGCGATGGGCATGGGTTCTAATATTCGCTGGAAGAAAGACAGTCGTCCGCTATTGGGCGCAGGCATGGTCATTGCGGTCAGCAGTCTGGTATTGGCGGCGATTATTGCTTATTTTGTCAGCCCGTCCGATATGCTTAATATTGGCGTGACGCTAGCGGTGAGCTTTTGGGTCTTATTTTGGATGGTCGTCGATTTTAAAGACAAAACCAAAAATGCCCCGAGTTTCTTTAAGGGTCTAGGTCAATTACGTTTGAGCTATTGGGGTCAACAGACCGCGCATATTGGGGTAATCATAGCCGTCATCGGTGTTGCCTTTACCAGTACCTTGAGTATCGAGCGTGATGTGGCACTGGGCGAAAATGATACCGTGCATGTGCAAGGCTATGATTTTGAAGTCAAAGACTTCCATGAGGTCAGAGGCAGCAACTTTGATGGTATGCAAGCGCAGGTCGAGGTGACTAAAGACGGTCAAAAAGTGACGACCTTATATCCTGAAAAACGTACCTATGTGATTAGTATGATGCCAATGACCGAGGCGGCGATTGATGCCAGCCTCATGCGTGATGTCTATGTGGCACTCGGCGAGCCTATCGCTGAAGACAGCAATAAGTGGGCGGTACGTATTTATGTTAAGCCACTCATTCGCTGGATATGGCTTGGCGCGATTATCATGGCATTGGGTGGTTTATTAAGTATGCTCGATAGCCGCTATCGTATTAAAAAAACTAAAACATCCGCTCAAATTGCGGCAAATAAAGCCGGCTTTATCACTGAAGCTGAAATAGGGGAGAAATAAGATGAGTCCATCAGATAATTCTTCCCAAAAAACGCCTGACAATAAAGGTGCTGCTAACAACAAAGCGGCTGCTAATAATAAACCTACTAAAACCATGAAAAAAAGCCAAATGAAAATATGGTTTTTGATTCCGCTGATTGTCTTTGCTGGCTTTGTGGTGATGCTATATATGCGCTTGGGTCAGCCAACGGATATCGTCACCAACACTGCGCTTGAGCGTCCGGTGCCGACGTTCGAGCTGCCATTATTGTCAGATACCAGTCGTATCATGACCAACGACAATCTGCCGGATCAGCCGTTTTTAATGAACATTTGGGGCTCTTGGTGCCCAACTTGTATTATTGAGCATCCTTTTTTGATGCAATTAGAAGAACGCGGTGTCAATCTGGTTGGGGTGAACTATAAAGATGATATCGGCAATGCCCTAGGATATCTAAACCGCGGCGGCGATCCTTTTTCGATGTCTATTCAGGATTTATCCGGTCAGTTTGCGCTAGATTTGGGCCTGACTGGCGCGCCTGAAACCTTTGTGGTTGATGGTGAAGGTATTATTCGTCAGCATATCGTTGGTGAGATTAATGAGAGCAATTGGCAAAGTCGTATCACGCCTTGCTTGATGCTGCTCAACGAAGCTGATAAGAACAATGTTAGCCCAGACGCTACTCAGGTTAAGGAGATGTGCAAATGACGGCTCTCTACTTAAAAGCTAGACATGTACAAGCAATGCACCTAACAGTTATGCAAATGAAAAACCTCACGATAAAGCTAGCAGGCTTACTGCTTGCTTGTCTGCTCAGTTTTGGCATTAGTTTTAGTGCGCATGCAGCGATTGAGGTTTATGACTTCGACTCCGTACAACAAGAAGCGCAGTATCGCGGTCTTATCGAAGAGCTGCGTTGTCCAAAATGTCAAAACCAAAATCTAGCGGGTTCTGATGCGCCGATTGCGCAAGATTTAAAGCAAAAAACCTATGATTTGATTAAAGAAGGTCGTAGTGATACCGAGATACGTGCTTATATGCAAGAGCGTTATGGCGATTTTATTACTTATAAGCCGCCCGTGCGTCCGTCGACATGGATACTATGGTTTTTTCCGCCATTACTATTGATTGTGTTGGTGATTGGCTGGTTTTGGCAAAGCAAACGCAGCCAGCGCGTTGCCCGTGGTCAAAGCGGCGTCACCGTAGATAGCGTTGCGGCGTTATCAGCGGCAGAAAAAGCGGAACTTGATCGTCTGTTATCGCGTAGCAATAAACATAGCAATGACAATAACGAGCATGACATCACCAGTACAGAGGACAAAAAATGACCCTATTTTCTACTTTTGGCTTATTTATTGCCCTAAGCTTACTGATTGCGCTATTACTGGCGGTCATCGTTATCATGCCATGGTTACGAGCATCACGCTTACGAGACAAGCCGGTTGACAATCAGCTGCTAGATATCAATATTGCGGTATTCCGTGAGCGCCTAGCAGAGCTGCAAACGGATAAAGACGGCGGAACCATCGATGAGGTGCATTACCAAAATCAAAAGCTGGAGCTTGAGCGTCAGTTATTGGATGCGCAGCGTACTGTGACGCCGATGGTGGCGCCCGGTATCAAAAGCCGTTTGATTATCATGGTATGGGTGCCAGCATTAGCGGGACTAGCGTACTTTTTAATCAGCGACCGCACGCCGGTGTTTGAATTGTGGGCAGCGGAAGATAAAGTCGCGCAAGTAGCAGATGACTTATTGACCGGTAAAATTGATCAGCCGCCCGCTTGGGCGATTGAAGATGGTACGCAACTGATTAGTGCCATGCAGACCAACGTTTATCGTCATGCTGATGACCCTGATCGCTGGATGCGTCTGTCTGAACTATTCTTATCATTAGAAGCCACCGATTCAGCACTTGAAGCCTTGTCGCGCGCTTATCGTTTGTCACCAGACAACGAAGAAATTGCCACGACTTATGCGCAAATCAGCTTTTTTGCCAATAAAGGCCAGCTCGATGCCAATAGTCGCCGCGTCTTACAAGACGTACTGGCGAAAAACCCGCAGCATGAAGGCGCTCAAATGCTAATGGCAATGGGTGAGGCACGCGGTAATAACTTTGAGCAAGCACAAGGCTGGATTAAGCGTTTACGCGCCAGTATTGCCGCCAAACCGGGCGACCATAGCCAAGCGCTGGCAAGTCTTGATGAGTTGAGTGCGAATGTAAGCACGCAGCAACAGCAAGCTTCTGAAGGCATTGACGTGACTGTCTCTATTAGTGACAGTCTGTTGCCATTGGTCAAAGCGGATGATGTGCTGTTTGTTGCTATCCGTGATGTTAAAGGTGGGCCGCCATTTGCCGCCAAGCGTTTACCGATTAGCGTGATTAAGCAGGGTGAGGCAAATATTAGCCTAAGCGACTTAGATGCGATGATGCCAGAGCGTACGCTGGCTTCTGCTCGCAGCGATAAAGTTCAGCTTGCCGTCATTGCTCGTATCAGCCATAGCGGCACTGCCACTGCCGAGTCAGGCGACTTGTCTGGTAATCCTGTGGTGATTAGCGCCGACCAAAATCAGGTCAATGTGGCTATTAATCAGCAGATTCCTTAATGACTAAATATCAAGATATAAGTGGTTAATAATTGCGCGCTATCGGGCTTCTGATGGCGCGCAATCTTATCCTATGAACAGATAAGTCATCGTAACTTGCCGCATCAAGACTAAAAATACTTGAGCTTTTGAAGGCCACAAGGTAAGGTAAGCTCTGCAACCCACCAATCCCTAAGTTTTATTAGTCCCAAAATCCTATCTTTTAAGGAGAGTCGTATAATGATGCGTATTATTTTGCTAGGTCCACCAGGCGCCGGTAAAGGCACCCAAGCCCAGTTCATTTCTAAAGAATATGATATCCCGCAAATCTCAACGGGCGATATGCTACGTGCCGCAATCAAAGAAGGCAGCGAGCTTGGCAAACAAGCCAAAGACGTAATGAACGCTGGTGGTTTGGTTTCTGATGATCTTATCATTAACCTCGTGCAAGAACGCATCGCTAAGCCTGACTGTGTCAACGGCTGCATTTTAGATGGTTTCCCGCGTACCATTCCACAAGCCCAAGCGCTTGCAGATGCCAACGTAACGATTGACCATGTGATTGAAATCAGCGTGCCTGATGATGAAATCGTTAAGCGTTTATCAGGTCGTCGTCAGCATGCAGGTTCTGGTCGCGTTTATCATATCGACCACAATCCACCTAAGGTCGATGGTATTGACGATGTGACGGGCGAGCCGTTGATTCAGCGTGAAGACGACAAAGAATCGACCATTCGTGACCGTCTAGCGACTTATCATGAGCAGACGTCAACCTTGGTTGGTTTCTATCAAGATAAAGCCAAAGAAGGCGGCGACGCTCCTAAATATGACAAATTTGATGGCACTCAAGGCATTGATGATGTTAAACAGCAAATTTTATCTGCGCTAAAAGGCTAATGCTTTTTTAGAATTGTTGATAGGACTTGTTGATTAACAGTCATATTCAAAACCCTGCTACTTGTAATCACAAGCAGCAGGGTTTTTTTAATGGTTAAAATAAACGCTAAAAAATGTCCATAAAAAAAGCCGCTTACTTAGAGAGGTAAACGGCTTTTCGCTACTATTAGTTTAATGTAGCTTAGCTAACGCTTTATTATGCTAAGTGTTACGCATTACCTTGCGCATCAACTTGTGCTTGCTGTTGGCTTTGCGCGTACGCTTGGTCAAAGTTCACTGGCGCAAGCAATAACTGCGGGAAGCTACCGCGTGTGACGATGTCGCTGATGACTTCACGAGCGTACGGGAACAACACGTTCGGGCAGTAAGCGCCTAGGATTTGACCGATTTGGTCTTCTGGAATATCTTTTAATAAAAAGATACCCGCTTGATGAACTTCGGCGATAAATGCCGCTTCTTCAGCGTTTTTAGCGTTTACACTGACCGTCAATACCACTTGGTAATGGTCGTCATCCAATTTTTCCGCATTGCTAGATAGATTGATATCAAGCTCAGGGTTCCACTCTTTGGTGAATACGCCCGCGCCTGGGACTTCAAGTGACATGTCTTTTACATAAATGCGTTCTAGTGCCAATTGTGGTTGTGCTTGTTCTTCAGCCATGGTAATTCCTCTAAAAGTTAATCAAATAATGGGCAAATGGTCATTGTCATAAAATATCATTGTAATATAAATCGAGATAGAGTTTTGAGATTTTATCTCGATGTTTTTCAGCAACATGGTTTTTAACAAGTTGCTTTACCCTTGCTACCGTCTATTTTTACCTCGATAAAAACAGACCGCAAAACAAGATAGCAAATTAACTCGCCAATAGCTCGTCAAGTTTGCCTTGTTGGTTCATTTGGTTAAGCTCATCAAAACCACCGACAAAGGTATCGCCAATAAAGATCTGTGGCACCGTGCGATAGTTATTGGTTTTTTGCATCAATGCTTGGCGCTCTTCACGGCTTATATCATGCATGCCAATCTCTTCATAATCAACGCCTTTGGTTTTTAGCAATTGCTTGGCGTTTGAGCAGTATGGGCAGATAGGGGTGGTGTAAACTTTCACAGATACAGTCATGGTTAATCCTTGTTTATAAATTTATGCGGCAACAGTTTTATTATAAGTAATATGATAAATAGTGATATAAAAAATCATAGCGTAGAAATTAGCATAATCCGTTACCAATATGTAAATTGCAAATCTATTCGATGCTGCTCAGTATAAAGTGGGGATGGCACTGCTAAATTCAAGCATTATTGGCTGAAAAGCGCTGACGGTAGCATAACTGCCACATAAAAAAAGACACCTCTTTAAAAGGTGTCTTTTAGATTAGCGCTGTATATTTCCAAAGCTACATTGTGCTTATACTTACTTAGCCCTGCATAAACCAACGCTGAATCTACTGTCTTACTTATGCAAACTTGGCTTGGCTTTGCCTTTATTCTTTGGCTTAGCATCTTTTACACCAACCAACGGCATGCCAGCGCCTTGCCAGCCGCCGATACCACCTTCTAGGCGATAGACACTGTCTTTACCAATCATCTGAATCGCCGCGCCTGCTTGCACGCCCATATCACAAATGATAATCACTGGTTGCTCAATCGCACGAATTTCCTCAATGCGGTCTTTAAGCTCAGTGAATGGTATGTTGCGGCTGCCTTGGATATAGCCGGTTTCAAATTTCTTTTTGGCGCGAATATCGATCAGCTGCGCATTTTGCGAGTTAACCATCATACCCAATGTATTGGGCGATATTTTTCTGCCACTACGTTTGTTTTCAATAGCAAAAAATAGCACGGCAAGTACGGCTAATATACCAAATAAAAACGGGTGGTTGCCCACAAATTCCAGCGCACGATCCAAACCATACCTCCAAAAAAATAAGTGTTCGGTTAAGCTGAGAAGACAGCCTAAAGATATGAACAAGGCGCTATTATACCGATTAGACTAGCCATAGTAAACGTGTGATGAGCAACGTTTACTATGGCAGTGATTAATAAGATAAGGGCTAATAAAGCACTGATTAATAAAGCATGCGTTAATAAGGCTCTGATTAATAAGGTTTAGTATCTGCCTCTTCTCTTAAGGTGACAAGGTTTTCAACACGGCGCTGCAATATCACGCCATCAGCAACCGCTTGCCATAACGCGCAGCCTTTGCTGTTATGAGTATGGCGACAATCGCGGAATTGGCAATCACCTGCCAGCGGTGCAAGCTCAACGAAACCTGAAATGATATCATCAGGGGTTAAATGCCAAATGCCGTACTCGCGAATACCGGGGGTATCGACAATGCCACCTTGGGTTAAGTCGTCTGGGTTAAATGGCAATAAGCGACTGGTCGTGGTGGTATGCTGACCGAGTTTCGAGTTCTCAGAGATAATATTTACGCTCTGTGCCGATTCAGGTAGTAGGGCATTAATTAAACTGCTTTTACCGACACCAGACTGACCGGCAAAAATAACCAGCTTTTTATCGATATAGCGCTTTAACTCATCTAGCCCTTCTTGCTCATCGCTATCAGCAATATTTTCAGGACAAGCGACCGAAGTAAGGACGCTTTCATAACCAAGTGCCGCATACTGTGCCAGTAGCTCATTGGTATCGACGCCGTTTTCTTGCGCCAGCAGGTCGGCTTTATTGAGCACCAAGAGCGGCTTGACACCAGCATGATGACAAACGACCAAATAGCGGTCAATGAGAGTCGGCGCAGCAGCGGGCAACGGCGCAAACACAATCGCCAAAATATCGACATTGGCGGCGACTGGCTTGAGCTTATGGTAGCGATCAGGACGTGAGACCAGAGAAGTACGTGGTTTGACCGACTCGATACGTCCAAAGCCAGTATTAGGATCAGCACTCCAGCGCACTTGGTCGCCAGCGGCTAGCATCGGTAAGTTGGTACGTACATGACAGCGCCAGATATCGCCTAACGCCAGCTCCTGCCAAAACGGCTCAGGATCATCGGGCGCAATCTCCGGCTGCACGGGAATTACTGCTGGTAAGCTGGTCACCTGTACTTCTAACTGCTTACCATAATGCGCCATGACCACGCCATCCATCAAACTGTCATCGATGCTATCTTGACTGTCCAGCTGCTGTTTGTCGATGCGACGAATCTGCTGTTTAGTCAGTTTGCGTTGCCGAATTAATGCCATGGGTTTTGAACCTATTAAAAAAATATTGCTAAGTGTAGCGTGAAAATTTGCTAACATACAGCCTAAAGCGCCGCTAGCCGATAGTGGTTTTGTAATGTTTTAGTTTTTTTAGACATTATCATTGAGCAAGCGCAAACATATATTATTTGAGCATGACCATTTATAGATGATTTATTTGGTTAACATTGCTCGCAAGTTGTTCCAAAATTTATTGACCATAGGATATTTTATGAGTACCGACGACCATCCCAATAAAATTAAAATCAAAAACCAAGGTAAAAAAGGGCTGGTATGGATTGACCTAGAAATGACCGGGCTTGATACCGTAAACGATGAAATCATCGAGATTGCGACCGTGGTGACAGATGAGGATTTAAACGTCCTTGCTGAAGGGCCGGTGTTTGCCATTAAAGTATCAGATCAAGTATTAAATAAAATGGATGACTGGAATACTAAGCAGCACGGTCAGTCAGGCTTGGTCGACCGTGTGCGTCGTAGTACGGTGACATTGGCAGAAGCCGAAGCGGAAACCATTAAGTTTTTAAACAAATGGGTTGATAGTGGTAAATCGCCTATGTGCGGCAACTCAATCTGCCAAGATCGCCGCTTTATGGCGCGCCAAATGCCCGAGCTTGAGCGCTTTTTCCATTATCGCAACCTTGATGTGTCATCAATTAAAGAGCTTTGCTTCCGCTGGCGTCCTGATATTTTAAGAAATTTTGAAAAAGGCGGCAGTCATTTAGCGTTAGACGATATTCGCGACTCTATTCGTGAGCTAAAACACTATCGTCAGCACTTTTTTAAATTAATGCCTTAGAGTCTAGTGCTTAAAGGTTAGTGTCTTAAAAATACTGCTTTAACCATAAGTCCGTACAACCTATCAAGCCGCTAAAAAAGCTCGCAAATGAAACGAATACCAAAATATGGCTCGTTTCTTTGCGGGCTTTTTGTTTAATCAATATTTTATTTAACTGGTCTTGGATTAACTCTCATATAAATGGATTAGCGATCCTCATCAGGGCGCTTAATGCTATCTGGACTGGCTTTATATACAGCATTTAACTCTGCTTCTGTCAGATATTTTTCTACCGCAGGATATAACGCTCGCTCTTCAAATCGGATATGGTCGTATAATAAAGTGCCAAGCGCCTTAACCTGCGCGACTGTGATGTCTTTATTCCCAGATTTTTGTGACGCTTCAACTTCATTTATTATTTTATATAATTGCTTATGTTGTCCGTCAAGGGTGTCGAGTACCGAGGCAACATCAGGATGATTGGTACGATATGGCTCTAAGGCATGAGCGATTAAGTTATCTTCAATTTGGAAATGATATTGCATATCGTTAATATAGGAGGTGAGATTGTGCCAGTGTTTGGCAATCTCTTCGGGTTCATCAGCGCATTCTTTCGCATGGCGCGACAGGTTAAGTCCAAGATGATGTTGGCGGGATAATGGCTGTAATTGATTGGCGCGTTTCATAATTAAAACCTTAATGTTTCAAGAAATCATGATTGGTTAATTATTTGGAGTGATATGGTATGTTCAACTATCTATTAATTCTGCACCTACTTGGCGCAGCAATATGGACAGGTGGTCATTTAATACTAGCATTAGTGGTGCTACCTAAAGTACTAACTTCACGTAATTTAGAGGCATTGTTACAATTTGAGGGGCAGTTTGAAAAAATTGGTATGCCAGCTTTGGCTATTCAGATTATTACTGGATTGTGGATGGCATATAGGATGCTACCCGATGTGAGTGCATGGTTTGCTTTTGATAATGACATTAGCGTATTGATTGGTATCAAGCTGATATTATTATTGCTGACGGCTGTCGTCGCTATGCACGCACGTTTTAGGGTAATACCAAGGTTATCAGCCAACAATTTGAATGGATTTGCCGTTAATATTATCTTGGTGACGCTACTTTCAGTGGCATTCGTTGTGGTCGGTACGCTGTTCCGTATGGGGTTTTAGTGAAAATTTTTCTGGATAAAATGATAAGTTCTAAGTAGTAGTTAATAGCTGATAACAATCAACAAGCACAAAAAAACCTCAAGTAAACGAATACTTGAGGTTGAAACTTTTGTATTAAAACTAAGTTTTAAATATGGCGCAGCGGACGGGACTCGAACCCGCGACCCCCGGCGTGACAGGCCGGTATTCTAACCAACTGAACTACCGCTGCTGAGGTCGTTTTAGTTTATTTAGCCACTTAGCTTACTACTTAAGAGTAACACTATACTAAATAGTGGTGGGTGATGACGGATTCGAACCGCCGACATTCTGCGTGTAAGGCAGACGCTCTACCAACTGAGCTAATCACCCTGAGCGAGGATAAAACGAAGCACTGCTTCGTCCGAGCGCAAGAGAATTTACATTGTCGTAAATTCTAGGAAACTACGCATCCAAACTAGGTATTACTGGAATCCTTTAAAGAGGATTTCCTGAAAGTTTTAACATTCAAAGTTGTCACCCTTTGAATAACTTTCAACAGAAGAGAACTAACTAAAGCCTCGCTCTGTGGGTGTGTATTATATACATTTACACATGGCTGTCAAATATTATTTCAAGTATTTTTAAAATTGTGGTTGTTAACCTTTATTAACGGTCAAATTAAGGCATAAATAAAGTGAGTGTCAGACGATACAGTTAGCTATTGCGTGCTTGCTAAAAGCTACTATACTGATAATGCTTTTGGCATCTCGTTAACAAGGCGTCTACTTAGTAAGCCAGCTGGTTAATAAATAGGTAAATAGTTTGAGTGATATAGGGTCATGGAGGCGAGCATAGATAATTTTAATATAGAAGCGCTTTCTATTGAAGACTACTTTACCACATGGTCGGTAGGCGACTTTGCTGGATTGGGTCTGATATTGCACGTGATTCTCATGATAGTCATGACGCTGCGTATTGTCTCGGTGCAGCGCAATATCGGGGTGTCGATTGCTTGGGTTGCCGTGCTTTATACTTTGCCTTTGGTTGGCTTTATCGCTTATATACTCCTAGGTGAGCCAATGATTGGGCGGCGTTACCGCGCGCGTATGAATCAGGCGCGGCTACTGATGAATGATATGGCTAAGCGTGAGCAGCTGGTATTTGATGAAGGACAAGAGCTGCTGCCTGATAACTACCGCGGTGTCAGTAAAATAGGCACGCGTTGGACAGGGTTTGGGGTATTTCCCGACCACCAAATGCAATTATTGACCACGCCGAGTGCTATCTTTGGGCGCTTGATTGAAGACATTAATGCCGCCCAGCGCATTATCCTGATGGAGTTTTATATTATTTATCCAAAAGGTCAGATACTCGATGTCATGGAAGCGCTAATGGCAGCGGCGCAGCGCGGTGTAGAATGTCATATTTTGGCAGACAGTGTAGGGAGTTTTAGCTTTTTTAATAGCAAACAGCATCGGATGTTAGAAGAGGCTGGGGTTTTTGTACACCAGTCGCTACCGGTGGGATTATTTAAAACTTTGTTTAAGCGCTCCGATTTGCGTAATCATCGCAAGATTATCGTCATTGACGAACATATAGGCTATATCGGTAGCTTTAACTTGGTTGACCCGAAGTTTTTTAAACAGAATAAAAATGTTGGTCAATGGATTGATGTAGCGATACGTAGTTTCAGTCAAGAGCCGATGAATATTGCCACAGCGATGGCCAAAGTAGTGGTCACCGATATCGGGGCAGAAAATAAAGACAACCTAGACGCACTCAATCACCGCGTGAATACCTATACCCGTAAGCTTTATGTCATGCACCCGACAATTAATGATATCAACAGCCGCGTCAAAGTTTTAGACGAGCTTGTTGATTCTGATGAGCCGCCAGAGATTGGCTCGACATCGATTTTGATACCGCGCATGCCCGTAGTCGAGGATGTGCTAGCGCAGCTGATACCTTCGGCGCCGCAAGTAACGGCACATGTGATTTATAATACGTTGGTGACGGTGATTCATCGCGCCAATAAACGTATTCGTATTACCACGCCGTACTTTGTACCCGATGAAGCTTTATCAGGGGCGCTGACTACTGCTGCCAAACGTGGGGTCGAGGTGACGATTATTGTGCCAGAAAAAGTGGATTCGTTTTTGGTGCAGCACGCTTCCCAAGCGTATTATCAAGAACTGCTCGAAGCAGGGGTGACCATTGCTTTATTTAAAGGCGGACTGCTGCATGCAAAAACCGTGGTTATTGACGATGATTATTGTCTGTTTGGCACGGTAAATATCGATATGCGCAGCTTTTATTTGAATATGGAAGTTAGCTTAGCGATTTATACGCCAGAAATGGTCGCGCAGGTTGCTGACTGTCAAGAAGTCTACTTACAAAGCTGTCATTTTTTAGGCTTAGAAGAGTGGCAAGAGCGCCACGGGGCAGAGCGCTTGTTTGATAATGTGGTGCGCTTATTTAGTCCTTTATTGTAGCGCTTTCGCTTTTGAGTTAAGGTAAACTACTTATTTTTATTGTCATCTTATTTGTTTTTTTAAAACGCTTAATTTTTAAAGGATAGGCTTGCCTTATGTCTGCATCGCCCTTAACGCCCCTTGATTATATTGCAGCAGGCTATTGGCAAGATTTCTTAGCTGGCCGTCCCGTCGCTGGCGGCATGGCTTATGAAGCTGAATTGCATCACTGCACACTCGATGAATCGCTGGCAAGTTTACAGCGTATAGATACCTTGCTGTCGCAGATACGCCGTGACATGATAAAGTCTGGCACGTGGGATGAGGCGACGCTGTTGGCAGATGAGCGCTATCGTAATTTCATGGTATTTTTGGCATTTTATGCAGGGCGCGTATTGGCACAGCAATGGCAGTATACGCCGCATTGGTTCGGTGAGTTTGAGCTACGTAAGCGTTATCCTGCTCTGCCGCTGCTGACCGATGATTTTTATCAACATATGGCAGTGGTTTATCATAATGATGTTGAGGATACTGATAAGCCTAATGCGACTGACTCACTATTTTTTGCCTTAGAGCCGATAGGACTGCGGCTGTTTGGTCATATTGATAGGCCGTTTCAAGCGGTGCAAGGTGGTCAAGTGGCAAGCGGCCTATACCAAGCAGTGAGTGCAAGACTGCCAAACGCCATTGATAGCCATCATGCATTACCTATAGCTACCGAGCGTGCCACTAAAGAAGTAACTGAAACAATAGTACCTCGACATAGCCGCCAAAGTATTCAGACAAATACTGATGCTGTTAATCATACTTCTTATAATGAGCTTCAAACAACACCTGAAGTTGTCCAAGCAGATACTCTATTAGCAAAAACTGCTTCATCAACTGCTTCATTAACAGCTCCATTAGAAGCACCCTCAGCACAAACGGCTTCAGTAAAATCTTCACAAACAGAGTCAGACACAATAGCGATAAAACCAATAATAAAACCAGCAGTAAAACCACTGATAAAAGAAGCGCCAACCCCAGAGCTTTTTAGCCAATTGCTCATAGAGCTTGATGAAATAGAAGTACCACAAATCGCTGGCAAGACAGAATACGAGCAAGCCTGTAAAATCTTGGATCAATTTGAGCAGCATATTGCTAAGCAAGAGAAACCGCGCGCGCAAGTTACCTTTTCACAGCAGCATTTGGCAGCCAAGCAGCAAGCTCTGTTAAAATTGCAAGATGCTGCTCATGCGGGTAATAGCGCTGCGATGCTACGTTTAGCCATGTATGAGCTACTTGGTGAAGGGGTAAATACGGATAAAGTGGCTGGTATGGAAGCAGGGGTTGAATGGGTGAAGCAAGCGGCGAGCAAAGATGACAGCCGTGCCCAGCGTTTATTAAGTAAGCTGTATTATCAAGGATTTGGCGTGCCGCAAGATATGACTAATGGAAAATACTGGCTTGAGCAAGCGGCCAAAAATGGTCATGCAGAAGCGGCCAGTTTGATGAGCCAATGGCAGCAAGCGCAAACGTTAATCAGTACACAAAAGCAAGAGCAGCATAGTCTCAAACGTTATCAGCTATTGTTTGCGGTAATCATTGTTATCGCTATATTAATATTCATTATTGTCTAACCGTTCATGTCCAAATTCCGGTTCTTAAATTTTCGTTTCTAATAGCGAGTGCTTTAAAACTATTGTTTAGCATTAAATTCAGGTAGAATTGGCGCGTTTTTTATTGGCATTTTTTATTGTCATTTTATAACGTCACCTCCTATCGTCCGATCCATTACTAATCTGGGCTTCTTCATGCCATCTTCTGATAATTCCTTACCCTCTTTTGATAAGTCGACTCAGCCAAGCCGAGCCGTTTATAAGCCACCTGTTTATTATCAGGTGACGATTGGTTTGCTAAAACCGTTATATCGTATGCAAGTATGGCGTCGCTCGCATAAGCGTGATAATTATCAGCAAGAAGTCGAGCAGCGTTTTGGTAAGCGCTATCCTGCGCCGCCCGTGCCTGATACAAATATTAAATCTAATGTGAATGCCAACGAAAATGCTAATTATAAAGATAGCAATGGCAAAAAAGTCATTTGGTGCCATGCGGTATCTTTAGGTGAGACCAATACCGTCGCGCCCTTGCTTGATGCGCTATTAGCAAAAGGCTATCAGATATGGTTGACCAATACCACGCAGACAGGGTTTGCGCGCGGTGCCAGTCGCTTTGCCGATGATATTGCCCAAGGTCGCTTAAGCCATAGCTACGTTCCAGTCGACAGCCCTGCGGTGATTGAGACATTTTTAGCGCATGTACAACCCGTTGCGGCAATGTTTGTAGAAACGGAGCTTTGGGCGAATATCTTGACCAAGTTGTCCGAGCATCATATCCCAAGTATTTTGGTCAATGGTCGGCTGTCGGCTGCTTCTTTTAAAAGTTATCAAAAAATTGGCGCGGTCAGTGCCAGTATGATGAAAAACCTGAGTTTGATTATTGCGCAGGATAATGAATCGGCAAAACGCTTTCGGCAATTGGGCGCTCATAGTGCGCAAATCCGCGTGGCAGGCTCGCTGAAATGGGTGATTAATACCCCGAAGCTGAATGATAATGGTGCCAAAGAAGCTGAAATAGCAAATGATGGCGCAGACTTGGATTTAGATTTAGGCGTAGCAGGTCGCCCGATTTGGGTGGCAGCAAGTACACATAGCGGTGAAGAAAAGACAGTATTATCATGGCAGCAGCAAATCATCTCTAATCCTCTATTAGCGGATACGTTGTTAATTATCGTTCCAAGGCATCCTGAGCGCTTCGATGAGGTGGCAGAACTGATTGAAAAGTCAGGATTAACGATGACGCGTCGTAGTGATGAGGATGCAATCAGTACAAATACCCAAGTTTATTTGGCTGATAGTATGGGTGAGTTGATGAAATGGTATGCGCTTGCAGATGTGGCATTGGTGGGTGGCTCATTGGTCGATATTGGCGGGCATAATCCCGTTGAGCCGGCAAGTGTGGCGACGCCGGTATTGATGGGCAGTTATACCCAATCTTGCCAAAGCGTGGTTGATAAGCTCGCTAGTGTTGGGGCGTTATATCAACCAAACAACGAGTTCTATAGCGCTCTTGGTACTGATGAGCAGCTATCTCAGCAGCAGAAAATTGCGACCAATCCGCCATCTAGCGATGACGACAGTTTGCTTTATCAGCAGCTACAGTTTTGGCTTAGCCATTTGGAATTGGCAAAGCAGGCAGGGCAAGCGGGTGCAGAAATGACTGAGCAGCAGCAAGCGGTCTTGCATCGGCAGTTATCGATGATTGAAGATGTGATTCAGCAATACGCAAAAGCATCTTTCAATCCAGAACTGAATCCAGAACTGAATCAAGAGCGGATATAAGTGACGCTATGAACTGTATATTATTGCCAGCAACCAACTTTCAACATGATAATGCGTCTGCCTATATCAATGATTTAATGCAAATTACCCATGTGAATAAAGTACTAACTGCCAAAGTGGGCGATACGTTAAAAATTGGCCAATTGGGTGGCAAGCTTGGCAGCGCTATCATTAAAGATATTGCGTCCGATAGTATTGAACTGGGTGATATACAGCTAACCATCAATCCGCCAGCGAAGCTCAATCTTACGGTGGTACTGGCATTACCAAGGCCAAAGGTGTTACGCCGCCTAATCATGGATATGACCGCGCTTGGTGTCAACGATATTATCCTTATCAACAGCTATCGTACGCAAAAGAGTTATTGGCAAAGCCCGATGTTGGCTCGCCTTGACGAGTTTGTGTTAGAAGGGCTGCAACAAGGCGTTGATACGGTTACGCCGCGCATCAGTCTGCAAAAACGCTTTAAACCCTTTGTTGAAGATGAGCTTGCAAGCTTAATCACCAATCGTGCCATCGTTGCTCATCCTTATAGCGCGCTGTCATTTGCGCAATATATGCAGCAACAACTAAAAAATCCTGGACCCCTTCATAACTCAGCACTGCCAAGTATGGTTTTTATCGGCGCAGAAGGCGGCTGGATTGATTATGAGATTGACTTACTTGCCAAGCAAGGTTGCACGGCGGTCAATATAGGCCCGCGCATATTGCGCACCGAAGCGGCGGTTAATGTCATTTTAGGACAGTGGCTTCTTTCAGATGCTAAGATGCGGCTGCGTTAGGATAGGGCTGCTCTATCATCAAAGTAAATCGATAAAAAGCCATTAAAACTCTGCTTAAATATGGCTATCCAAAGGTAAATATTAAGTGATAATTTTGCTGCATGGTTGCACGAAATAAATGTATTGATAATTAATCTCATTTCGATTAGTATATTGTCACTCAGACATTAATGTCTTATTAGTCTCGCTATTCAATCATTTTCTAATGATTTTAATGTCCTTTTATCTCACTTATCCGTAGCACCATTATGGGGAAAGCCATGTCATTAACTGCTATCAGTGCAAATCTATCTTCTACTAAGCTTATTTTACCCGTTGCTGTATTTGGTCTGATGTTAGGGCTTACTGGCTGTAATAATTCATCGACGCCAGCAGAAGGCGTAGATGCTGAAGCTGGTACTGAACAATCTAGCACTGAGCAAGAAGTGGCTACAAATGATGATGCGACGGCAGCTGGTGGGCAAACGGTCACCATCTACTCATCACGTAATGAGCAGTTAATCAAACCACTATTAGACCGTTATACTGAGCAGACAGGCGTTAAAATTGAGCTGGTCACTGATAAAACGGGGCCATTGATGGCGCGCCTGCAAGCGGAAGGTAAAAATACTCCTGCTGATATGCTATTAACCGTCGATGCGGGTAACTTATGGCAAGCAGCGGAGCAGGGCTTATTGCAACCTGTGTCTTCTACTATCTTAGAAGCCAACGTCCCTGCTAAATATCGTGATCCAAAAGGTCAGTGGACAGGTCTGTCATTACGCGCCCGTACGATTTTTTATGACCCAAGTAAAGTCAGCGCCGACCAATTATCTACTTATGCCGATTTGGCTGATCCAAAATGGAAAGGCAAATTGTGTCTACGTACCTCTAAGAAAGTTTACAACCAATCATTGGTTGCCAGCATGATGGAGCACTTGGGCGAAGAGAAAACCGAGCAAGTTATTCGTGGTTGGGTAGATAACTTAGCGACCGACGTATTCAGCGATGATACCAACTTATTAGAGGCGATTGCCGCAGGTCAGTGTGAAGTGGGTATTGCCAATAGCTACTACTATGGTCGCCTGCTTGATGAAAAACCAAACTTCCCTGTAAAAATATTCTGGGCGAACCAAGGTACGACTGGTGCCCATGTTAATATCTCTGGAGCTGGCGTAGTAACCGGTTCAGACAATCCAGATGGCGCGCTTAAATTGATGGAATGGTTGTCTTCTGATGAGGCGCAAGGTTTATATGCCAGCGCTGATAAAGAATTCCCAGTCAAAGCGGGTATCGATGAGTCAGAGATGCTCAAATCATGGGGTCCATTTAAACAAGACGATATCAGTGTCCAGAAATTCGGTGAGCTACAAACCAAAGCCATTCAAATGATGGATAAAGCGGGTTATAAATAATAGACTGGCAGTAGCTAAGTGGTTGGTTTTTAGCTATTAGGTGCTTATTAATTCAGCATCTAATAGCGTCATTATGCGTATGACACGGTAACAATCTATGATAACAATGCCAGAAGCGTCTGCTAAGCAAGACAATACTGTCAATGAAGCCAGTAATGACAATAATAGTCCATCTATTAGTCACGACCATGTCGTCCGCAAACGTATCCTCTCAAAATCAGTCTTAGGACTGATTTCGTTGTTTATGCTAGTACCGATTTTAATCGTACTATTATCGTGGACGCAGCCGGTCGCTGATATTTGGACCCATATGCGCGAATATGTGTTGCCGCAAGTGTTAAAAAATACCGTCATTCTATTGCTGATGGTGACGGTGATTTCTGGCGTTATCGGGACCGCACTTGCGTGGGTGACCAGTATGTACCGCTTCCCTGGACAGCGGTTTTTTGCGTGGGCGCTGATGTTGCCATTAGCGATGCCCGCTTATGTCTTAGCATTTGTCACTGTCGGTATCGTTGACTTTAGCGGACCGCTGCAAACGGCTTTAAGAGAGTCAGGCTTTACCACCGCTATCCCATCGGTGCGTAATGTTTGGGGTGCAGGTTTAGTATTGTCGTTGGCATTTTATCCTTATGTTTATTTGCTGGCGCGCCAGGCGTTTTTATCGCAAGGTAGGCGAGCGATTGAAGCGGGGCAGATGCTTGGGTTAAGTCGTAGCAAGGTGTTTTTTCGGCTGGCGTTACCACAAGCACTACCGTGGGTCATTGGTGGTTTGCTACTTGCCAGTATGGAGACGCTCGCAGATTTTGGCGCAGTATCAGTCTTTAATGTCGATACTTTTACGACGGCGATTTATAAAGCTTGGTTTGGCTTTTTTAGTTTAACCACTGCTGCGCAGCTGGCAGCGTTATTAATCGGCGTGGTTTTTATCGTCGTCTTGTTTGAGCAGTATTGGCAAGCAAAGCGTGGCAATACCATCACTCAGGGTAGCAGTAAGCGCTTTGAGGCCAGTAAACCTGCGAAGTGGGGCATGGCGCTACTTTGTACGCTGGTATTTTTAGTGGCGTTTTTGATTCCGTTTTTACAGCTGCTTTATTGGACCGCAGAAAATTTCCAGCAAGATTTTGATGCGCGCTATATTGATTTTGTCACCAATAGCCTTATGATTGCGAGTATGACCACGATATTTATCGCATTTTTGGCGATTATCATTGCTTGGGTCAAGCGTCAATATCCAGATAAATCCACCAAGCTGATGACCACCTTAGCCAATTTGGGTTATGTGGTACCGGGTACGGTGTTGGCCGTTGGGATATTTATTCCGATTGCGTGGCTTGATAATCAGCTGATAGCTTTTGGTATTACTTCAACGCAGTTTTTTTCCGGTAGTGTCATCGTCATGCTGCTAGCCTTATCGACGCGCTTTATGACGGTGAGCTTTCAGCCGGTAGACCGTCAGCTACAGCGCTTGACGGTCAATCAAGAAGCGGCAGCTAAATTACTTAGCGATAGCCCGTATCAGCGCTGGCGGCAAGTGATGTTGCCCGTATTGAGTCCGGGGGTATTAACGGGTTTGTTGATGGGCTTTGTCGAAGTCATGAAAGAGATGCCGATTACCTTAATGACACGGCGACAAGGTTGGGATACGCTGGCAGTAAGGGTGTTTGAGATGACCAGCGAAGGCATGTGGGGACGCGCCGCATTGCCCAGTTTGTTGATTGTGCTGGTTGGTCTGATTCCTGTTTGGGTATTGCTGCGCCAAAGTGATAAACAAGGTTAAGCGCGTTTATCACTAAAGAACAACATTAAGAAATAACTATATTAAAAAGAGCAACATTAAAAACCGCGTCAATGATGGGTTTTATTCACTAATAGCTTACTGGTACCGTCTATGTATACTGACTTGATGAACGATTCAACCAATCCAGCAGCGTCTAAATCTTTAAAGCCTGAATCCTTAAAGATAGGCGGTAAGCCAAGACCGGAGCATGTGAAAAAACCACCCGCCACCCTATTAACCAAAGCTCAGGTAGCACAGCTGCAAGCGGATAAAAGCTTGCCTCACAGCTCATCGACACAAGATGCTTTAAATCAAAGCATATCAAATCAAAGCGTATCAGATCAGACTGCCTTAAATAAAGAAACAGCAGGACAAATTCACTTGCAAGATAACCCTGTTTTTAATTCCTCTAAAAAGAACACTAGCGTTGATGATGCTTATTTTAGCGTTCAAGATTTAATCGTTGGTTATGACGATACGATTATCGTTAATGGCTTATCGCTAGATTTGCAACAAGGTGAAATCGGCTGCTTTTTGGGTTATAGCGGCTGCGGTAAAACCACCGCCCTAAGGGCGATTGCAGGCTTAGAGCAAAGCCGTGGCGGCAAGATTCGCTTAAGCAATCAGCGTTTAACGGAACAAACCGCACGTACTACCTTTGCGGTCGCGCCAGCCAAGCGCGGCATGGGCATGGTATTTCAGGATTATGCGTTATTTGGACATTTAAGCGTGGCAAAAAACATCGCCTTTGGCCTAAATAAATGGTCGGCTGCTGACAAAAAAGCCCGCGTTAAAGAGATGTTAGCGCTTGTGGAATTGTCGGAACATGCGGATAAACGTCCTAGTGAGTTATCTGGTGGCCAGCAGCAACGGGTGGCATTAGCCCGCGCATTGGCACCAAAGCCCAAGCTTTTGCTACTTGATGAACCGTTTTCTAACTTGGATGTGGTGCTACGTGAGTCACTGGCGATGAACGTCCGTGATATCCTTAAACGTACCAATACTACGGCGATATTGGTCACTCACGATCAAAACGAAGCCTTTGCGTTAGCCGATAAAGTCGGGGTGATGGATAAAGGTAAATTGGTGCAATGGGCGACGCCAAGTGAGCTATATCATGAGCCAGTCAGCCCATTTGTCGCTGAGTTTGTCGGCGAAGGCGCAATGATAGACGGTATTATCAAAGAAGGTCATGTTGAAACCGCGCTTGGTGATATTTATCGCCGTATGGAAGTTTATGATGAAACAGGGCAGCCGCAGTATTGCGAGTACGACTATCCGAATGGTACGCCGATTAAGGTGTTAGTACGTCCTGATGATATCGTGCATGACGATGAAAGCACGCAAACGGCTTTAGTAGTCGGACGTGTATTTCGCGGGGCAAACTATCTTTATCGCTTACAGCTAGCCGACGGTCAAACCGTACTGTCGTTAGTTGCCAGTCATCATAACCATGAGATTGGTTCACAAATTGGCATCTTGCCTATCCTAGAGCACGTAGTGGTGTTTGATGAAAAAGACATCAATGCCACCACATGGTCAGAGTATGATAGGTCAGAGCGCGTGGAAGACGTCAGGTAGTTATGAGTTTTAAGCTTGGCGCTGCTCTTGAAGCTTAGCAAGAACTTTAAGCTTGGCGCGTTGCCAGTATATGCAAATAACGTCCCAGCCATTTATACGGCTCGAGTTGTGAGTAGCGCAGCTCCATGCGTATCACCGCTTCAGGGTCGTTATGACCGCCACGTTTTAGCGGCGAATAATCATGAAATACCCGCAAGCCACTGGCAAGTATCGTTTGATAATGATGAGCTTCTAACCAAGATTCAACTTCCTCTTTAGCGACCGGATGATTGGGTGTGAGGCTTTTCTTATTGTCCGCTTCATATTCAGTGTTATCCAATAAGTTAAAATTACCCATAATAAGATTGCGATAATCAAAACTCGCTGGATTATAAAAGCACAGCGATAGCGCGCCATTTTCAGTTAAATGCTTATCAAAAAAATCCATCACAGCGGCTGGCTCTGCCAACCATTCGAGCAGTGCATGACACATTATCAAATCAAACTTCTCTGTATTACCTGCTAACTTTTCTTCTAATTCTTGATACGGGCAAACGTACCACCTAATATCCAAATCCTTTTTAACTATTTCAGCGTTTGCTTGTGCTTTCTCCAACATATTGGCTGAGATATCATTGATAACCAGCGTATGCCCTTGAGTGGCAAGCTCAATCGCAATTTGCGCTAGCCCAGCGCCCACATCCAAAATAAGTAACGGTCGCCCAAGTGTCTGGCTCATCTGCGTGCAATAGGCAAAAATATCACGGCGCAATACTGCCAGACGAATGTCGCCTTTTAAGCCGCCGTAAACCTTTTTTTCAAAGTGGTCGGCAATTGCATCAAAGCTGCGATCCGTACGCGTATCGGGTTGGTCAATGGACGGTGTGATGGCTTGCTTGCTGGGCTGGTCAGTTGATTGGCTGCTTTCGTGATTCATAACGGGCTCTGTTTTATCTAAAGTATTTGAAATGCTTTTGCATCACTTTTTTATTGGATTTTAATAGGGTTTTAGCGTATAAATAGTAAAGCCTAAGCATTGGTTTTCATTGGTTTTCATTGGTTTTCATTGATTTTCATTGATTTTCACATTGATTATCACTCAGTCGTCTAAGCCATCTGACTTAGAAGTTTGATTTAAAAAAGCGAGTTCTAAAAAGTATTTATTAAAAATATCAGCTAGGTTTTATTTATCTATTGCCAAGGATTTTAGGCATTTTTTTGTTTTACTACTGCTAAGGATAGCAATCATGGTCTTACCCCGTTCAATTATAAACAAACCCATCATGACGCGCGGTCTATTATCGCTAGCGATTGCCAGTAGCTTATTACTTGTTGGTTGTGGCGATGATAATGAGCGTTTCGTTGAATCGCCTTCGTCTTCTGCCAGC
>NZ_JAQISM010000012.1:0-46622 GCF_027919975.1 Psychrobacter sp. ANT_H3 | reverse complement strand
GCATACGAGATACTTGGATATATACCGATGGAGATAATGCTTTGTTTAGGATTTGAAGGCGGATAGTAGCGATACATCCATGACTTAGTCTCAGTAGGACGTACCATTAAGAATAGTTTAGGATGATTTTTGACAGCAACGAAGTACTTCTTATCTTCAGTCTTATGGCTGCTGATGCTTCTGTCTGAACTGATCGCTTTTCTTTCCATATCCCAGATCTCCATGAGTAGACTCAAAACTCGGTATACTTGACAGTATACTCAAAGTGCATGGATTAGGATAGATTCATAGGACAGTATGGAACGTCAGATACAACAAAGCCCCTGATATCAGGGGCTTTGGCTGTTCTATAAGATAGTATAGGACTATGTAATGGTACCCGGAGCCGGACTTGAACCGGCACGCTATTACTAGCGAGGGATTTTAAATCCCTTGTGTCTACCAATTTCACCACCCGGGCAAAACTTGTATTATCTAAAAGTAAGCTTGCTACTTGTTAGATAGTGGTCGCTATTATAAGCATTTATGTTAATAAAGCAAGCTAAAATTAACGTAATATTTATAATATTTTTAACCTAAATAATTGGAGGCTGAGGTCGGAATCGAACCGGCGTTAACGGAGTTGCAGTCCGCTGCATGACCACTCTGCCACCCAGCCAATCAAGGATGCCTATATTAGCAAAAATAATTTAAATTACAAGTCATTTTTTAATTAAATGCTACTTATCTGCTCAGTTTTGGCTATTTGCCCATAAATTAACGCTAATTCGAAGTATTGTTAGACTAAATGAAGCCATCACTAAGCCTTTGCTACATGATGGCTTTATAAAACACATCGTCTAATACCGTGTGCTAAACGATATCTTTATTATTATATTTCGCTTTTTTGATATCGCGATAGGTTGCGGTACAAATTAATATCAGTACACCTAGCGTAATCGCCGGCCAAATGAGGATATATAATCCATAGATAAAGACGTTGTCCATGATAGCTCCTTATATTTAGTAATTGTTGGTGTTGATTTTTACTTTGCTTTGCTGGCTTCTAATAATGGCTAGCCAGTTAATGACCAACCATCACTTGATAATATTAATCTTATTTAAGATTTTGCTAGCGGTTGTACTGGCGGCTTTTTATCATAGTCGCCAACCCGCTGTTTAATGAGATCAAAGTCAAAATGCTCGTCACCCATTAGGCTGATAATCACACAGACGATGGTACTTGCGCCGTAAGCGGTCAGTGAAGCGAGTAAAACCATGTACTGGCGTAGGAAGCCAGTGGCGAAGATTAACATCAGCACCAGCGTGATAGCGGCGGCGACCATGCCGATTTTACGACCTAGAAAGCCAAAGACCATAAGGCCAATAACCACTGCGGCACCGACACTGGCCAATATCTCAAAGAATAAGGCGGTGAAGCCGGTAATCGGTATCAGCTCAAAGCGCGCAACGCAGAACAATAACAGCCCAACGATGACCGCTGAGGTAAAGGCGACATTGGTGACGCGATTCCACAACACACTGGCAATCACTGGGAAAACAATCGCACCCCATAACGCGCCAACGAAGACCAGCATTACCAAAATATCAAGCTTAAAGCTGGCAAAAATCAATCCTGCTGCCGTGGCGACAATCATGGTTCCGCGACCGACAAGCATCATAGTTTTTGGTTTAACGCGCCCCTTGGCAAGGTTTTTGCCATAGACATCCGCCATCATAATCGTTGATAGCGCTGATAAGTCTGAGTCAGCGGTTGAGGACAGCGAACCTATCACTAAAATAAAGAATAATGCGATAAAGACCGGATGCAAATAAGTACTGACCATTTGCGGAATTAAGTTATTCATATTGCCATCAAGTGGCTCGATACCTATGGTTAATGCCATGAGTCCAATCATACCAAGCCCAATGACGATACCGGCATAACCGACCGTGGCAGTGATAAAGGTCGCTTTAATTTTGGTTTTATCAATAGCAAATAGGCGCTGGGTAATGGTTTGATTGCCGATGGCATAAGCCAATACGGCGACAAAATATGGCGCACCTTGCTGAAAGAACGCTTCAGAGGAAAAGAAATTTTGCTGCTCAAAGGTTAAATTTGACAGTCCGCTGACCATGACCGACGGACCACCCATGGAAAATAGTACCGCTGGGATGATGATGACACCAATGGCCATTAAGGCGACCAGTTGGGCAAAGTCGGTAAAGACGGAGGCTCGGAATCCTGAGGTTAACGTATAGCTGAGCACCCCAACGCCTGCGATGATGACGCCCGTCTGAAACGATAAGGGTGACAGTACGGATACCAAAGCACCAGCAGCGGTGAAGTTGACCATCAAGCTAATTAAGCTCCCCATAATATTGGATATGGCTAAAATTAATTGGCTTGATGAGCCGTGGCGGGCGTGGATGAGTTCACCTAAGGTATGACCATTTGGGGCAAGTTCACGAAAGCGCATACCAAAAGGATAGATGAATAAAATCATCAAAGCACCCCAAAAACCGTAATGTATCGGTCCTGAGACGCCGTATTTATAACCAGAAGTAGCGGCTGCATAAAACGACGCCGCCCAAATCCATGTGGCGGTCATACTGGCTGCACCCATGCCGAAGCCTACACTGTGACCGGCGACCATAAATCCTGAAGTTGTCTCCTTGTCTTTTTTGATTAATAAAGACAGTAAATACGTGCCACCATAAAATGCTAGCAATAATAAAAGAATGGTTAACGATGAGAATTGGAACAATGACTCAGTTTTCAAATTCATACCTCGCAATTGTTTTAATAGAATAATAGTTCGCTTTAAAGTAAAACTTACAAACTGGCGAAAATATAAAAACGCGCGTTCAGCCTATTTGCCACGCGCATACAATTTTGCCCGTGCGTACAATTAGCAACGAGCAATACGCAATAAAATAAATGGTTATAAAAACCAAATGCTAACGTCAGAGGGTGTATTAATTTTTCATTGGCCACAGGCTATTAAAATATTTAATAAAAAATATCGACTAAAAGCTTGTATGAAAAATAACAGCGGCAACTCTCAATTAGCGTCTGCTAATGGATAAACCATTACGCGGTCAAATACGGCATCATCGATAGTAGCGATAGGCTACACGAGGCTTACATGGTAAGCGTCCATAGCAAAATTACGGATAAGCACTAAGCCAAAACTTTATGACTTGTGCTCAATGTAGACAGCTTATATCAGCTGTGATAAGCAATAATTAGAGTAGCGTTTTACTCAATTTATTGCGTGTGAGCTATCATCCGTTGTCGTGATAATAAGTAAAATCTTATTGGGATTGTGGTGCTCATTTACTTATCATTGATAAATAAAACTACAACTATGTTAAATATTCGTAACATGTTTGTGCGGTAAGGGTAACCTATTCTATCTCTAACCTCAAATTTTCCCTCAAACTTCTGAGTCAAGGATGGTTAAGGCAAACTAATAGATAGATTTATAATAATAACTGTAATCAGTGTTAGAGCAAGATGGAGCTAAAAAAGCTTAATCGAATGGATAATTGGAGAATTGCACAGGAAGGGTAATGGGAGTGCATAGTAACGGAGTAATATCTGGCATGTTTAGTTATAGAGATATAACAGCAGAATCCGCTCTAGATTGGTGTTTTAAGCGTTTGGACAGTTGGTGTAGTGTTGGTATAGTAAGTAACTCGGTCATCGCGTAAAAATCCTGCCAGCCCCAAGCCATAGCGCTCAGCAACCCGTACCGCAGTGCTGGTCGGTGCAGACATGCCGACAAGCCAAGGTAGGCGACTACGAATAGATTTTTGCACCAGCTCAATAGACAGCCGCGAGGTCATCACCACGCATGTCAGCTCTGCTTTGTGGCGTAATTGCCAACCGATGAGTTTATCGAGGGCATTATGGCGTCCGACGTCCTCGAATAGATATAAGTCAGCGCCTTGCATGGTGGCAGCGGCATGTACCGCACCGGTTAATTGATGCGTGTGTTGTGCGGCGTTAATATTTTGTCGTACTTGTAATAAATAATTCAGAGTAGGGGCGGTGGGTTGCGACATTTTTTTGGCTGATTCTAAGCTTGGCGCTGAATAACTGCTTAAATCAGGAAGTGCTTGCGCCAGTCCTGTAATACCGCACATTCCGCAGCCTGTACGTCCTGCTAGCTGCCGCTTTTGCGCTTGAATACGCTGATGACAGCGCTGATTTAATACCAGTTCCACAACATACACATCATAGTCTTGTAGCTGCGTTGAAAACTGCTCAAAAGTAGTCGTTGCAGTAGCCGAATCATCCGTTAAGTCATTGCTAAATTTCTGATAACTTGCGATATCAGTCAGTTGCGTTACTTCCCAATCTAATAGCTCATGACTATGATGAATCAGCCCTTCACTGTATAAAAAGCCAATGGCAAGATATTCAAGCTGATAGGGGCTTGCCATCAATATCGCATAATGGATACCATTAATGACAATCGCAACGGCTGCCTCTACTGCTAGCATTGCTGATTTATCATCAATCTCTATTTCTTTGGTTGCATGAGTAGAGTTTTCAGTAGATAAATAACGATGTTTTTGTGCCCAATGCAGCCGAGATAGTGGCACTGTCTGGGTCTCTATTGACGCCTCAGCAGCATCTGTTGCCAAAGTATCTACTGTCGCTAAGTTATTTTTATTGACCATTATATTATTTTTAACCATTATTGTAGGACATCAAGTGCTATTAAGCGGTAGCTGCCAACATGCCTTCATTAACGCGCTGTAAAACAACGGTGACGGACTTATAAGCAGGCGTCCTCGAGTCAGGAGCATGACTGTCCAAGTCAATAAGGTCGTTACATTCAGGATAATAGGTCGCCACCGCGTTGGCAGCGATATCCATCTCAGTAAGTATCAAAGGACCCAAGGTGCGCCGCTCATCCTTGCTGTCTTGCCGCGATACCATGACGCTATCGCCTTTTTGCCAGCCTAAACGCTTGATTTCATCGGGATGCATAAATAACACATCGCGGCGGTTGGTTTGGCGATAGCGGTCTTTAAACCCGAAAATCATGGTATTAAATTGATCATGACTACGGACGCTAGTCAATTGCCATACTTTTTGCTCAGTACTTTTTTCGATATTTTTATCTTTAAAATTATCGCTCGTGTCATTGCTGTGATAGTCCGCGCTAGTTTGTGCCATTTGCGCGGCGACATAAGTAATCGGATATTGCGGTACTTCAAATTGGGCTTTGCCACTATCGGTATTCCAAACGCGATGACGTGCTGGGTGGTATAAATGAAAACCGCGCTCGCTTTCACGGATACGCTCATTAAAGTTCTCAAACCCGTCAATAGCACGGGCAATATAATTACGGATGATATCGAAGTCGCTACCCATGGTCTGCCATGGAATTGATGAATCAGACCCAAGCACATGGGTTGCCATATCAGCCACAATTTGCGCTTCAGACTTTAAATCATCACTAATCGGTTTTAGACGTCCTTGTGTGGGCACAATTTGGCACATAGAGTCTTCAATCGTTGCAAACTGCTCGCCTTTAGCCGTTATCACGCGTTCGGTGCGCCCTATACAAGGCAAGATTAAGTTGTTTGTACCCGGATATAGCATGGTTTCATTGAGCTTGGTAGCGACAAAAACATTAAGCTGAGTAGTGGTTAAGGCGGTTTGAATCGCACTCTTATCGGGTGCGGCAACGGCATAATTACCGCCCATACTGATAAAGGCTTTAAGTTTACCTTGCATCAATGCTTTAGCTCCAGCAATGACATCAAGCCCGTCTTCTTGCGGCATAGGGCGCTGAAACACGCGCTCAAGGCTATCAAGTAGGCTTTGTTTAGGGCGCTCATGGATACCCATAGTGCGATCGCCTTGCACATTGGAGTGACCACGAACGGGCGAGGCGCCTGCACCGTCGATACCAATCATACCCATCAGCAGCAGCAAATTGGTAATCATGGCGACATTATCTTCGCCTTGGACGTGTTGGGTAATGCCCATACCCCACGTACAGATAGTGGCAGGACTGTCTGCCACGAGCTTGGCAAGGTTGATGATGTCTGCTTGCGTAATACCAGAGCCAAGCTCAATATCTGTCCAAGATTGGGCGATCAGCCATTGTTTTAAATCATCAAATCCTGAAGTATGAGTGCTAATAAACTCACTATCAATCTTATCGTTTTCTACCAGCCATTTAGCCAAACCAGTCAATAAAGCGACATCACCACCGATTTGAATTTGAATGACCTCATCGACCATCTCATCGCTTTGTCCTGCAGCCATATGAGTTGGTTTTTGTGGATTCCTAAACTTGCTTAAACCCTGCTCACGCATCGGGTTAATAGAGATAATACGGCAGCCTTGTTTATGAGCGTGCGCTAGCATCTCAAGCATACGCGGATGATTGGTGGCAGGATTTTGCCCAAACAGCATAATCAACTTTGCTTGCTCAAAATCTTCCAAAACTACGGTGGCTTTACCGACGCCTAATTGTTTGCCAAGCATCACTGACGTTGGCTCATGACACATATTGGAGCAATCTGGCAAATTATTGGTGCCAAAACAGCGTACAAACAGCTGAAACATAAAAGCTGGCTCGTTGGTCACGCGTCCTGAAGTATAAAATAAGGCTTCATCTGGTGAATCAAGATTTTTTAAGACATCAGCGATACGCTCATAAGCCGCTTGCCAAGAAATAGCGATGTAACGATCTTGCGCTGCATCATAATATAACGGCTCTGATAAGCGTCCGCTATGCTCAAGCTCATAGCCTGACCAACTTTGCAGTTCGGTCACGCTATGTCTGGCAAAAAACGCCGCATCTGCACGTTGGTTCATCGTTTCACTGGCAATGACTTTGATACCGTTTTCACAGATATCGATAACTTTATGGGTCTTATGGTCAGGCCACGCACAGCCCGGACAGTCGAAGCCGCCCTTAGGCTGATTGCTATGTAAGATGCTGACACTACCGCGCATAAACGCCTTGTAATCCATCAGCTTACGAGTCGATGAGATCAGCGCTGGCCAACCAGCAGCAGGATGGGTATAAACAGGGATTTTGCGCATGACAGACCTCATAGGCGAATGGCGATAGTAAGGGCTACTATAATAAAAGTGATTATGTTAAGTGCTACTACATTAAGTGCTACTATATAATGGCTGATAAGAAATATTGACTTTCATTACTTATAGATAACAAAAAACCTCAAAGCAATGAATGCGTTTGAGGTTTTTCTATTTTATAAATCAGCATGACTGATATGTTGTCAGGCTAGCGCATTTAATAACGGGCATCTTTAGGTTTGTTGCCATTTGGCCAGTCATTTACTTTACCAGCAAAGTCGGGACGCGGTTGATGGGTGAAAAATTCAGCGACATCGATAGCATCTTGGTCACTCAGCACGTTACCATGACCCCATAAGCCTTTGGTCTGAATGCCCATTGGCATATTGTACTTAACAAAAGCCGCAGCTTTATAAGTACGCGCCAACCCAGCGCCAATGTTAAAGGATTCATCGCCCCATAATGGCGGGAAGACAATATCGCCGCGACTGTCTTTCATGCCTTCGCCGTTATCACCATGACAGGTGGCGCATTGTACTTGGTAGATTTTTTCACCGCGTACAGGATTGCCAACCAAAGATTCATCCACTTTACCAGCGTTTTGGATATCGACCTTTTGTTCTTTCGGCGTATTTTGGGACAGCCATTTCATATAGGCCAACATTGCCAACATTTCAGGTGATTCAGGTTTTAAAGGTTTGCCATTCATCGACCGCTGAAAACAGCCATTAATGCGCTTGGTTAAATCAACTTCTTTACCAGCACGAGGCATTACGCGCGGGTAGAAATTATAACTGTTGATGTAGGGGTCGCCAAGCGGGATTTTACCTTGCGAGATATGGCAACTATTACAGTTCATTTGCGCGCCGACGTGCTCGGGCAATAAACGCTTGGTTTCGTTTAATAAGCGTTTGCCATAAAAGATTTCATCAGCGTTTGGCTCATCCAAGATAGAGGTATCTTGCGGCAGCACATAAGTACCAACATCTTCGTTGGCATCATCAGCAGTAACTAAGCCATATTTAGGGGCATTTTGCTCGATAGGCTCTGGCTGTGAGCAACCGCTACTGATAGCGGCGATACTAACCACTGAGGCAGTCAGAACAGCGGTGGTTAGTTTGCTCATTTTCATTTTCTGAGAGATAACGCTAACAATAGCAGGCAGATTGTGTGGAGAGTTTTTCATTATTTTGCTCCTTTTGTTTGCGCATCAATACTTAAGTCTGGGGCGATATCGGTACTGGTTTTTGGTTTTTTGGCGAGGAAAGCGCGCATTTTTACCACATCATCGACACCGATTTCAGGCGCTTGGTTGGTCCAGCTATTACGTACATAGTTGACCACTTCTGCCACATCCGCATCACTTAAGTTAGTGAATTCAGGCATGGTAAAGGCCATGCGGTCGTGCGGAGTTTCTGGCATGCGACCACCGCTCAAGGTGATTTGTAGTACCGAGTCGGCATTTTTCGCATATACCGCACTATTGCCATCAAGGGCTGGGAAGATACGCGCCACGCCTTTACCATCGGCACGGTGACAAACTTGGCAATACTCGGCGTACAAGATTGAACCGCGCGAATCATAGTTGCCATCAAGCAGTTTTTGCGTGGTAATGTCTTTTTTCACCGGCAAGGTTGTTTCTTTATTTGGCGCGGGCGTTAAAGTCTTTAGATAAGATGACATGGCGTTGATATCATAGTCTGTCATATATTGCGTGCTGTGCTCGACCACTTCGGCCATGGCGCCAAAAGCAGCCGTGGTATCAGTGCGACCGGTTTTAAAGAAGTCATTCAGTTCTGCGACCGTCCACGTACCCAAACCGCGATGTTCACCGCGAATACTTTTGGCGCGCCAGCCATCGATAACCGCACCGCTCAAATATTCTTCTGAGTCGGCATTATTTAAGGCGATTTCTTGGAAACCGATACCGCGGCCAGTATGACAAGAGCCGCAGTGCCCAGGACCTTCAACTAAGTATTGTCCACGAGCCAACACTGCATCATCACTTTCGGCGACAAAGTCACGTTTTGGGTCAAACATTGCTTGCCAGTATGCTAAGGGCCAGCGCCAATTGGTCACCGGTGGTAGCTCGCTTTTTAGATTGGCTTGCTTGACGGGTTTGACGTCTGACATAAAAAAGGCGTACATCGCGGCCAAATCTTCATCTGGCATAAGCTGATAAGAAGGATAGGGCATCGCAGGGTAAAGGGCTTTATTATCACGACGCACGCCATGCTTGACGGCATTTTTAAAGTCAGTAAAAGTATACTGACCAATACCGGTTTCTTTATCAGGGGTAATGTTGGTTGAATAAATGGCACCTAGTGGTGTCAGCATAGGCAGGCCACCGGCATAAGTCTCGCCATCTAACGTGGTATGACAAGCAACACAGTCAGCGGTACGCGCGACGTATTCCCCTTGTTTAATAAGTGCAGGGTCGGTGATATTGACCTCTATGTCACTGCTACTCGTGCGCATATTAGGCAGTATTTGCCCAATGATAAACGCTAAAATCAGCCCGACAATGGCTGCCATAATAATGATTAATGGCCACTTTTTCATAAGCCTGCCCTCCATAAAAATAGTCTATAAAAATATTACTGCGCTTACTGTCGCTATCTATGTTGTAAGGCTTATTGGTAATGCCTGATTTTTATATTCGATAGCAATCATTAAGCTCAGCCAATTAAAAGATACAATCTTGCTATGTAGTATAGAATATGGCGTAATATGCTGATATTGTGGAAAACCACATTAATTATATGGTTTTAATAAATTTTACAAACTTGGACGTCTTAAGTCGCAAATAATGCCTATAAATACCATTTATTTTTTATCGAAAATTGCGCTTAGAACCATAACCTTGAGGGCGTGGAAAGCGTTACAAGCGTTAATACCCTTTATGGCTCTGATGGCATTAAATGCTTGCTTGGTTATGTCGATGGCAAACGCCCAGACGTATTATTTAGGCGTGCTGGCGCCGCAAGGTGAAACAGTTGCGCAAGAACGCTGGCAACCTTGGCTCAATCAGCTTAATGAGCAGTTGCAAGAGGACACAGTGGTCTTGGTGCCGCTGGCGTTAGAGAATTGGCAGCAGGAAATTGAGGCGCAGCAATTTGCCTTAGTGCTTGGTCCACAAGTACAGCTGATTAAAATGAATACTACCCATTGGCGCTGGCTTGCGACCTTGCAAGCGGATACGGCGCCAACTAAATTGACTGCGCCTGCTGATATCAATGGTAAAAACTTTAATGAAAAAGGTTTTAATGAAAAGGGTTTCAGTAAAACCGCTGATAAGCAGTTTTCCGCAACGGTTAATCTAGCCAATGAATTTAATAAGCTCAGTCAGGGTAGTCCGTTAAAAGAACCTAGCGCCATGGAAGAGGTCGCCAGTGCACTTTGGGCAAAGGCGGACAGCGGCATTTATCAGCTGCAAGATTTGCAGCAGCGTAAAATTGCTGCCGTCGATGCCGAGGCTTTTGGTGGTTATCTATTGGTCGCGCATTTATTACAACAAAATGGTGTGCCATCCAACCGTTATCAGACCCAGTTCGTCGGTTATCCTATTGAGCGCACGTTAAATGCACTAGCGAATGGCAGCGTAGATGCGGCGATAGCGCCGCTTTGCTTGATGGAAGAGATGGCACGGCAAGGGAAAGTTAGTGAGAAACAATACCGACTTATTCACCCTGTTGCGACCGCTTCTAGCTGTCAATCTTCAACGCCGATATATCCAAATTGGACATTGGCGGCGACCGAGCAAGCGCCAAATGCTTTGGTGCGACAGATTAATCAAAATCTATTTGGTACAAGTCAATCAGAGCAAGCGTTGTTAGGAATAAATCAGGGCTGGCTACCACCCGAATCGAGTAGTAATGCTGAGCGTATCCTCTATGATATGAACCGTCATCCCGCCCAAAAGCAGCTGGGCGCGCATATGGTTGAATGGGTAAAGGCGCATCGATTGTGGATGGCAGTTATTGTTTTAATTATTTTGATATCAACAGTAAATTATGCGTGGATGAGTTGGTTGGCGTGGCGACGGCGGCAAAAAATAACCCTGCAAAATCGATTGATTCGTGATTATGACCAGCAGCTACGTCAATCAGAACGCTTCGCTGTCATCGGTGAGATGAGTGGATCCATCGCCCATGAAATCAATCAGCCGCTGGCGACCATTCAAAATTATGCCCAAGGATTACTGATTCGCAGTCAAAGCAATCAGATTAGTCAAGGCGGTCAAGAAAGTACGAGTCTGGATAAAAACTCTTTAAATAGTCTGCATGCGGTAGAAAATTCCCTGACTAACAAACAAGCAACAGACAAACAAGTGGCAGATAAACAAGCGACAGAAAGTGCATTGCAGCAAATTGTCAATGAAACCGAGCGGGTCGCGGCTGTTATCAGTAATATTCGGCGCTGGGCAGGGCGCTCACAGCCGGATGAAGTGAGGGTGGATATCGCCACTACCTATGAGCAGTGTATATTGCTATTGGGTGAGAAGGCTTCAGCCATGAGTTTTTGGCTAACGAGCGACTATCCATCGTTGCAGTTGCCAAGCCTAGTTCTTGACCAGTTATTGATGAATAGTATGGTAAACGCCGAGCAGCAAGGGGCGACGCAGATAATGTTACGTTGTCAGGCAGAAGATTATAATGGAAAATCTTATATAGTATTGCATATAACCGATGATGCAGGCGGTTTTGATGAGGCGCAGTTGCTTGACCATGAACCGTTAACTGGTAATAAGCAGCTAGTTGATAATAAATCACAGCAGCGTCTACCTAATCATTACGCCACCAAATCAACCAAAGCCAATGGTTTAGGTTTGGGTTTGATGATATGTCAGCGCTTGTGCAAATCACTTGGCGGTATGATGCGACTTAGCAATATCGAAGTGCAGCAGGAGCTTAATTGCATACAAGCGTTAGACGGTTATCAGCAACGCTTTAAGCGTAATTTAAATGGTAAAGTGCGCTTGATGAACACTGAAAATACTTACACGCCAGCAAATAAGATTGGTGCGCAAGTGTCTTTTTATCTGCCGCTGCATTTGGCTGATGAGGCTCAGAAATAAAGCAATCAAAAGAGAAAGTGAGCATAAGAGAGTTATGAAAAACCAAGCGCCTATAAACTTTGTAAATTAACTTAATCATAAGGTCGCGTATGAATGCTCAGCATTATCTCAATAAGCACTTAAAACACTTAGATTCTCAAACAGCTGGTAATGGTTCAGCTGCTATTATTAGCGAACCTCTGCTGATTCATATCATCGACGATGAAGAAAGCGTGCGTACATCCTGTGATTTTCTGATTAGTAGTTTAGGATTACCAACCAAAGTGTGGGCTAGCGCTTTGACATTTTTGCAGCAAGTCGATATCTATCGCCCAGCAGTGGTGGTCAGTGATCTAATGATGCCAGAAATGAGCGGTCAGGCACTACAAGCGTATCTTAATAAACATGACAGTCCGATAGGGTTTATTGCGTTAACTGGCAAGGGTGAGATTGCTGATGCAGTCAACATGCTCAAACAAGGAGCCGCTGATTATCTCGAAAAACCGATTAATAGTCACCGTTTACAAGAAGCGCTTGCGCGTGCACAAGCCTTAACAATCAAACGTGCTCAGCTTTATAATATTAAAAAACTCTATGCGCAGCTGACCGATAAAGAAAAGCAGGTAGCCAATGAGTTACTGCAAGGCAATCTGAATAAAAATATCGCCGATCATTTAGATATATCTGTCCGTACGGTAGAGGTACATCGCTCACAGGTGATGAAAAAAATGCAAGCGCAGCATGTCAGTGAGTTGATTCAGAAATTGGTCATGCTTGATTCTTAATAACTAAAACAGTCATAAAAAAACGCCTGCTATTAAACAGGCGTTTTATTTTTTTAAATTCAAAATATTAAGCTAAATGATTTAGCTTAATATCAAGCTGTCATCTTCGACTTTTTCACCGCGAGTCTGCTCAAACATATCGAGTAAGTCATGCACATTCATGCCTTTACGAATATCGCCTGCGACATCGAGCACTACTTGTCCTTGATGTAGCATCACGGTACGCGTGCCATGGGCTAAGGCTTGCTGCATCGAGTGAGTGACCATCATCGTGGTAAGCTGATTGTCCGTGACGATTTTATCGGTCAACTCTAAAACGAAAGCCGCAGTCTTAGGGTCAAGGGCCGCCGTATGCTCATCAAGCAGTAGAATCTTAGATGGCTGCAATGATGCCATCAGCAAGCTAACGGCTTGACGTTGACCACCGGATAACAGGCCCATACGGTCAGTTAAGCGATTCTCTAAACCCAATTTTAATACTGACAGTTTCTCGCGAAATAAGTCACGGTTATTTTGGTTGAGCGCAAAGCTTAAACCACGTTTGCCGCCGCGCTTATAGGCAAGCGCCATGTTTTCTTCAATGGTTAGCGCCTCACAAGTTCCCGCCATCGGGTCTTGGAATACACGAGCGACCCAATGAGCACGTTGGTGCGCGGTTTTTTTGGTAACATCGATGCCATTTAACAAGATTGAACCGCTATCGACGCGCGTGGTGCCACTGACCGCATTTAAAAAGGTCGATTTACCCGCGCCATTGGTACCGATAACAGTGACAAATTCACCATCAGCGATATTCAGATTGATACCGCGTAGGGCAGGGTTTTCAATGGGCGTTCCAGGATTAAAGGTCAACCGCAAATCTGTAGCTTGCATCATAATAATTATTCCTTATGGTTGCACATTGACATTAAGCCCGAACTTTACGACTTAAAAATTTATTTTTAGCTTTGGGCAATACCAAGGCCAATACCACGAGCAGCGCTGTAATCAAGTTTAAATCCTGCGGACCAAAACCGATACTACGTAGCGTATCGCTCGATAGGGCAACCTGAATAAACAGCTTGTACAATACCGCACCGACAACCACAGCAAAGGTAATCAGCCAAATCCGCTTGGCTGGAATAATAGTCTCACCGATGATGACCGCTGCCAGACCAATGACAATCGTACCGATACCGATCGAGATATCTGCGCCACCTTGCGTCTGCACAAATAGCGCACCCGCTAGAGCAATCAAACCGTTGGAAATCGCCATACCAATGATGGTCATCCACGAGGTGTTGATACCTTGCGCCTGTGCCATACGTAAGTTTGAGCCGGTCGCACGCATCGATAAGCCCGTCTCGGTACTATAAAACCAGTTTAAAAATAACATGGCCAGTAGCACGACAACACCAATAATTAAGCAGCGCATCCAGTAACCATTGCCGTCATGGACCAAGGTACTAAAGACCGTGGTTTCACCCAATAGCGGCAAGTTTGGCGCACCCATAATCCGTAGATTGACAGAATATAAGGCAACCATCACAAGGATACTGGCAAGCAGCTGCAAAATGCCCAGTTTGACGTGTAGCCATGCGGTGACAATACCGGCAACTGACCCTGCTAGCATACCAAAGGCACAAGCAAGCCAAGGATTGATGCCGGCAATGATAGAAATACCAGCGACGGCGCCACCTAACGGAAAGCTACCGTCAGCGGTCAAATCCGGAAAGTCGAGGGTACGAAATGAGATTAGGACGCCAAGCGCCACTAGGCCATAAATCAGACCACTTTCAAGCGCACCAAAAAAAGCAATTAAAGACATAAGAGATCAGTAAGTCATAACCAAGCGTTTAGCAAATAACATTCTAGTGATTCATAGGATAAGTGAGCGCTATATAGCAGCGCTATTTTATTTATAAATGAATCTATATATAAATCTATACATGAGTTTTAGCTAAACGACGAAGCGGTGAATTTAACAGATTGGGTTATCTGCAGCTAGGGTAAAACAAGACTTGTCATTATTACGCATAATCATAATTACGCATAATCATAAATCTTGCTCATTTAAAGCCTTTAAAAAACAAGCCCAGCCTACTGACTGATAGCTGGGTTTTGTCTGCGCTAAATAAATAGCGGTATCGCCCATAGACGATAATTGATAAAAATTACCGTCTATCGGTGCGATACCAGAAGTCGCAGTTATTCTACCACTACTTTTGCTTTATCGATAACCGCTTGTGGCAAAGTAATGCCTTCGGCTTTCGCATTTTTTGGACTGACATATAAATCAAGCGATTGCGGGGTATAAACAGGAATAGCACCCGCTTTTTCACCGTTTAAAATACGCGTCACGATTTTACCAGTTTCGCGGCCCAAATCGTAATAGTTTACCCCTAAAGCCGCAACGGCACCGCGCTCAACAGAGCTGGTATCAGAGGCAATTAGTGGAATCTTGCTTTCTTTAGCGATTTGGTACAGTGATTCATAAGCTGAAACGACGTTATTATCGGTTGAGGTATAAATCATATCAACTTTACCCTCAAGGCTACGGGCAGCCATCGCAATATCGTTACTACGCTGAGCGGGCGCTTCGTGTACGTTGATACCTAGTGGCGTTAGGTTATCTTTCAATGCCTTTAAAACGATGGTTGAGTTAACTTCGCCTGGGCTATAAACATAGCCGACGTTTTTTAAGCTTGGGATAATTTGACGCATCAAATCGATTTGCGGTGCATAAGGCAGGGCATCCGAAGCACCGGTAACGTTGGTGCCAGAACCATCAAGCTTGGGCACCAGTTTGGCTGCTACAGGGTCAGTCACTGCTGAGAATACCATGGGAATGGTGCTGGTAGAGGCAGCCACAGACTGAGCTGATGGTGTTGCAATGGCAACGATGACGTCTGGTGCATCAGCGACGAATTGCTTAGCAATCTGACCGGCGGTAGCGGTATTACCTTGGGCGCTTTGGAAGTTGATGGTTAAATTCTCACCTTCTTTAAAGCCGGCGTCATTTAGCTCATCGATAACGCCTTTACGCACATCATCGAGTGCTGGATGTTCAACGATGGCGGTAATAGCGACCGTTTTCATGGCAGCTTTGGCATCGCCACCTGTTGCAGCGCCGTCAGTGGTGTTGGCATCTTGTGCTGGTTGGTTACAGCCGGTCAAGATAGCGGTGCAAACACCGCCCCATAATAAAGCTTTAGCAAAACGATTTTGATACAACATGGGTCTGACTCCTGAAAATAATAATGTGTCCGTACATTATATAAATGATAAATAAAAGGTAGCGCTGACTGCTTGTTAATCACGGTCTTTCTATTCAATGCTCACTGCTGTTTTGCCAGCGATTACTTACTGGTCTTTTGTGCTTCTTTATCGACATTGATGGCGTTTTTAAGTAAGTCTGCTGATAGGCTGGTACCTTGTTCAGCGGCGTGTTTTGGGCTGACATATAGCGTCAAGGTGTTCATCACTTGCGGTGCGATATCTTTGGTAGCTTCACCATTTAATACCCGATAAACCATTTTGCCCGTGGTACGACCAAAATCATAGTCATTAACCCCAAGCGCCGCAGTCGCACCGCGTCTGACGCTAAATTCATCTGAGGCAATAACTGGGATATCAAGCTCATTAGCCGCACTGGCCATGGCTTCAAAAGCCGAGACCACGTTGTTATCCAATGAGGTATAAATGACCTCTACCTTTCCTGCAAGACTACGAGTCGCCATCGCAACGTCAGTAGGGCGATTAGCAGTTACGCCCAATATCTTAAGCCCACGTGCTGGTGCCGCTTTTTCAAGTTGCTTAAGGACCACCACAGAGTTGGCTTCACCTGGGCTATAAACATAACCGATGGTTTTTACATTGGGGACAATTTTTTGAATATTGTCTAACTGTGGCTCGATAGGTAATTCGCTCGACAGACCGGTCACGTTGGTTTGGATAGGTACATCATTTTCGTCAATAAGCTTCGCTGCTACAGGGTCTGAGATGGCGGTATAAATAACGGGAACGGTTTTGGTCGATGCCACGATTGATTGGGCAGAAGGTGTTGAGATGGCGACGATAGCATCTGGATTGTCACCAGCGAACTGTTTGGCAATTTGCCCTGCAGTTGCGGTATTACCTTGCGCGCTTTGAAAGTTAACTTTTAGGTTTTGACCTTCTACATAACCATTTTCAGCCAGCTCATCAATAATGCCACGGCGCATCTCATCTAAAGAAGGATGCTCGACAATCTGGGTGATGGCTAAGGTTTTGGCAGGCTTATCGTTAGTTGCGCTGTCATCAGCAGTGGCCGCAGGGTCAGTAGCATTATTAGAGCAGGCGGTTAATCCAAGCGCCGCGCTAATAGCAGCGCCGCACAGGCTAAGGCGTAAAGTAGTGGCAAAGGTCATTTTATTTTGGCTCATAGGTTAAAAGGTGCAGGTTACCCGAGTCAATGTTATGTGCATGCTGAGATAACGGGCTAACATTAAGGTAATCAATCCATTGATCATTACGTCCATATTATGACAGTAATGTAACTTATGGCAATAAGAAAATAAAACGCGTTTGTCATTAGCTTTATAAAGGGGTGTTTAAATCAATTTTTGTTAGATAAATAATTTTCTTATCAGGTTCTTTATACATAGTTACCAATGAATTTTGGGCAATAAAAAAGATGCCACGAAAGCATCTTTTTATTTGGTAAAATTACAATCAAAAAGCTTACAAGCTAGTAACGCATCTATTACGAACGCCCTTCATAATTAACATAAGCTAGTTTTTATACGAGAATTATAGTGAGTCCAAAATTCACATTACTATAAAATTCACATTACTATTATGCTGACTTGGTGAATGTACAACCCACTCTAATATCTACTTAATATTTTTCAAACGAATATTTTAAGGGTAACATTATGAACACTTCTAATCTTAAACTATTAACCATCGCTGGCATTACTGCTACCTCATTGATTTGCTTACCTGCTACGGCAAAAGATGGAAATGGAAATGCCAAGGGCAAAGCTGTTTATATCAATAAAGGTTATAACCATCATAGCAACGCCCAACCTAATATCAACGCTTATCGCAATGCTAGCCCTAATGCCTCATTCAAACGTGATCTTGATCAATACGGTTACAGAGTAGTCGGCAAGATTGATAGGAATATTTATGATCGTTCGGTAATTTTAGACCGTTATGATGACCGCTACGTTCGTATTCGCACGCCAGAAAATAAAATTGTGACGGTCATTAATGATACGTTGCAGATTATTGATATTTTAACTAGATAAACAGCAAGCTTACTTTCTATTTTTTTTCACATAAGAACAAAAAAACGGTCTATGGCGACCGTTTTTTTTTGTTCTTTAATTATTACTTGATTTAATGTTTTTAAGCAAGTACATCGCCAATCACGCAGTTGTCCGGTAAAGTAACCACCGTTAACTGTGTTTTTGGATTGCCCGTTGATAGCACCATCCCTTCTGAGATGCCAAATTTCATCTTACGCGGCGCAAGATTGGTGACGCAAATCACCTTTTTATCCAGTAATTGCTCAGGCTCATAAAACTTACGGATACCGCTAAAGACATTACGCGGTTTGTCTTCGCCAACGTCTAGGGTGAATTGTAAAAGCTTATCCGCGCCTTCGACATAATTACAGGCTAAGACGTGCGCCACTTTCATCTCAACTTTGGCAAAGTCTTCAATACCGATATAGTCAGCTTGTTCAGCATTTGTATCAGTATCAGCCTTTTTTGCTGGCTGAGTGTTTACTGCCGCTGTTTTATTATCTGAATTATTATCGCTGCTAGTAGTAGGGGCTTCTGCTTGCGCCAATGAGGCCTTTGAGTCTTCAACCATTGCCGCAACGTCTTTTTCTTCGATACGCTGCATTAAAGGTTTAAATTTATTGATTTTATGACCAAGTAACCACTCATTACGGCTAGCAAAGCTTAAATCATCAATATTTAAGAACTCCTTAGCATTGGCAGTCAGCTCAGGTAATACTGGCGCCAAATAAACCATCAATTGGCGGAAGATATTAATCGCCACCGAGCAGACGTCTTGCACTTCTTGCTCAGTGCCTTCTTGCTTGGCAAGCGACCAAGGTTTTTTCTCATCAATATATTCATTGGCCTTATCGGCACACTGCATGATTAAGCGCATCGCACGCGAGAACTCACGATTCTCGTAAGCGGCGGCAATTTCATCACCGGTTTTGGTGATATCTTCTAATAGTTCTGATTCTACGCAAACGTCCGACAGCATACCGTCGTATTTCTTCACGATAAAACCGGCACTGCGACTGGCGATATTAACCACTTTACCCACCAAGTCAGAGTTGACCTTTTGCATAAAGTCTTCTAAATCAAGATTGATGTCCTCAACTTTGTCAGACAGCTTACTAGCAAAATAATAACGCAAGTATTCAGGATGCAAATGCTCCGCGTAAGTTTCGGCTTTGATAAAGGTGCCGCGTGACTTACTCATTTTTTCGCCATTGACCATCAAGAAACCGTGGGCAAAGACACCAGTCGGCGTACGGAACTCACTACCGGCAAGCATCGCTGGCCAAAATAGCGCATGGAAATAGACGATATCTTTACCAATGAAATGATAAACCTCGGTTTTGTGCTCGTTTTCTTGCATCCAATAACGGTCGAAATCAAGCGCTTGCTCGGTACCTTCGCGCTTGTCACATAGATTTTTAAAGCTTGCCATGTAACCGACTGGCGCATCGAGCCAGACATAAAAGTACTTATCTGGCTCATCGCTTGGCGTATCTGGAATTTGAAAACCAAAGTAGGGCGCATCACGCGAGATATCCCAGCTGGTCAAGCCAGCGTCAAACCACTCTTGCAGTTTATTGGCAACCGACGTTTGCAAGCGATTTTCGCTGCGCGTCCAATCTTTTAAGAACTGCTCAAACTCTGGTAAGTCAAAGAAATAATGCTTAGAAGTTTTAAGTACTGGCGTCGCATTGGATAACGTTGAGTGCGGATTGATAAGGTCGGTCGCATCATAGGTGGTACCGCACACTTCACAATTATCGCCATATTGGTCAAGCGCGCCGCATTCAGGGCACTCTCCTTTGACAAAACGATCGGCTAAAAACAGCTGTTTTTCAGGATCAAAAAGCTGCTTCACATCCTTTGTGCTGATATGTCCGGCGCTATTAAGGCGACGATAAATCAGCTCAGAGAACTCTCGATTCTCTTCTGAATGCGTTGAATGATAATTATCAAAATTAATCAAAAATTTGGCAAAATCTGCTTCATGTGAGGCTTTTACCGAGGCGATTTGCTCTTCTGGCGTTACGCCATTGGCTTCAGCTTTGAGCATAATGGCGGTGCCATGAGCATCATCGGCGCAGACATAGGTGACTTGATGGCCCTGTGCTTTCATCGCACGTACCCAAATGTCGGTTTGAATATACTCTACAAGATGCCCCAAATGGATATAGCCATTGGCGTAGGGCAGCGCACTGGTTACTAGAATCTCACGCACTTTCATCACCTATATTTTTATATAAACGGGTTGGTTATCAAACGTCTCAAGCGCTTTATGACGAGCAGGCGCGATATGATTAATATTAAATCATCAATGCTAAAAACGTCTAAAAACTTACAAAAAAGAGAAAAATTAAAAAAGTGTGCCTATGATACCGTAATTCAGCCAATTTTGTGACATTCCTCAGTAATTAATCCATTAACCAACATAGTCATTGGCTATATTATGCCGATAGATTTCTATGCATTTATTAAGTGTCAATAAGCTATTTTTTTTAAAGAGGATCGTCATAAAGTGGCGATAAAAAACCCACTAAGCAATTTGCCAAGTGGGTTTATAAAAGAGATGTTTCTTTGCAAGTTAAAGTCTATTTTCAACGTCCGACTTTCTTTTAAAATGAGCCAAACATCGTCCCTAAAATGATAACGGCGACCACCGCAATAAGTGGAATCACCATCGTCACCATGGCAACGTTTAGATAGGATTGCTTATGGGTCAAGCCACAAATCGCCAGTAAGGTGATGACCGCACCACTATGAGGTAGCGTATCTAAACCACCTGCTGCCATCACAGCAACACGGTGCATCAGCTCTGGGTCAATACCAGCGGCCACCGCCATTCTTAAATAGTCCTCACCCAACGTCGATAGGGCAATACTCAAACCACCAGACGATGAGCCCGTAATACCAGCCAGCGTGGTCATCGCCACTGCTTCTGAAATCAAAGGATTGTCAGGATTTAGGTTTAAGATGCTATCACGAATGATAAGGAAGCCTGCTAGCGAGGCGATAACCGCACCGTAACCCACTTCTGAGGCGGTGTTAAAAATCGGCAACATCGAATCATAAGTACCACGGTTAATAGTTTTTTGTAGGTTGTTCCAATGACCAATACGCAGCACAATGAGTACGGTACAAGCAACCACCAATGAGATAATGATGGACCACAAGCCGAGCGAGCCTGCGATATTTAAGTCGGGAAATTGAGTTTGTAAGGCGCTAAAGTCGAGCGACGGGAAAATAGCATAAGTTAATAAAGCGTTTAGGGCGATGACCAGCACCAGCGGAATCATAGCAACGGTAAACGAGGTGTGATGCGTACTTAGGGTCTCAGATGCTTGTTTTGCCGCACCAACGCCACCGACATCCTCTTCATCATGCTGACCGTAGCCTTCACCTACTGCATTGGCTTTTCTAGCACGAGATTGTAACCATAACCAACCACAAATAAACATGATGCTACCGCCGATGAGACCTAAGATAGGCGCGGCAAAGACGTTGGTATTATAATAAGGAATCGGAATGGCATTCTGAATGGCGGGCGTGCCGGGCAATGCTGTCATGGTAAAGGTAAACGAACCTAACGCAATCGCTGCCGGAATCAAGCGCTTAGGAATATCAGCGGCTTTAAACAAGTCTTTGGCGATTGGATAGATGGCAAAGGCCACCACAAATAACGACACGCCGCCATAGGTTAAGATGGCGCAAACTAAGATGACCGCTAAAATGGCTTTACTGGCACCGAGCTTTTCGACCACAGTATTGGCAATCGCTGTCGCCGCGCCAGAGTCTGCCATCAAACGCCCAAATAGCGCACCCAATAAGAAAATAGGGAAGAACTTCAGTAAGAATCCACTTAACGCCCCCATAAAGACATCGGTATAGGCGGGGATACTGCTTAAAAAATCACCTGAAAGTAATACGGCTAATATCGCCATAATCGGTGCTAAAATCAGCACAGAATAGCCGCGATAAGCAAAAAACATCAATAGTAATAAAGTGATGACAATAGCAAATGTACTCATCATGATCCGCCCTCCTTGGCAAAGTTCAAGCATCGAGTATGCAGGGCGTATTGACATGGGTCAATAAAATTAATCAAAATATGCAGTATTCAATATTTTATTAAACATAAATCTAGACTGCTGCCACAGTGAATGAGGATGTCTTAAATGACGGCGCTGGCGCGTAAGTTCTTACCGTTATTCTCTTCTCGCTAACACAATAATATGGTAAGTTAGCATTACAGCTGTATCTAATATATCGATAGATAATGTATTACTATAAAATGAAAATTATAGATGATTGATTTATAAATGAAAGCAAATCATCATTGATGATGACTGTTAATAACAAAAACTCGACTTGCAAGGAGATAAGCATGAGTCGCTCAAAAGTATATAGTAGTGCCGAAGAGGCGCTAAAAGGTGTGGTAAGTGATGGACAAACACTTGCTATCGGCGGTTTTGGTCTGTGTGGTATTCCTGAGGCGCTCATCGAAGCGTTACGTGATAGCGGCGTCAAAGATTTGACCTGTATCAGTAATAATGCCGGCGTCGATGGGTTTGGTTTAGGTTTGCTATTACAAACCCGTCAAATTAAAAAAATGATTTCATCCTATGTCGGTGAAAATAAAGAGTTTGAGCGTCAATACTTGGCAGGTGAATTAGAAGTTGAATTAACGCCGCAGGGAACTTTGGCAGAAAAACTACGCTCAGGTGGCGCTGGTATTCCAGCGTTTTATACGGCGACGGGCGTCGGCACACAAGTGGCTGAAGGCAAAGAGACGCGTGATTTTGATGGCCGTACTTATGTGCTTGAGCATTCATTACGTGCGGATGTGGCATTAATCAAAGCGCAAAAAGCAGATAAAGCGGGTAATTTAATCTTTAGTAAGACGGCGCGTAACTTTAATCCAGATTGCGCCATGGCAGGCAAAATTACCATCGTCGAAGTCGAAGAAATTGTAGAAACGGGCACCTTCGATCCTGATGAAGTACATCTACCAGGTATCTTTGTACAGCGTATCGTCTTAAACAGCAATCCTGAAAAGCGTATTGAAAAAACCACCACTAAAGCCGTTGAAAGCGCTTAAGTTATTCAGTAATTTTATAAAAATATTTTTAAATGATTATATTAATAATAAAGCAGTGTAAAAAATAAGGAAGTTACCATGGCATGGACAAGAGAGCAGATGGCACAGCGTGCCGCAAAAGAACTACAAGACGGCTATTATGTCAACTTGGGTATTGGACTACCAACCCTAGTCGCCAACTACATTCCTGAAGATGTGGATGTTTGGCTACAGTCTGAAAACGGCTTGCTAGGTATTGGCGAGTTTCCAACGGCAGAGAACGTGGATGCAGATTTGATTAATGCGGGCAAGCAAACGGTAACCGCAGAGCCGGGCGCCAGTTATTTTAGTAGCTCAGAGTCATTTGCGATGATTCGTGGTGGCCATGTCAATCTGGCGATATTGGGCGCGATGGAAGTGTCAGAAAAAGGCGATTTGGCCAACTGGATGATTCCCAAAAAAATGGTTAAAGGCATGGGCGGCGCGATGGACTTGGTCGCAGGCGTGCAACGGGTGATTGTGCTGATGGAGCAAGTTAATAAACATGGCGAGCCAAAAATCCTTGCCAATTGCGAGCTGCCATTAACGGGTAAAGGCGTGGTCGACCGTATTATCACCGAACTTGCCGTATTAGACGTCACTGACAATGGCCTAAAATTGGTTGAGTTGGCAGAAGGTGTTAGCTTCGATGAGCTACAAGAAAAAACGCCCGTGACTATTGCTCAATAAGCTTGTTGCATAAATATGTCTAGCACAGACATCCAAAAAACCTATTTAATAATGGATTATAAAATATGGCGACCACATTACAACAAGATTTGACCGGCAAGGTAGCATTGGTCACAGGTGCTGCAAGTGGCATTGGACGCGATATCGCTGAGACTTATGCTAAGGCAGGCGCTGCAGTTGGTATTGCCGATATTAATCTTGAATCAGCACAGCAAACGGTCGATGTTATCGAAGCTACTGGCGGTCGGGCACTGGCAATTGAAATGGATGTCACATCAGAAGACGCGGTAAACGCTGGCGTGCAGCAATTAGTTGATACCTTTGGCGCTATTGATATTCTTGTCTCTAATGCTGGTATTCAAATCATTGACCCGATTCATAAAATGGCGTTTGATGATTGGAAAAAAATGCTTGCTATTCATTTAGATGGGGCGTTTTTAACCACCAAAGCGGCCGTACAGCACATGTATAAAGCTGACAAAGGCGGTACGGTCATTTATATGGGCTCGGTGCACTCGCATGAAGCGTCATTATTTAAAGCACCGTATGTGACTGCGAAGCATGGACTGCTTGGACTGTGCCGTGTGTTGGCAAAAGAAGGCGCTGAGCACAATGTACGCGCGCATGTGATTTGCCCGGGGTTTGTCAAAACACCATTGGTCGAAAAACAAATTCCGCAACAAGCGGCTGAAAAAGGCATCAGTGAAGAATCGGTAGTGAATGACATTATGCTGGTTAATACCGTCGACAAAGAATTTACCACCGTTGATGATATTGCTCAATTGGCATTATTTTTAGCAGCATTCCCAAGTAATGTATTCACTGGTCAGTCTATCGTTGCCAGTCATGGCTGGTTTATGAATTAACGGCGTGGTTAATGGATAGGTTTGCGAGCTGTTTGATTGGTTTAAAAATCATTAGCTTGCTAATAAAACCCCAATCCATTAGGATTTGATTTTATGTTAACTTGAGCCAATTATATTGGCTCTTTTTTATGAGCGCCTGTTGCATAATTTCGCGCTGCACGGAGTAAAAATAATGAATAATGAAGACCTAGCGGTGACCCTTGCTGCAAAACTAAGCCGTGCTATCGAGCAGCAGCAGTTTGAGCAAGCAATTGATGAGGTGCAAGCATTACGTCCGATTGATATTGCTGATGTGCTGGCACTGATTGAACCCAAACTTGCGTGGCAACTGCTTGAGGTTTTGCCCAATCGCTCGACGATATTTGCCTATTTAGACGTCGATATTCAGGTTGCGATGGCTCTTGAGTTTCCGCGTGCAAGCCTAGCAAAGATAGTCGGAGAGATGCCATCTGATGAGCGCACCGACTTATATAAGCATCTAAATCAGGAACAGCGAGATGCGTTGCTACCCGCACTTGCACAGGCAAAACGTGAAGATATTCGCCGGCTGTCTGCCTATGAAGAGCGCACGGCTGGCGCGTTGATGACATCTGACTATGCGACGTTAGCGGCCGAGATGACGGTTGCTGAAGCGCTGGATGCTCTTAGGTTAGAAGCACCTGATGCTGAAACCATTTATCATGCTTATGTGATTGATGATGCGCGTAAACTGCTAGGCGTGGTGTCATTAAGAGTACTTATTTTAGCGTCGCCTGAGCAACTGATTAATGACATTATGGTGCGCTCGGTCATATCTTCTGATGTAAACGACGATCAAGAAGACGTTGCTAAAACCGTCGCGCGCTATGATTTGATTGCCTTGCCAATTACTGATGCCAGCGGCGCGTTAGTCGGTATCGTCACTCACGATGATGCGATGGACGTTGCTAGCGATGAGGCCACCGATGACTTTCATAAGTCGGGTGGTGTCTCGACCATGGTCGGCAGATTAAAAGACGTCAGTATCAGGGTTTTATATCGTAAGCGTGTGTTTTGGCTAGTGTTTTTAGTCTTTGGAAACCTGCTCTCTGGGCTTAGTATCTCAAACTTTGAAGATGTGATTGCCGCCAATTTGGTATTGGTGTTTTTCTTACCGTTACTGGTTGATAGTGGTGGTAACGCCGGTTCTCAGTCCGCAACCTTGATGGTACGTGCGCTAGCCACTGGCGATGTGGTCATGCGTGACTGGTTTTCATTGCTCGGTCGTGAAGCCTTGGTTGCGCTCATGCTAGGTGCTACGATGGCGGTAGCTATATCAGTTATCGGTTATGTGCGCGGGGATGCAGTTGTATCGCTAGTGCTGGCGCTGAGTATGATGTCGGTGGTCATGATTGGCTGTGTGATTGGCATGAGTTTACCGTTTGTGCTTAATAAGTTAGGTTTTGACCCTGCTACTGCCAGTGCGCCTTTGATTACCTCGGTATGTGATGCGTCAGGCGTGCTGATTTATCTGTTTATTGCTTCAAAATTCTTAGCCATTTAATTTCTTCATTAGCTAATAAAGGTAATAAAGAAATAACAATCATTGGCACCAGTGATTAATAACAATCATTGAAAATAGATGAATTTTACAAAGCATCATCCTATTGGCGTTGTGGTTTTTTTATCCTTGTAATTGAGCTACACTGTCACGATAAAAGGTTTGGCTAGGAAGCTCATGGGCAGTATGATTTAGCCTGTTTATCACAGTATGAATTGAGTTTTTTACCATGCCCACCCACTTGTATAGGCAGTAACGGTAGCTATGTTTAACTTTATGAAAAAAAATAAACCGACCCCAAAAACCGAAACCGCGCAGCAGCGGGCAGAACGTGACAGTGCCGTGGATAAGGTGCTGCTCGGCTATGAAGTAGGTACGCTTAGCATTGCCACCATGGTGCTGGGACTGGAGCGCAACGGTGAAGAGCTTACCTTAGACTTACGCCTGCCAGAGGACAGTAGCCCTGAAACCATTCAGCAAGAGCTTGGGCAACTGCTGCACCCGCATGGCATCAAAACCATTCATATGAATGTGCGTCTGTCGGCACCAGCTAAGGGTGCAGGCTCAACCTTACCAAAGCAAATGCCAAAGACCACGGATGCTATGGCAAATCAATCCAAGCCTAGCGCACAGTCTAATAGCGACAGTGAACCACCGATCACTAAAGCTGCGCCAACGCAAGCATCATTGGCCGCGCATCCGCGTATTCGTCATATTATTGTCGTAGCTTCCGGTAAAGGCGGCGTTGGTAAATCAACCACCACCGTTAATATCGCTTTGGCATTACAAAAACTGGGCAACCGTGTTGGCGTCCTCGATGCTGATATTTATGGCCCTAGTATGCCAACGATGCTGGGCGTCGCCGATGTAAAGCCGCAACTCGAAAACGAGCAGTTCGTGCCAGTTGATGCCCATGGTATGGCGATGCTATCGATTGGTAGCTTGCTTGACGGTGATAATACCCCTGTCGCGTGGCGTGGACCAAAAGCCACCGGTGCACTGATGCAGCTCTATAACCAAACCAACTGGCCACAATTAGATTACCTAGTGATTGATATGCCACCAGGTACGGGCGATATTCAGCTGACGCTCGCACAGCGTATCCCCGTCACAGGTGCGGTGATTGTCACGACGCCGCAGCATATTGCATTGCTCGATGCGCAAAAGGGTATCGAGATGTTTAACAAGACCAATATTCCAGTGCTTGGCGTGGTTGAAAACATGGCGCTACATACCTGTAGCAACTGTAATCATACCGAAGCTATCTTTGGTACGGGTGGTGGCGAGTTTATCGCTGAGCAATATCAGGTGCCGCTATTAGGACAATTGCCATTAGCCAGCGGTATTCGTGCACAAGTGGATAAAGGGGAGCCGAGCGTGTTGGCCGATGATGAGTTTGCGCCGTATTATTTGAGTATTGCCAAAAATATCGAAGCCAATATTAGTAAGTTTGCCAAGCCTGTCGATGATAAGCGTATTTTTTAATGGTTTTCTAATGGCTCTTAATAGTGCTAATGGCTTTTATTGATAGCAAAATAGCCTAAGTATGCAAAACTTGAATGATTTTAATTTTTAGAAAAGGGAATATCGTGAGCTTATCGATTTATCAACGTCATTTAGATAATATTCCCAAACAGTATAAGTTATTAAAATTATTCCGCCCACCGATATACGTGATTGAGCTCTCAAACAATCAACTGATTGCCGTTTGTTACTATAAAGATGGCAGTAGTAAACGCCATCAGGTTAATGCGGATTTTAGCAATCGCCGAATGGTGATTGCTGATTTTTCGCAAGCAGTACAAGCCATGACTGATTTATTGCTTAAGTTTCCCAAGCATGCATTTGCATTGAATGGCTTTGCAGTAGCGAATGTAACCGAAACGCTAGCAGATGGGTTGACCACGATAGAGATTAAAGCCATTAGAGAAGCAGTTTGGGCAGCATCAGGACAGGCAAAAAGAAGAATCATAAGTACCGCAGTCAGCTACCAAGGACAGGTAGTCTCGCAATGAATTTTGGCTAGGATGCCGTAAAAATGAAGCAAAATGATAATAACCAACCTATCGCTAATCACTTTAGACCAGTTGAACTTGACCAGCTTATTCAAAACGGTCAACCTACCTTTGGCGTATTTGCGAAAGTTAAGAGCATCAATTATCTGGACTATCACAGTCATCTTATCTCGCAAAAAGCACTGCCCAACTGGCGTAAAGCGCTTAAAGCCAACCAATTCTGCTTTATTCAAATTATTCAGCCGCCGTATCGAATCTGTCTAGCACTGGCGACGATTAAGCTCGCAACCAGTGCCTTTGTCTATCTTTACAATGATGAGACTGGTGAGCTAGAGGTTGATGAAGCCTTGCAGCCTTTGACTCGGCAGACGCATTTGACAGGTGATTGCTATCAAGGTCAAATGGCATTTACTCATGCCAAACTAACCGTCAATTTAGATTTTACGCCTTCGCAGATTAACGTTGTGCTAGACAGTCAAAACCTTGCACTCCATGCAGCCTTAGCAAGGCAATCACAGCCACTTGCTATCTGTACGCCAACGGGCAGGCGCGGCTGGACGTTTACCCAAAAAGAACCATTAACCGCTGTATCTGGGCATTTACGCATTAAAGACAATTCAAAATTTAACGCTGATGCTGCTCATAATCCTGATTCTCTCAATTCTCCCGATGCTAAAGCTAAGCAAATAGACTTTACTGATACCACTAGCGCCAATCTAGATTGGACGCTTGGCTATATGCGTCACAAGACCAATTGGTTTTGGAGCTGTATTAATAGCTATTTGCCAGACGGGCGTCATTTTACCTTGAATTTATCAATGGGCGTCAATGAAACGGGCGCCAGTGAAAATGCTTGCTGGCTTGATGGTCAGATAGTTTATCTGCCGCCCGTGATGTTTATACGTCAAGATTTGGATACACCCGCGCAGAATACGTGGCGTATTTATCATCAAAACCTCGGCTGGAGCAATGTCGATATTGATTTAACCTTTACGCCAATTACCGTCTATAAAAAGACCGATAACTTCGGTGTGCTTGCCAGTATCTTTGAGCAATGGCTTGGATTATATAGTGGGGAGATTCGCTTAGGAGATGAGGTCATTAAAATTGATAAGGTAATGGGCTTGGCAGAAGACCATTTTGCCAAATGGTAGTGTAGTGAGCATAGGTTTGAGTAGCAGCAGCAAGACATCAGTAAGACATTTATTAGATATTGAATAGCATGCTTTATTTTAAAGTCGTTGAGGCTCTATAAATTAAGGCGCCAATTCCGTATAATCGTCGCTATCGAAATACGGTATCATAACCACTATTAAATATTTGCTTTTGCTAAGGAAGAACAATGTCTATCAAATCTGACCGCTGGATCCGTAAAATGGCCGAAGAACATGGCATGATTGAACCATATGAGCCAGGTCAAGTACGCTTTAATGATGCAGGCGAGCGTTTGGTCAGTTACGGCACCTCAAGCTATGGTTATGATGTGCGCTGTGCCCCTGAGTTTAAAGTTTTTACCAACGTGCATTCGGTTGTCGTTGACCCTAAAAATTTCGATGAGAAAAGCTTTATCGATATCGTTGGTGACGAATGTATTATTCCGCCAAACTCGTTTGCATTGGCGCGTACGATGGAATATTTCCGCATTCCACGTGACGTATTGACCATTTGCCTCGGTAAATCAACCTATGCACGCTGCGGTATCATCGTCAACGTGACGCCGCTTGAGCCTGAGTGGGAAGGGCACGTGACGTTAGAATTTAGTAATACCACCAATTTGCCAGCACGTATTTATGCAGGCGAAGGCGTGGCGCAAATGCTGTTCTTCCAAAGTGATGCTGATGACGTCTGCGAAACCAGTTATAAAGACCGCGGTGGTAAATACCAAGGTCAACGCGGCGTGACTTTACCTAGAACTTAGGCGTCTAGAATTTAAGCGCTAAGAATTTAAGCGCTAAGAATTTAAGTGTTTTAGACTGACAATAAAAAAGCCAGCATATTTAATATGACTGGCTTTTTTATTGTTTTATAACTCAGCTATTTCAAAGTCGATTATTTTTTTAAGGTCAATTATTTTAAAACTTTTAAACCGGCTTTATTATCACGTTTGGGCTTAGGCGCTGCAATGTTGGTTTTAGAGCTGCTACTCGCAACAGCGTCCTCTTCAGGTTCATAATTGTCATATTCATTAGGGTCAAAAAACATCCCTTGCGAATTTTCTTTGGCATAGATGCCCATTACCGCCGTCAGCGGCACCCAAATCTCTTGTGATACCCCACCAAAGCGCGCACTAAAGTTAATGTAGTCATTTCCCATACTCATATTACCGGTCGCACGACTGGCGATATTGAGCACAATACGCCCATCTTGTACATGTTCTCTTGGAATCTGTACATTGTCGGCGGTGGCGTCCACCATCAGATACGGCGTGAGCGCATTGTCTTCTATCCATTGATATATCGCGCGCACCATATAAGGACGGGTTGGGGTAATAGAGGTGGTTTCTTCGCTCATCTTTGGCTTCCTATACTGAGGATATGAAATAATAATTAAAAAAGAATTGACGGTAGAGTGTTCGTTATAAAAAAGTCGTTCATGCTTAATTATTGGTTATTTTAAGGTAGCATTTTGCTATTGTCTAATTAGCGCACGCTTTTTTGAAAGCTATCACGCTCAAAAACCCGTTTTTGATAATCAAATAGAGGACGACTGATAGCGCGCGGTAGCTCAATGCCCATTTCTTCCAACCGCCATAGTAGAGGCGCTAAGAGCACATCACACCAGCCAAATTCATCTGCCATAAAGTAAGGCTTATGCGCAAACAGTGGTGATAAAGTAATGAGTGAATCGCTCAGCTGTTTTTTGGCCATGGCAGCTTGGGCTTTATTGAAACTGTCTGGATGCATCAACAGGCGTTTACCGAGTACCAGCCAATCGCGTTGAATACGCCATGCTAATTGGCGGAATTGCGCGCGCTCTTGCGGCGTTTCAGGCAATAGCTTATTGGCATGGTAGCGCTCTTCAAGATATTCAAAGATGACGTTAATCTCATATAGTGCAATTTCCCGCTGCTGCAAGACAGGCAGAGTATGATAGGGGTTGAGCTCTGTCAAATCTTCAGGACGCTCAGAGTGCAAACGTGATAAATAATAGGCAAGCTTTTTTTCTTCAAGTAATAGACGCACCACATGACTGTCGTAGCCGTCATCAGCGTATAAAATCAGCTGACTACTTGGAATGTCATTCGCATCAATCATGAAAGCCTAATATATTAGTAAAGCCTGTTATCGTAAACAATGTGGCTCTGTTTATCAAGGTAGCGTACGTAAACATTAGGGGGCAGCCTTGCTATCAGCTAATGTTTTAGTGTTTAACGGTTTGTCAAAGAATAAAAAAAGGCACTACCGAAGTAATGCCTTTTTTATGATGCAGTCTTAGTATTTAATACTTAAATTATTTTACGTCTTTCCAGAACTCTTTGTTCAATAAGTAAACTGGAATTAGTAATACCAATAAGAATAAAATCACAAAGAAACCAATCACTTGGCGGTCATGACGAACAGGCTCAGCCATCCACGCCATGAAGTTAACCAAGTCACCAACCTCAGATTCAAACTCATCGGCACTCAGCTCTTCTTGCATATTATGCAAGACGTGAGGCATCGCAGCGTTTGCAAGCACTAAGTTATTAGCGCCCCAAGGACGGCTTGGATCTTCATAGAATGACAACAGGTACGTATATACCCAGTCATCACCGCGCAGACGTGTCTCAAGAGACAAATCTGGCGGAGCCGCACCGAACCATGATGCTTGTACTTCAGGGTCAATTTCAGCATTGATATGATCACCGATTTGATCGGTGGTGACCATCAAATACTTCTCGACCAGCTCAGGTGGTATCTCTAAATCTTTAGCAATGCGCGAGTGACGAACGTACTGTGCGGAGTGACAACCGGCACAGTAGTTCATAAATATTTTCGCGCCGTTTTGTAGCGAGCCTTTATTGGTAAAATCAATAGGGGCTGTGCTACAAGCTAGGTGTTCTACCACACCGTCAGCATTGGTGAAAGTACCGCAGCCACCGCCTGCTGCCAGTGCGCTACCAGCAGTCAAGGTTAATGCCGCGCCTAAGCCTAGACCAGCTAGGGATTTAATTAGCGTGCTCATTAGTGACCTCCGGTAACGCGTTCTGGTGGCTGTTTACACTTCTCAATGGCAGTGTAAAACGGCATCAATAAGAAGAACAAGAAATATAGAACTGTGAATATACGTGACATGATAGTCGCCGTTGGGGTTGCAGGTGTTGCACCCAAGTAGCCTAGTACGACAAAGCTAATCGCAAAGATAGTAAGTGCAATCTTAGATAAGATGCCTTTATAACGTATCGAGCGTACTGGAGATCTATCGAGCCATGGAATTAAGAACAGTACGGCAATCGCACCACCCATCGCAATAACACCACCAAGCTTATCAGGAACTGCCCGTAAGATGGCATAGAAAGGTGTGTAGTACCATACTGGCGCAATATGCGCAGGTGTTTTTAGCGAGTTCGCTGTCTCAAAGTTTGGTGGCTCAAGGAAGAAACCGCCGCCTTCTGGGAAGAAGAACACCACTGCAAAGAACAAGATAAAGAAGACAACAATACCCACCATATCATGCACAGTGTAGTACGGATGGAATTCAATACCGTCTAATGGTACGCCATTCTTATCTTTTAGCTTCTTAATGTCGATGCCATCAGGGTTGTTCGAACCAACATGATGCAGAGCCACTAAATGCATAAAGACTAAGCCCACAAGCACCAGCGGAATCGCAACCACATGCAAGGCAAAGAAGCGGTTTAGGGTGATACCTGAGATAATATAATCACCACGTACCCATTCAGCAAGACCATCACCAATCACAGGCAGTGCAGCAGGTAGGTTTAAGATGACCTGTGCGCCCCAGAATGACATGTTGCCCCAAGGAAGTAGGTAACCGAAGAAACCTTCTGCCATCAATGCTAGGTAAATACCCATACCGATGAGCCAAATAAGCTCACGTGGTTTTTGATATGAACCGTATAGCAAGGCGCGGAACATATGTAAATATACCACGACGAAGAACGCTGATGCGCCGGTCGAGTGCATATAACGGATGAGCCAGCCACCTTTAACATCACGCATGATGTATTCAACAGAGGCAAATGCCCCTTCGGCACTTGGGTTGTACATCATCGTCAGCCAAATACCAGTGACTAACTGGTTGACCAGTACCACCATTGATAACACGCCAAAGAAATACCAAAAGTTAAAGTTCTTTGGTGCATAGTACTTTGACATATGATATTCATAGGTTTCAGTCGCAGGAAAACGCGCGTCCACCCAATGCATTAACTTTTTACCCATGCTCATATTAAGCCTCCCCAATCGTCAAGATGGTACCATCCACGTTGTACTCTGGGACGGGTAAGTTAAGCGGTGCAGGTACACCACTATAAACACGACCCGCTAAATCATATTTAGAGCCATGACATGGGCAGAAAAATCCACCGTACCAATCATTACCACCTAAATCGGCTGCGCCAACATCAGGACGGTAGTTTGGTGCACAGCCTAAATGCGTACAGACGCCTTCTACTACCAATACTTCTGGCGAGATAGAGCGTTCAGGATTTTTACAGTATTCAGGTTGCAAAGATGCATCAGAATCGGGGTCAGATAATAGTGGCTTTACTGATTCAAGCGTGGTCAGCATCTCTTCAGTGCGCTTGACCACAAAGATAGGTTTACCACGGTATTTGACGACAATCATCTGTCCTGCTTCGATAGAACCAATATCTTGGGTCACTGCCGCACCAGCAGCCTCAGCTTTAGCGCTTGGGGTCCAAGAGCGGACAAAAGGTGTTGCCACAGCAGCTACCCCAGCTGCACCAATTACGGCAGTCGAGGCAATAAGAACTCTACGACGTTGTACGTTAACGCCTTCGGCATGGCTCATTAAAACTTCCTCCAGGTGAATGAAATGGGATTATCCCACACTGGGTTTGTGGCTTAGAAAAATTACAATTATCAAGCCACGTTAGCTGTGCCTAATTTTGCTAATTGTTGCTATTCTAAGCTATTTCGGTCATAAAATAAATTATTGTGTTAAAAATAAAGCAACCTTGATAGGGCACGCTACAACGTTAAACCAGATAATGGGTCTAAAAGACCTTACTTATCAATGTTTAACAGATGCCTGTATGCAACAAGGCTTATAGGAATAATGACCTTATAATTAATAAGGATATTCAGCAATAGCGAATGATACTTGAAATTCAGACAATGTTCACTAACTTTCAGCACATCACTACTGTGTAAGTAGCCGTTGGCTATTTATTTCTACTTACTAAAATGAAATACTTATAAATCGCCCTACCTTTAATAGTGCATTTTAAATAAGATATCTATTAATAAGATAGCTATTAAAGGCATAACCATTAAAGGTAAGGGCGCCATGATTCAGATTAAGCTTGTAGTACTTTATTTTTTATACTAACTATAAATACTAGCTCTCAAGGGTATGCCAGCGCTCAAGCTTAGTCATCATCTCATCTTCAATGACCAATAAACGCTCACTGGCGGCAGTCGCGGCTTCAATATCTTTGGTAAACCATGACCCGTCAGCCAGCTTTTCTTCTAGCTGAGTTTGCTCAGCTTCAAGCGCGGCGATTTCTTTCGGTAAATTATCAAGTTCACGCTGCTCGTTATAGTTGAGCTTTTTAGCCGCTGTATTAGGCTTTGCGGCTACCGCAGCTTTATTGCTAGATTTGCTATTGGCGGCATTATCGTTAGACGATTTAGCATTCTTAGCCTTTGCTGCTTCTTCACGGTTTTTTTGTACCAAATATTCTTGATAACCGCCGACATACTCTTTGACCACCCCTTTGCCGTCTTCATCAGTATCAAACACCCAAGTAGAAGTGACGACGTTGTCCATAAATGAGCGGTCATGGCTAATTAGCAGGATAGTACCGTTAAAGCTACTAACAGACTCTTCTAATAGCTCTAAGGTTGCCATATCCAAATCGTTGGTTGGCTCATCGAGTACCAGAATGTTAGCAGGCTTTAATAGCTGCTTGGCAAGTAATACACGGTTACGTTCACCACCTGATAGGGCTTTGACTGGCGTACGTGCACGTTCTGGGGCAAATAAGAAGTCTTGTAGATAGCTCATGATATGCGTCTTGCGCCCGCCAACTTCGACGAAGTCTGAACCTTCCGAGACGTTTTGCGCCACACTGGCTTCTAAATCTAGCTGATCACGCAGCTGATCAAAAAAGGCAATTTTCAGATTAGTGCCAAGCTCAACTGTACCTGTTTTGGTCACTTCATCGTCAGACATATCGAGTAGGGCTTTAATGAGCGTGGTTTTACCAGCGCCGTTGGGACCAACGATACCAATTTTATCGCCGCGCATAATCATGGTGCTAAAGTTATCGACCAAGACGTTGCCATCATATTCCAGATGCAAGTTTTTAACTTTACAGACCAGCTTGCCGCTTTTCTCGCCTTCACCCATGGTGATATTGACGTTACCGACTTGCTCGCGGCGACCACTACGCTCTTCGCGCAAGGCTTTTAGCTCACGGACGCGACCTTCGTTACGGGTACGACGCGCTTTGATACCTTGGCGAATCCAAACTTCTTCTTGTGCCAGTTTCTTATCAAAGTTAGCATTATTTTTTTCTTCAGCAAGTAGCTGCTGCTCTTTTAATTCTTGATAACGGGCATAACCTTTTGCGCCTTGGGTGACGTCATAGCTCGTTAATTGACCACGATCAAGCTCAACGATACGCGTAGCAAGCTTATTCACAAATGCTCTATCGTGAGTCACAAACAATAAAGTCAAACCTTGCCAATCTAATAAGAAGCGCTCTAACCATTCGATACTTTCAACGTCTAAATGGTTGGTTGGCTCATCGAGTAATAGTACGTCAGGCTTAGTAACCAGCGCACGTGCAAGTAGTACGCGGCGTTTACGACCACCAGAGAGTGAAGACAAATCATCTTCAGGATCGAGTCCCATGGTCGTAATCAGACGGGTTGCATCACGCTCTAAATCCCAGCCATGTACCGCATCGATATCATGCTGCAGTGTTGCCATATGCTCGCAAGCGTCCATATCGCCGTTGGCACACATATCGACTTGCTTATTATAGTTAATGAGCAAATCAGCGGTACGGCGGCTACCGCCCATCACGATGTCCAGGATACGACCGCTGGTTTCAGGGACGTCTTGCTCTAGCATCGCAACACGCATGCTGCTATTGGTGATAATCTCACCGCTGTCAGGCTGCAATGAGCCGTTAATCAGTTTAAATAAGGTGGACTTACCTTCGCCATTGCGGCCAATTAAACACACACGCTCGCCCGCATTAATCGCAAAATCAATGCCGTCAAGAACAGGAGCGACGCCAAAGGCTAAGTGAATATCTTTTAAATGTATCAATGCCATAGAATATCTTAAGCTTATATAATAGTGAGGTAGGGGTTGTTGCAAAATTGCTAGCAGTATAACATGCTGCCACCTAACTGTAGTATGCATAAATGCATTTATAAGCACTATTTTATAACGGTTATTTTAAATGGTCATGGGTGAGATTTGACAAAGGTCATGAATACATTATCTGGTATTGAGAAAAATATGAATGAACTGAATTCGATAGATAGCAAACCTTCCAATAGTCAAGCTAAGCTGTCAGATACCCAAGCGGATTTACAAGCACAGGTTATTGAATTACAGATGAACCTGTCTCATCTTGAGGTTACCGTAGAACGGCTTGATGAAGTCATTACGCGTCAAGACAGAGATATCCAAACCTTGCAGCGACAGGTGCAGTTTATCTATAAACAAGTCGAAAGCCAAGATGGAGAGGGCGGTGTGGCGCCGTTTGATGTTGTGGCAGATAGACCGCCACACTATTAAGTAGAAAAATACCTCTTACTGATAAGCCGTCTGATGGGCTGTTTATGATAAGCGTATATGTGTGTTTTTGCATAAATACACCGTACGATGACTATTGGGTCATATTAGAGAAATAATGTGTTTTTAGGTTGTCTTAATGTAAAAAAAACATTAGTATCCTTCACCTTAGATACTGTCTACCTAACAAAGTTCGGTGTAGCGGTAAAACAATGTGGATGTTTGGAGATACACAATGGGCGCAAATTTCAATCTAAAGACTCTTACGGTAGCTTTGGCTGCTCTTTCTGCAGCTAGTATCGCTAGTGCAGCAGGTCTTGATCGTTCAGGTCAAGATATCACGGCATTTTTACAAGATGGCACCTATGCCGAAACCGTTTATACTTATCTAGACGCTGATGTTAGTGGTCATGATAATGCTTATGTTGGCCCAGATAAAAATGCTTATCAGCAAGGTAAGAAAATTGATGATATCGCAGAGTCGTATGACTTTTTCCGTTATGGCGTAAAAGCAGATATCAATGATACCTTTAGCGTTGGTGTTTTATATGATGAGCCTTTTGGTGCTGCTGCCGATTATAGTGGTGACAACAACTTTGTTGCTCAAGGTGATCGCAACGCTACGATTAATGCTGTATCAGGTGGTAAGATTAAGGATTTTGCATCTGCGGCTCAAACAGTAGGTGGAATTAAGTATAAAATTGACAATAAAATTGAATTAACGCCTACAGAGCAAGCACAATACAAAGCATTAGCGCCAGCTGTGGCTGCGGCACAAGCAGAGTTTAATACCAAAGGCGAAGGAACCAACGTTGAAGTGCGTACTGAAAATATCACTGCAATTCTTGGCATGAAATTTGGCGAAAATAAAAATTTCCAAGTTTATGGCGGTCCGGTTGCTCAACAAGTACAAGCTGATGTAAAACTACGTGGACTGGCATATAGTGCTGCGACTGGCTATACCGCTCATATTAGCTCAGATCAAGATTATGGCTGGCTAGCAGGTGTGTCTTATAGTAAACCTGAAATTGCTTTACAAGCCGCGTTAACCTATCGCTCAGAAATTGATCATACTTTACCAATATTTGAAAGCTATCCTGCAGCCAGCATTGAAAAAGCTGGTGAGATAGATATCACTACTCCAAAATCTGTAAACTTTGATTTTCAAACAGGTATCAATCCAACGACTTTAGCGACAGCAAAAGTACGCTGGGTACCATGGAGTGACTTTGCAATCGTACCTCCTGTTTATACAGAAGTGAGTAAAGCGCAGTACCCTGAAGGTTTGTCTTTAGTGAGCTATGACAAAGATCAATGGTTAGTAGAATTAGGCTTAGCTAAGCGACTAACCCCAGCATTAGCAGTGACTGGTAATATTGGTTGGGATAGTGGTGCTGGTAATCCAGTAACTTCATTAGGTCCTATTGACGGTTATTACAGCGCGGGTCTAGGTGCAAAATATAACTTCACTGAGAACTGGGCAGTTTCTGCCGGTGGTAAATATCTATGGTTCGGCGATGCTAAAGGTCAAATACCAACTAAGAATGTCGTTAGTAACTTTGAAGACAATGATGGTTTTGCTCTTGGTATGAAGCTATCTTATCAAGCTAAGTAAACTATAAATTGCTAATATTTATATAAATTATATTTTATAGATAAAAAGACGACCTTAAATAGGTCGTTTTTTTTATGTTTAAAATAAAGAGAAATACAATAATAAATATCTTTTAATTTAAGAATAAAAACCTATATTTTCCGATTTAAGTTCGCCAATAATGTTAATTAGGAATTAATGATTGTGTGTTAAGTAAACTATTGTTTATTAAAGTAATTTAATGTTTTGTACCGCTCAGTCATTAACAAGAAATAAAGCGTTTTAATTGTTGTTTTAGTGTCAGAAAGTCATTACTATTCATTTTAGGACATCGTTTACATAATCATATATTTTGCGTAACAATGCTAAATGTTGATTATTACAACGATTAAACAACGAGGATGTTTGGAGATATACAATGCGCGCTACTTTTCACTTAAAAACCCTTGCCGTAGCGATAGCTACTCTTTCTGTAGCCAGTATGACTAACGCTGCAGGTCTTGATCGCTCAGGTCAAGATATCACTGCATTCTTACAAGATGGCACTTATGCCGAAGCTGTATATACCTATATCGACGCTGATGTTAGCGGTTATGATAATCAACGTGTTGCCACTGATGATGCCGGTTATGTCCAAGGTAGGAGTACGGGTGAAGTTGCTGAATCTTATGATTTTTTCCGTTATGGTGTAAAAACTGATATTAATGATACCTTTAGTGTGGGTATCTTATACGATGAGCCTTTTGGTGCGGCTGCTGCCTATAGTGGTGATAATAACTTTGTAGGTGCGCCAACCGCCGCCATTGATGGGCTGATTGCGTCACAATTAACTGGGAAGTTACCTGGAGTTACGACTGCCCAAGGCCTAGACACATATGTTAAAGGTGCTCAACAAACCCTTGACGCAGGTAGAGAACGAGTTAAACAAGCTGAAGCTGCCATCGCAGCGAACCCTGCACTCGAAGCGGTTTTACGTCCACAGATTGTAGCAGGACAGGCGCAAATTGCAGCTGGTGAAGCACAATTGGCTCCTCTAGAAGGGCTAAACAATTATGCTGCTAATCAGCTTGCTAATACTGAAGGCACTAACGTTGAAGTACGCTCTGAAAATATCACTGCCATAATGGGTATGAAGCTTGGTGCAAATAAAAACTTTCAAATATATGGCGGTCCAGTTGCTCAGCGCGTTCAGGCTGATGTAAAACTACGTGGTAGTGCGTACGGACCTGCTACAGGTTATACTTCCCATATTAGTCCTGATCAAGATTATGGTTGGCTAGCGGGTGTAGCATATAGTAAACCTGAGATTGCTTTAAAAGCAGCGCTTACTTATCGCTCAGAGATTGACCATAGCATGGATATTACTGAAACATATCCATTAGCAGGTCTTTTAGCGGGTAATCCAGCGGCAGCTACCCAAACCAATAACATGGAAATCACCACGCCAAAATCAGTAAACTTTGATTTTCAAACGGGTATTAATCCTACGACATTAGCCACGGCAAAAGTACGCTGGGTACCTTGGGGTGATTTTTCTATCGTACCGCCATTATATAATGAAGTTAGTAAACGCAGTTACGGTCCAGATGGTTTAGCTCTAGTAGACTATAGCGATGATCAATGGCAGGTAGAGCTTGGCATGGCTAAACGTCTATCACCTGCGCTCGCTTTAAGCGGTACGGTTGGTTGGGATAGTGGTTCAGGCGATCCAACGACATCATTAGGTCCGATTGATGGCTACTATAGTGTTGGTTTGGGCGCTAAGTATAACGTCACTCCTGAGTGGGCTGTATCCGCCGGTGGTAAATACTTGTGGTTTGGTGATGCCAAAGGTCAATTACCGACGCAGCAAATTGTCGGAGATTTCCAAGACAATGATGGATATATCGTTGGTGTAAAATTGTCTTATCAAGGTAAGTAACTATACTCTCTATCAATAATTGATAGGATTAATGTTCGTAAAAGCAAAGCAGCCATATAGGCTGCTTTGCTTTTTTTATACTTATATATTTAGAAATTAATATAAAAAATTCCTCTGACTAATATGTCTAATACATAATTTTCTGATTAAGATGTACTGATATCATAGGTTTGAGTCGTACCAATCTATATTTGTTTTTTAGTATAAACTCTATCGGCTTTAGCCTATTTCTTTAAAGTTCAAAAAGGGAGTTGCTATAAGACTCAACTTTAATTATGATACTTAAATCGGTTACGTTATCTTACATAGCTGTAATGTCTGATGTTTAGGAAATGTGAAGATCGAGTCATCGATTCTTACTTCTAAAGATTTAGTTCAAAGTCGTTTGGCAAAGGATTGCACAGCATCAGCTGAAGTTACTGATATAAGACATATCATAACCAAGCTATTTGCCAGTTATTATATTCATGGAGGATATCAAGTGTCTCAAAAATTCCCTATCTCTAAACTTACTCTCGCTCTTTTTGCTTTATCGGCTGCATCATTGACGCAAGCTGCTGGTCTTGATCGTTCTGGTCAAGATATCAAAGGCTTTTTTAATCCCGGAACCTATGCAGAAGTTGATTTTGCTTATATCGATACCAAGGTATCTGCTCATGACAATGCGGGCAATAAATTTGGTATAACAAATACTGAAGCTGAATATGTTAAAGGTAAGAGTACCGGTAATGCTACTGATGATACCTATAGCTTTATGCGTTATGGTGTCAAAACGGACGTCAATGACAATATAAGTATTGGTGTCTTTTATGATGAGCCATTCGGGGCAGAGGTAGAATATAAAGGTGATAGTAATTTCGTATCAAAAGTAGGTGAAGAAACGCTTATCACACCTAAATTCAATGGAATAGGTGCTGAAAACGAAAAAATAAACTCTGCAATAACAGACCCTGATTATAATAAAAATACCAATGTTAGTGTTCATACTGAGACTTGGACCGGTTTGGTTGGTTACAAGTCTAATGGTTTCCAAGTATTTGGTGGCCCAGTAATGCAAAAAGCAAAAGCGGACGTACATTTGCGAGGTAAAGCCTATGGTCCGTTAACAGGCTATGATGCTAACGTTAATGCGGATACTGATTACGGCTGGGTTGCAGGTCTTGCTTATAGCAAACCTGAAATAGCGCTTAATGCTGCTTTAACTTATCGTTCTGAAATTGAACATAAAACAGATATCGCTGAGAGAGTTCCGCTTTTAGATAGTGAATATAAAGGCCTTGTTCTTTCTCAGATTCCAGGAAGTGCTGGATATGATATCCAAGCCAATGCGACAACTGAGGCGACAGTTACCACACCTGAATCAGTAAACTTAAATATACAGACAGGTTTGAGTGAGAAATATCAACTATTAGGAACGCTGGATGTTCGCTGGGTACCTTGGAGTGATTTTTCGATTGTTCCGCCTTTATATAATGTATTCTCAAAGGCAGCTGTACCAGAAGGTTTACCATTATTATCCTACGAAAAAGATCAGTGGAAGGTCGATGTTGGTTTAGCTAAGCGATTTAATGAAAAATTGGCTGGTTCAGTTGTTCTCGGCTATGATTCTGGTGCTGGAGACCCTGTGAGTTCACTTGGTACCATTGAAGGTTTTTATAGTATTGGTGGTGGCATTAAATACAATGTCACACCAGAATGGGCAGTATCTGTCGGCGGCAAGTATCTTAAGTTTGGGGATGCTACTGGACAGTTACCTAATGGTAGTATCGTCAGTAAGGCTGAAGACAATGATGGTTATATTGCGGGCGTAAAAATCTCTTACCAAAGTCAGTAAAATTGCATTTGATAGTATTATTTTGAATAAAGTTCTTAAAAAGCTTATCTAGTGAGTTAGATAAGCTTCACTAATGACTATTATCTATCTTATTGAGTACTGAGTTAATACTCATATAAATGTTTAACCTCTCACAAATGAACGTTTGCGTCATTTTTTATCAACAGCAGTCAGCTGTTATGAATTGACTTTGTAAACTAAATTTGGTTATCTATAGCTCTTATCTAAACACTAGTAGTACAAGTAGTAGATAAAGGAATATCAATTAATCATCCATGGAGGAAGAAGAATGTCACCTAACCGTCATTCAATCACGGCTGTATCGACAGCTAAAAAATTCAAAACCCCGCTAAAAGCCAGTGTAGTACTCTTAACATCAATGATCCTCGCCGCCTGTAATACGACTGATGAGCCTTCTTATAATCTTGGCGATGTATTTGAAACAATAACGCCGACTCCAACACCGACACCAACTCCAACACCGACACCGACACCGACACCAACACCAACACCAACTCCAACACCGACACCGACACCAACACCAACACCAACACCAACACCAACACCAACACCAACACCAACACCAACACCAACACCTGCGGATTATAGCTCTGCAGCAGAAACTAAATTATCAGGTGCACAGCATCTTTCTGTGAATACAGGAGCGATTGCAGGGGTAAAAGAAGTAACCACACGTATTTTTGATATTCGTAGTGTATCCGATGCCGATGCCCGCGCTGATGAAGCTTTGACAGGAATTGTTCAAAAACCAGTAGCAGTTGCCTTATCTGGTGACAATGATGTTGACACCGGAAGTGGGTTTAAATCTCATCAAGGCAAAGGCAATGTGCTGGGTGAAGACGACCTAACTTATACCTCAACCTATAAAGATTTCGGTACTGATGGTGCACTCCGTATCGCCCATGTTGATGGTGAGGTGAATGCATTAGGAAATCAAATCCCAGTGGACGGCGTATTAGTCATTGGTAATAAAACAGCAACTCTACCGGGTGAAGGTAAGTTTGAATATACTGGCGATGCCACCAATCGTAAAGTAGGTTCAGGGAATGCCATTGAGTATGGTAGCTCAGAATTTACAGCTGATTTCGTTGCGAAAAAAGTCGATGGTAAGCTAAGCTTTACTAAAGCCGGCGATATTGCACTAGGTGCTGATATCAATGGCAACGAATTCACAGGTAAAAAGGGTGAGTATAATACTAATGGTGCCTTCTACGGTAAGGACGCCAATTATATCGGTGGTATTTATGAAGGTAATGGTTCGCAAGGTACCTTTGGAGCTGAGAAAAACGCAGCTGTAACGCCAACGCCGACGCCAACGCCAACGCCAACGCCAACGCCAACGCCGACACCGACGCCGACACCGACACCGACACCGACACCGACGCCGACACCGACGCCAACGCCAACGCCAACGCCAACGCCAACGCCGACGCCGACACCGACGCCAACGCCAACGCCAACGCCAACGCCAACGCCAACGCCAACGCCGACGCCGCCAGTTAATCCCGATGCTAAAGTAGATACTGAACTTACTGGTTTCCAGAGTAATACGCTAAGTAGTAAAAAGTTCTTAACTCTTACGGAAGATGCGATTGGTTATGCAGAGATACGTAATGACAAATCTGACTTTACAGAGACTGTGACTGTAGATGGATCTAAGGTTCCTGTAGACAATCAATTAGGAGATAACTTTACTGGTTACGATAAATTCTTTGCCCGTGCTGACATGACCAAGCCTGACTCTGTAAAACAGAAGGTTCTTGTCAATATAAGTGGAACTAGTGATTCAGAGTATGGTAATGGTTTTAAGCTTCATACTGAAAACACAAAAGTTCAAGGTCCTGTAGCATTAGATCTAAACTATTCATCTGTTTATAAGAACTTTGATACACAAATGAAAACGCAGATGCAAATTGGACATGTATATGGAGATCCAAAGTTAGCTACAACAGACTTGGCGCGTGTATCCACTGTCTACGTACAAGGCAATGGTACAAACCTTGAAGATATGCAGTACATGAAAGACTTGGCACAGTACAATATTGATAACGACATCAATGATGGTATGGTAGTCTATGCTGGTGTTGCTACCTATATGGATAACCTGCATCTAAAAGAAGGCGCTCGCGGTGGTCCGGTAGTTGATGGTACTTCGAAGTTCGATGTTGATTTTGTCAATAATAAGCTTGAAGGTACATTGAAGTTTGCAGATGGCGATTATAAATATATGCCTACTGGCAACCAAATTAATATCAATGCTAATATTACAGGAAATACTTTCGCCGGTAACAAGGATGGTATCGATGCCGCAGGTGGTTTCTATGGTGAAGATGCTAAATTCTTAGGCGGCGTTTACCAAGAAGCGTTAGCTCAAGGCGGCAAGGGTGCTCAACCAGGTGAAGGCACGACTTTCCAAGGAACCTTTGGTGCTGAAAAGCAATAAATAAATTAAACATAAAAACTTAGATATAAAAAAGCGCCTTAGGGCGCTTTTTTTTGTTTTCTAGATTCTTGTATTCACGAAATCTGTATAAAGCATGATGGAAAGATTAACTAGTAAGTAGAAGTAATAAAAATACAAAACAAAAATTGGTATATTTTGTATCAATATAGTTTAAGACTGCTATTTAATATGAGAATTTATTGAACATAGTTCGATTTTTATAATTAATTCTCAAATTGTTATTTGACTCAATCCCTGTCTTTAATCTCAATAACATCTCTATATGTATCAAGGTATATAAATTAATATGAGGAGGATTTTTTATTATTTCAAAACTTCCTAATTAATATTTCTAATATTGTATTGATAAAGGACTTATATAATTACTAATGCTTCATTATTTTTCTTATATTAGTCTAACTATTCTTATAAAACATAGGAAATACTCAATTTACTCTAAAAAAATGATGATTATCTTACTTTTTCTAAAAAATGACGCAATACATGGAAATGCATCATTGATTATCGTAATTATTTTAATTTGGATGACTATGAAAGTATAAGAGTGTCCTATATTCTTTTGTGCGTATATTGATACATATTTTCTCTATATAGCTTATTGTATTCGCTTATAAGGATTAATTGGTAACTAAATATTACAGTGAACATTATTTCATTAATATTAATTGACTTTCTGTAGTGGATTTGTTTATGTATGCATGCAACTGGATTAAAGTTGTATTTTATTCGAAGTAACGGAATATCATAAACTCTTCATGGAGGAAGACGAATGTCGCCTAACTGTCATTCAATCTCAGCTGTAACAGCAGCAAAAAAACTAAATACACCACTCAAAGCCAGTGTGGTTCTCTTAAGTGCTATTATTCTAGCGTCATGTGTGACTAGTGGCGGAGATGATCCTATCACTCCGAAACCAACACCTGTGTTGCCAGGTACTGATACGGGAGGTGGAGCTGGTAATATAACTGAGGCTGAAAAAGCTATTAAAGCAGCTGAGGCTAAAACCAAAGTAGCAGAAGAAGCGCTTAAAGTAGCAGAAGCCAAAACCAAGGCAGCAGAAGAAGCGCTTAAAGCAGCAGAATTGAAGTTTGGAGAGGAATCAGAAAAAGCAGCAGAAGCATCGAAGACAGCAATTGATGCAGCAAGAGCAGAAGCAGTACAGGCAAAAGCAGCAGCAGAAGCTGCAAGAGTCGAAGCAGTAGCAAAAATTGAAGCCGCTGCAAAAGCATCTAAAGAAGAAGTGGATGTAGCCAAAAAGATAGCTAGTGAAGCAGTAGCAAAAGTTAAAGACGCTGAAGAAAAAGCAAAAGCTGCAGATCTTCGTGCTACGGTAGCAGAGGTCAAAGCTAAGGAAATTGAAGAGTCACTTAAAGCAGAAATAGCGGCTAAGAAGGCAGCAGAAGAAGCCAAGGAGCTGGCGCAAGCAGCAGAAAATGCTGCTAAAGATGCTAAAGTAAAAGCAGAACAAGCT
>NZ_JAQISM010000028.1:0-71733 GCF_027919975.1 Psychrobacter sp. ANT_H3 | reverse complement strand
TTCAATCCGCCTTCCCTTCCGACTGGGTGGCATTATACGCGCTTTGGGATGGGGGTCAAGGGGGTTTGTGGGCTATTTTAGCGATTATCTCGCCTTATCATTAATATCCTCTATTTATCAGTCAGTTAGGATTAAAAAATAGTTTTACCTTTAATGATAGTCAGCCTTTTTTATTTAAGACCACTTATTGCTTATATATAGTTGTCTCCTATATATGACACTTTTATAGCTTACCTATCTTTTTAAAGAAGTCTTTATAGGCAGCGACTTTCTTATCTAAGGCTAGTGGATAAGCACGCGAGGTAGAAGGCAGTCTATATAAGGTAAGATTATTCACATCGGCTTTTTTATTATTGTCACTCTGCCACTCATAAGGATAATCCATACTTTGATTGGTCTTCGGGTACTTGGACTTGGCAGGTGGCTCGGCTAATAAATTGAGTAGCACCTCAGTTGCTTTACCGCCGGTGGTAAATAAGGTTTCAACCTTTGGCACTTGTGGCAAAATACTATCTAGGTTAACGGCGGTGACAACGGTTAAGTTTTTATCTGAAGCATTGCCGGTTTCACGGATAGCCTGAGTAACTGTCGGGCAAGAAGCAATTCCGCGCTCGAACATAAAGGCGCGAATACGTTCAGGATCAAAGCGCTTTTCATCGCCTACTCTAAAGTAATTCACATCGTCAAAAAATACGCTGCCATAGATACGCCACATATCATTATAAAAGTTCGGGTAGTGAAAGCGCATTGCCCATTTATCAGCGGTCGGTGGAAAAGTACCCATCATCATCACGGTGGCATCGGGCGGTAGCACTGGGCCGAATGGATGGGTTTCTACTTCTGCGGCGCGGGCTTCGGACAATATCGAGTTATTATCCATTTTATGAGTATTATCATGCGTATGGGATGGTTGTGTAGTCATAAGATTCTTCATCAGAAAAGCGGTTTTTTTGCTATCATAGCAAGCCTAAACACTACTTCATTTATCAGGGCGCGATTATAGTCAAACATAGTCGGCTTAAATAAAATTAATCCTGTTATAAAGGCACTTGGCTTATTTTTGTATTAAAGCATTAAGCTTACTATTGATGGGCTAAATATAGGGTTGAAGTGCGGTAAGTGTTTGTATCTTTTATACTAATGGCAACCGCAGTAACTGCGCAAGCATCAGACCAAAAACCAAGAGAAACCTTATGAGCGACTTAAAAATCACCGTCATCGATCACCCGTTAGTCCGTCATAAACTCAGCCTCATGCGCGAAAAAGACTGTAGCACCTATAAGTTTCGTACATTGACCAAAGAGCTTGCACGCTTGATGGCGTATGAAGCGAGCCGTGATTTTGAAATTGAAACCTTTCCGATGGAAGGCTGGTGTGGTGAAATCACGGGTGAGCAAATCATCGGTAAGACCGCAACGATTGTACCGATTTTACGTGCCGGTATTGGTATGCTCGACGGCGTGCTCGATTTGATTCCGACAGCGAAAATCTCTGTCGTTGGTTTGCAACGCGATGAAGAAACTTTGCAACCTGTACCCTTCTTTGAAAAGTTTGTCAGCCACATGGACAAACGCCCAGCCCTTATCATTGACCCAATGTTAGCGACTGGCGGCTCAATGGTTGCGACCATCGAGATGCTAAAGAAAAATGGCTGTACCAATATTAAAGCATTGGTATTGGTTGCCGCACCTGAAGGCGTCCGTGTGGTCAATGAAGCGCATCCTGACGTCACTATTTATACCGCCGCACTAGACAGCCATTTAGATGAGCACGGTTATATCATCCCAGGTCTTGGCGATGCGGGTGATAAAATCTTTGGTAAGCAGTTATTTAACAAGTAAGACAACGCCAATAAATCAAGACAAGCTGTCGTTATAAACCATGACACATGTACAAAACATCAATGATAAGGATATAAGATGAACGTATTGATTACAGGCGCAAGCGCGGGTTTCGGTAAAGCGCTGGCTGAGCGTTTGGTTGCCAATGGCCATCGCGTGATTGGTTGCGCCAGACGCCTAGATAAGCTCAATGCGCTAGCAGAAACTTTGGGCGAGGCATTTTTACCTGTGGTCATGGATGTCAGTGACACGGCGACTATCCCGCAAATCATTGCGGATTTGCCGGCTGATTTCAAGCAAATCGATGTCTTGGTGAATAACGCTGGGCTAGCACTTGGCACCGAGCCTGCGCACAAGGCCAGTCTTGATGATTGGATGCGTATGACCGATACCAATATTAAAGGTTTAATGGCGCTGACCCATGCAGTGTTGCCAGCGATGGTCGCACGCGATAGTGGTTATATCATTAATGTGGGCTCAATCGCAGGTAGCTGGCCTTACTTTGGCGGTAACGTTTATGGCGCGACCAAAGCCTTTGTCAAACAGTTTAGCTTAAACCTGCGTGCGGATCTCATCGGTACGCAAGTGCGCGTGACCAACCTTGAACCGGGTAATGTGGCGGGCACTGAGTTTTCAAACGTGCGCTATCATGGTGATGATGATAAAGCTGCTCAAGTTTACGATGGCTTTAAAACCATGACCGGCGATGATATTGGCGATATTTTATTATGGCTGATTGAATCGCCTGCCCATATTAACGTTAATCGTTTAGAAGTCATGCCGGTTGCGCAAACCTATAATGGTCTAACGATTGCTAAGCAAGATTCTTAAACGCTTAACCGACCGTTTGGCTCATTAACGTAATTCATAAGACCGAAGCAATATAGATTCCTCTATATTGCTTCTTTTTTTGCCTTTGATATTCATCTCATTGACCAAGCGCAAATCTTGAAAGTCTAAAATCAATACCTCATTACGCAAGCGCTCACTAGTACGTTTATTGTGGCGTATCGGAAATCCTAAGACTTGCTTACCAGTAATCACTATCTGATTGATAATCATGGTCGGATTATTGATGGTAGATTTTGCACTTAGCTTCTGAGCATTGATGATGGCGGTAGAAGGATTGACCGTTGTGCTTAAAACCTTTATCTGGCGCACGCCTTTTGGCATATCACCTGCAAAAAACAATACCTGCTCTAATGGCAAATACTGCGCGTGCCGCATTAATTCCTGACGAAATAGCAAAGGCATATCTGCATTGAAGCTGTCTTCTGTTTGCTGAGAGAACGCCGTAAAATTACGCTGTAAGTAACGTCCAAATATACTGCTATTAATCCAGTCTTGATAAGTATCATTTTTTAACAGCTGCTTTGTGAAAGCATCGGCATCTGCCGTGATATCTGCCGTAAGCATTGCTAACAGTAACGCCTGCGGATTGGTAAATTTTTGCTGCTGCCAGATTTGCGGATACAGGCTGCTATCAAGCAATGGTAAAGTTGACTTGGTCATACCTTAATAGCCTTATATTTTACTTGCTGACGTTTGATTCGATTGGTCAAAGTCTATAACAAGTCGCTACTTTTACCGCTCAACTGCTTTCAACACTTAACAAATTTTATGCTATGGTCAGTTACCTATTTTAATATAGTAGTCCTTCATTAGTGGCATAAATAATTCCACAATAAAGCATTTCGGCTAAACCGGCTTTATAAAACCGTTTAATGAAAACAAGGTATACTGCCTTATGAAGAAAAATTTAATCAACTTACCTGCTAACTACCAGTTGAAAACGATTGATATCGCTTTGACTGCCGGTACATTACTACCCGTATCTGTCATAGGCAATGGCAAACCTGTGCTGCTGCTACACGCTTATGGCATGGATACACGTGAATTTTTGCCATTTATTTTTCCTTTGCTTGGCAAATATGCATTTTATCTGCCGCATTTACGAGGATTTGGCGCGGCAAAAGACATCAAGCTGACCCAGTTCGATTTTGTGCGCCAGTATGCCGATGATATCAGTATCGTCATTGAGCAAATTTGTTTGGCGCGCAATATAGAATCCTTACCTGTTGCCGCTATTTCGATGGGCGCGCAAGTGATGTGGGCGTATTTTGAGCGCTATGGCAGCGCAAGAGTCAGCCGCTATTTAAATATCGACCAAAGTCCTGCTATCCATAACCAGTCCGACTGGCAAGGTGGCTTGTTTGGCACGCGCCAGCAAGAAGTATTCGATATCTTTCATGAGGTAATTGATAAGACTTTGCCTTATGCTGACGTCGAAAGCTTTACCCATCTGCCTTTTGCCCTGAAACGCCGTGCAACGGATGTCGAACGGCTGTTTTCTCTATTATCCGTTAATCGCACGCGCTCAAAAGCCTTTATACAAGTGATGACCTATAAAAACGACCCCAAACTTGCGCTTTATGATCATAGTATTTGGCATCATAAGATGCGCTGCTTACAAGCTTATTTGACATTGCCCTATGACTTTCGCGGCGCTTTAGAGCGGGTCACCATTCCAGTGGTCAATCTGATTGGCGGGCGCTCAAAGCTATATGATGCTAAATGGCAGCAAAAAATCACCCAAATGCTACCTAATGCAACTGAAGTGGTGTTGCCGCGCTCAGGTCATGCGATACCAATGGATGAACCTGTTGGGTTTTATAAAGTATTAAAAGGGTTTTTGCAGAATTAGTTGTTCATTTATATAAAAAAGCGACCTTAACGGGTCGCTTTTTATTTGGGCAATAAACTTTGAACATTTTGAGATATCAATCAGCTAATACTTTAACCAACTCAAATCTAGCTACTTGCTTACCATCAACTTTAACAGTTTCAGTAAACATCGCTAATGGTCGTACCCACACGCCATACTCACCGTATAGGCAGCGGTAAACGACTAAGGCTTCTTCGGTTTCTGAATGCTGAGCGGTATGCAATACTTGGTAAAGGCTGCCTTTATAATGGCGGTAGATGCCTTGGGGAATGGCTTGGTTCATTTTCAAATCCTAAATTTTATTATAAATGTACGAATCACATACTGCCGAAGTATATTCATATCGCAAAATAAGTAAGGCCGACAATCAATGTCGACCTTATTTTTAATACCAATAGCTTGTCCCAGTCACTTATTAAGCTACCGTCACTTTCGCATACGCCTTTTTACCTGCTTGGATAACGACTGTCTGACCAGAAGTTAAGCTAAAGCCTGCATCGACGACTTCGCCATCTACTTTTACCGCGCCACGTTTAATCATATCTTTAGCCGATGAGCTATTTTTGGCAAGCTCTGCTTGGTTTAATATCTGCGTGATAAATAATGCGTCCTGCCCTTCTAACTCTAACGTCACTTCTGGTAAATCGACTGGCAATTCGCCATCAGCAAGTACGTTACCCGCTGATTTATGCGCATTAGCAGCCGCATCGGCATCATGGAAACGCTCGATTAATTCTTCAGCAAGAATACGTTTGATTTCTTGTGGGTTGCGACCGTTTTCCATCTCTGCCATTAACGCCTCAACTTCTTCCATCGGCTTAAAGCTTAAAAATTCAAAGTAGCGACGGATTAAAGTATCTGGCATCGACAGCAGTTTTTGGTACATGGTGCCCGGCGCATCGTAAATGCCGACATAGTTGCCAAGTGACTTAGACATTTTATTGACGCCGTCTAGTCCTTCTAAGATTGGCACGGTGATACAAACTTGTGGCTCTTGACCGTAACGACCTTGTAGGGTGCGTCCCATTAGGATGTTAAAGGTTTGGTCAGTACCGCCAAGCTCGACGTCGGCTTTTAGCGCGATAGAGTCATAACCTTGCACCAATGGGTATAAAAACTCATGGATAGCAATTGGCGTTTGCGCCGCGTAGCGTTTAGAGAAATCATCGCGCTCAAGCATACGTGAAACGGTCAACTGGCTAGAAAGCTGAATCATATCGCCCGCTGACATGTCTTTGAACCATTCAGAGTTAAAGACAATCTTGGTTTTTTCTTTATCCAAAATCTTAAAGACTTGCTCAGCATAAGTCTGCGCGTTGACTTTGATTTGCTCATCGGTCAAGGGCGGACGCGTGCTGTTTTTGCCAGAAGGGTCACCAATCTTGGCGGTATAATCGCCGATTAAAAAGTAAATCTCATGACCCAAATCTTGAAAATGCTTCAGCTTATTAATCAATACGGTATGACCTAAATGTAGGTCAGGCGCGGTGGGATCAAAGCCTGCTTTGATACGTAGCGGGCGATTCAGTTTTAACTTCTTAACCAAATCCTCTTCAGATAGGATTTCTTGTGTACCGCGTTGGATTAAGGTAAGTTGTTCTTCTAGGGTATAAGTTTGGGTGGTCATGATGCTCTCTTTATTGTCTTTATTAAAAAGGTAAAGCGTTTAGGCTATTTATACCAAGCACAAAAATAGGGTTAGCAGCGTCAAACTCGTTGAGTCTACTATCTATTAAATGTAGTACTTGCACTCGTTTATCACTACTCTGATTTTTGGGAATAGTATTAAAGTTTCGTAGCCGGTAAAAGATGTTAGAATTTGACAGATATACTAGCGTTTTTTAAGGTAAATTGCCATGACCAACCCTGCATCGATTGCTGATACTAATGATAATACTCATTCGACTATAAATTATGATAATAATTTAGATAACACTTTGGATAATGGTCTAGAAAATAGCTTAGCGCATATTGACGACTTAAATTATGCCACCTTGACCGATGCGCTTGAGCAAACAGTGTTTGAAAACTTCGATGATGGCTTATATATTGGCATGATGTCTGGCACCAGCTTAGATGGTATGGACGCCGTGCTTTGTCAATTCGGTGGTGAAGAAAACACTCAACAACCCATGCGACTATTAGCCACTCGTAGTCAGGACTTCCCACCGCGCCTGCGTGAAGTGTTATTGGCTTTATGTCAGCCTAATGGTGTGCAAGAATTAGTACCAACGGTGGGTGAACCAAGCAGCGAGTTAGACTGGTTCGGCTGGGCTAGTAAAGAATATGCTGAATTTGCCAGCGACGTGGTCAATAATTTATTGCAGCAGTCCAATACCGATGTAGAGTCGGTGCTGGCAATTGGCTGTCACGGTCAAACCGTGCGTCATCGTCCACAAATGGGCTTTAGCTTGCAATTGCTCGATGCCAATATCATCGCTGAGCGTACTGGTATTAGCGTGGTCAGTGATTTCCGCCGTCGCGATATGGCCGTCGGTGGTCAAGGTGCGCCTTTGGTTCCTGCCTTTCACCAAGCTTTATTTGCCACCCCTGATAGCACACGGGTGTTATTAAATTTGGGCGGTATTGCTAATATCACGGTATTGCCAACCGATGAGAGCCCGGTTATTGGCTATGATACCGGCCCTGCCAATTTATTATTAGATGCGTGGACAGCTTTGCATACTGATAAAGGTTACGATGCTGGTGGCGCATGGGCGCAGTCAGGACAAGTCGTTGAGCCGCTACTTAACCAGCTGATAGAACATCCATTTTTTGCGCGAACCTATCCGAAAAGCACAGGGCGTGAAGACTTTAACTTAGCATGGCTACAAAGTGAGCTGCAAAAATTTGACCAAGCATCTGCTCATATTCGCTATTCATCAGCCGATGTACAGGCAACGCTTACTGAATTGACCGCCATGAGTGCCAGTATGCAAATCAATATGTTTATTGATGCAAAAGAAAATAGCTCGGTTTACGTCTGCGGTGGCGGTGCGTTAAATGACTATTTAATGACTCGCTTACAAGCACATCTGCCCCATTGCAGCGTAGAAACCACTGCCAGCTTAGGACTGAATCCCGCTTGGGTCGAAGCCGTCGCCTTTGCATGGCTGGCACGCCAAACCCTAATGGGCGAAACTGGTAACTTGCCAGCCGTAACTGGCGCAAGTAAAGGCGTTGTACTGGGTCAGGTTTGTTTTGCCTGATTGGTCAAATTTTAGTTTACATACGTACACTTATGTGTTTTATAATGGCTTTTGAAATAACATCCTCTTAGGACCGTAAGTACAGGATATAGCGCATGAGCCAGCATAGCAGTTTACCGACCGACTCACTTACCGAGCAAACGATGAATAATACTCCCGTGGATATTGCTGCCAAACAAGCATATAAGCCAAGACAGAAACCACCGCACTACGAGCGTTCTGACGATATGCGCGTGGTGGTCACCGGTATGGGCGCGGTGACGCCTTTGGGATTAGATGTCGAAAGCTCATGGGCAAGCCTGCTTAATGGCGAGAGCGGTATCGCGCCAATTACCCATTTTGATGCAACAGACTATCGGGCGCGAATTGCCGGTGTGGTCAAAGACTTCGATGCCAAGCAATATATGAATGCCAAAGACGCACGCCGCTATGATGAATTTATGCATTATGCCGTTGCGGCGTCTGCCATGGCATTGAAAAATGCCGGCTTTATCGATGAAGTCAGCGCTGCTGATGCGCCTGTGCAGAATGTCGACCAAGAGCGCTTTGGGGTGATTTTAGGGTCAGGCATTGGTGGCATCCAAACCATTGAAAACAGTCGCGATACCCTGCGTGAAAAAGGCGCGCTGAAAGTGTCACCTTTTATCATTCCTGGCTCTATCGTCAATATGGCAGCAGGTTTGGTTGCGATTAAACATACTTTAAAAGGTCCAAACCTTGCGACCTCGACTGCTTGTACCACCGCGACCCATGCGATAGGGATTGCCGCACGCTTGATTGCGTATGGTGATGTCGATGTGATGCTAGCAGGTGGTAGTGAAAAAGGCTCAAGCCCACTTGGTATATCAGGTTTTGGGGCGATGCATGCCCTCTCAACTCGTAATGACGAGCCAACCAAAGCCTCACGTCCTTTTGATAAAGACCGTGATGGTTTTGTGCTTGGAGATGGCGCTGGTGTCGTCGTCCTTGAAAGCCTTGCCCATGCTAAAGCGCGCGGAGCAACGATATTGGCTGAACTGGTTGGCTTTGGTATGAGTGATGATGCCAGCCACATTACCGCACCCCCAGAAGATGGTAGCGGTGCGGCACGAGCCATGCGCAATGCCTTAAACGATGCCGGTATCGAGCCTGCCGCAGTTGGCTACGTCAACGCCCATGGGACAAGCACTCCTGCTGGTGATGTCGCTGAATCTATTGCGATTGAAACCGTCTTTGCGCCAGTGAAAGACAGCATTTTAGTCAGCTCTACCAAATCCATGACTGGTCATTTATTGGGTGCCGCTGGTGGTGTTGAGGCGATATTTACCGTCCTTGCCCTACAGCATCAGCATGTACCGCCAACCATCAATTTAGACAATGTCGAAGACAACTGTAATCTTGATTATGTTGCCAATCAATCACGCAAAGTTGAGAACTTACAATATGCGGTGTCTAACAGCTTTGGCTTTGGCGGCACTAACGGCTCATTGATATTTGCCCGTTGGCCGGTGCAACCCTAAAGCTAAAAGAAATACCAGAAACAGCGCCAAAAAGCTTTTGATAGTCGCCGTTGTAACCTTGGTGTCAGATTTACTACGTTTGTCCACTTGCAGCCCCTTATCGTACTTGCGTATGATAAGGGGTAATTTTTGGAACATTTATGGAAGATACCATGTCAAGCTATTCATTTTCCCATCAGTTTTATCAACGCTGGACGTGTGCACCTGAGCCTATACGCGCGGCAATCACCCAAGAGCTAAAAGACATCACCACCTTACTGCAAACAGAGACACCATTTGAGAGCTTTGTTTTTAGCACCCATGACTTAGACGCGCATCTTGACAATCTTTATGAGAATCATGACGCCGAGCAAGCCATCGCCAAAGCCATCGCGGACAAACAAGCCCAAGCGCGTGCTACTGCTGAAAAAGAACGGCTAGAAGAACAACAAAAAATACAAGCGGCAGAAGAAGCCAAGCGTAAAGCAGAGGCTAAGATAGAAGAAGAAACCCGACTGCGTGAAGAAGCAGAAGCGGCGCAACAAGCACCACAGAAAAATGAGCCATTAGCAGCGGATAAAAACAGTTCAGATAAGAACAATCTTGATGCTAAAACTGCTATCACTCATGCTAATGACACTAGCAAGGTCACAGCGCCAAGCGTAGATAATGTTGATAAGGTTGATAATAGCGCTGATAGCAATGCTGCTAAAGCTCAGCCTACTGAACCATCAAATGCCGTAAAAACTGATGTTAATAACAACTCTAACGCTAGCTCTGAAAACAAAACTGTCAGCGAGCATGCCAATACGATTAGCGGCAATGCAATTAGCGATAGCCATATTGCTAATGATAAGCGCATTAAAGAAGATAGCAGCATTAAAACAATCAATGATAAAGCCAGCGCCGCCATCAAGCTGGCATTAAAAGATGCAAAGCTAAATACCACCCATCAAGAGCTAATCCGTGAGCTTGAAATGCAAATTGATGATTATCTTAGTGAACAAATGATGTTGATGTCTGAAAACTTAAAATCTTGGTTACGGGCGGAGATGACTCAAAATTTAAGTGAAGATAAAGTAGAAACGAATAAAGAATCGCAAAAGAACTAAATGCAGCTGTCCGTTCATAAATCTCTAGCAGTGAATCTCTAAAATGGTAAAAGCCCCGTAAATTTACGGGGCTTTTTTTGTTTTAAATTCGAGAATATAAGCTTTTATTTTAGATAGCTTTTGTACGCTCGGTTAACCATTCAAGTGCCGCACCGTCAACGCGGTCTTTTAGCTCGGCATAAACTTGGCTATGATAATTATTCAACCAATCAATCTCTACTTGGGTTAGTAGTGCAGGCTCAATCAAACGCGTATCGATTGGGCAATAAGTGATGGTCTCAAAGTTTAAGAATTTGCCAAACTCAGTCTCAGTCGGACTCGCCACTGGCATATTGACGACTAAGTTTTCGATACGAATACCCCACTTGCCTTCACGGTATAAACCTGGCTCATTACTGGATATCATACCTACTTTCATGGCGCGCTCTTTTGGCGTACTGGCACTATAAGCAATGACTTGTGGGCCTTCATGAACGTTTAAGAAGTAACCAACACCATGTCCGGTACCATGACCATAATCCATTTGTGCCTGCCATAATGGTGCACGGCAAATCGCATCGATGAGTGGCGAAGCAATACCATCAGGGAAGTGTGCTTTTGCCAACGCAATATGGGCTTTTAGCACGGTGGTAAAGTCACGTTTATGCTCAGAACTTACTTTGCCAATACCGACCACACGGGTGATATCGGTGGTGCCGTTTTGATACTGGGCGCCTGAGTCAATCAGCAACAAACCGCCCTCGCCTTCATTAACATCAAGGTAGCTGAATTTTTCTGGCGTCGCGCGGTAATGCGGCAATGCGCCATTTTCATTAAAACCTGCAATCGTTGGAAAGCTTGGCGATACGTAATGCGGCTGCTGGCTGCGTGCTTCGATGAGCATACTATCGACATCAAGCTCACTTAAACGTTCACCGGCTGCTAGACGCTGCTCAAATGTAGCGAAAAACTCACTTAATGCCGCGCCATCTTGACGCATCGCTTCACGTACATGATCAATATCTGAGTCAGATTTAACTGATTTAAGCAAAGTACTTGGTGCCATTTGCTCGATAAAGCCAACATCGTCCGCCATTTTTGATAGCGTACCGACTGCCACTTTACTTGGGTCTAGCAGCAGCAAATCTTCTGGCGTTAATGTAGCCAATGCTTCTTGCACTGCTTCATAATCAGCAAGCGTGATACCGCTATCTTTTAGAGCTTTTTCAATGTCAGAGCTGACTTTATTATTATCAATAAACAAGGTCGCTTTATCCGCATCAATCAGCATATGCGCCAAAAATACAGGGTTATAATCAACATCAGCGCCGCGTAAGTTGGTCAACCAAGCGATATCATCTAAGCTTGAAAGCAAATGATGGGTTGCGCCTGCATCCGCCATACCTGCGCGCACGGCGGCAAGTTTTGAGGTCGCAGACTGCGCAACAAATTGCTCATCGTGTTGGTATAGTTGTGCCGATGGTAGCGCTGGACGATCGCTCCATATATCTGTCAATACATCGCGTTCAGTGATTAAGGTAATATCATTGGCATCAAAAGCATCAAGCAATCTGTCTTGCTCAGCGATAGACAGCACATTACCATCGACGGCCACGCTATCGCCCTCGGCCAAGTGCGCAGCGAGCCAATCGATATGGTTTGGCTGACCGGGTGCCAGCTTCTCTAAAGTGATACCGGTGCCTGCTAATTGATGAGCGGCGTGTACCCAATAGCGGCTATCTGTCCATAATCCAGCAAAATCAGCGGTAACGACCAGTGTACCGACTGAACCGGTAAACCCTGATAACCATAAACGCGCTTGCCAATACTCAGGCAAGTACTCAGATAAATGTGGATCTGCTGACGGCACGATAATCGCGGTCAGGTCTTGCGCCGCAATAGCAGCACGCAAGCTGGTAATACGTTGTTGAATTTCAGTTTTTGGAGTGGCTTCTTGAGTAGACATAACGTCCCTTATTGTATATAAAAAATTAGTATAAAAGCACGAGCACCATGCTGTTTAAAACGCTGCATAAAACGCTGCATAAGTAGAAAAAACTCACCGCAATACAGCGCCGCAGAATCGATAGGTTCTCGATATATTGTTATTATAAACTGACATCATCAGCTGATTATTAGCGGTTAATTAAGTGGGCGTTTATTAAGTTTGCTACAGATACAACCTAGCGCATATAACGATATGGGGATGATAACTGACTTATAAATGCCTTTAACAGCAATACCCATTTAATCGCGAAAGAATCGTAAAGGAATCATGAACGAATCGTAAAAATGACCGATAACTCAAAATAAAAGAAGCCACTGTTTAGTAGCTTCTGTATTTTTATCACCTATCAAATGACGGCTATAAAGAGTGCTATAAATAGCGCTAATACTATTGTGCTTATATTGGCCGCTTGTTTACGTTCATTGTCTACATTCTGATATTACTGCTGTTTTTAATCATATTGCTCATCGGTTTTGACAATGCTAATAAAATCAGCGCGGTCACTACCAAGAACATGGTCATAATAGAGAATAAATCCGGTAAGCCTTCGATTTTATCAGCGGTGACATGGCTACCAAAGAAGGCGGCGACCAAGTTACCCATCGCAATAGAAGCAAAAAACAGCCCCATGATTTGACCTTGCATCCCTTCAGGTGCCAAGCGTGTCATTGACGACATACCAACAGGGCTTAGCGCCAGCTCACCTAGCGTCAGTAAAAACAAACTGCCAACCAACCACAGTGGTGACGCCAAAGCACCGGGAGCGACCAAGATACTTTTTGAGGCCATAATCATCAGCCCAAAACCTGCCGCGGCTAACAACATACCAAGCGCAAATTTTACCATGCTATTAGGCTCAAGACCTTTAGCACCGAGCTTCACCCACAAAATACTGATAATGGGCGCTAATAATAAAATAAATAACGGATTGAGCGACTGAAACCAGATACTTGGGATATGAAAACCCATGACCTCTAAATCCGTATAACGGTCAGCAAATAAGTTAAACGAGGTTGGCTGCTGATCAAAACTTGACCAAAACAAGGTTGAACCAATAATCAATAACAGACAGACCAGTAAGCGTTTTTTATCAGAGGAGCTCAACCGTGATGACATAAACATCACCGCAAAATATAGCAGCACCACAGCTGCGATGGTATAGGTCATGTACTCTGCGACCAATATCGGATTAAATGGCATCAAACCGGTGCTAATGAGCACAATCAATACCACAAAAATAGCCGCAACGCCTAGTACCCAGCGCCCTATATTTTGGAAGCGGTCATTTGCATGCTCCCAATCAGCGGTGATGTTTTTGGCACGCGCATAACGATTTAATGTCTTTCTGGCTGAAAAACGGTAAATCAGTAACGAAGCCAGCATACCAATACCACCGACGCCAAAGCCTGCATGCCACATGCCTTTTTCTCTAAACACCCCAACAATCAGCGCTGCCAATAGCGCACCGATATTGATGCCCATATAAAACAGCGTAAATCCTGCGTCACGGCGATTGTCCGTTTCGGGATATAACGCCCCAACCATGACCGTAATACAGGTCTTAAACAACCCTGACCCAATGACAATAAACATCAAACCGACAAAGAATAGCACCATGCCAAACATAGCTGACAACGCAATACATAAATGCCCAAGCGCAATGATGATACTGCCCCACCACAGCGCCCGCTCCTGACCAAGCCAGTTATCCGCCAACCAGCCGCCCGGTACTGCCGCCAAATATAATGAACCGGCGAAAATACCATAGATGGCAGAAGCCGTTGCTTCATCAAAACCGAAACCACCACTGCCAACCGTCGCCACCATAAAGAGTACTAATAATGGACGAATACTATAATAAGAAAAACGCTCCCACATCTCGGTGAAAAATAACGAGCTTAAGGGTTTAGGATGCCCCATAAAGCCATTATCTAATGCTTCTAATTCAGCAGCACTAACGTTCGATTGTGAGTCTGTGCTCATAAATCTATTCCTTTAAAAACCACTGTAATGATGACCAAACTTCTAATTATTCTGCTAGGCGGTCACATAGGCGCATTATTGTTTCACTTGCCTAGAACCAAGTAAAGAAAAAAAGGTTTAATAATTACACAAGTACCCACAAAAAAACCCGCCCTCAATTCGCTAAGGGCGGGTTTGTTGTTAGCTGTACAAATAAAACAATCGCCATGACCGTTTTAATTAATCAATATCAGAGACATTAGAAGCAATATTATAAGAGATAGGGCTATGACAAACTCTATTGCTAGGTCTAAAAATTGAAGCAGCAGCTATCTAAATAAAAATTACTCTGCTGTCGCAGCTTTTTCAGTCGTGCCAGCATCCAAATCAGCATCGGCTTGCTCGGCTGTCACGTCAGCATCAGCAACCGCTGCTTGATTAACCGTACCTTCAGCCGTGGCTGTACCAGCTTCAGCGCTAACCACTGCACTGTCGGCATCAGTAGCTGGCGTTGCGTTAGCATCCGCTGCAGTATCGCTCGTTGCTGCTGCATCAGTCTCTGCTGCAGGCGCAGCCGCTGTTTCAGCAGTCGCAGCTTCTTCCGGAGCAGCAGTTGCTTCTGCTTCCTCGGCGGCTGACGCTTCAATGGTCTCAGGAGTGATATGCTCACCCGCTGGACGCAAGAAACCAGAAATGCCAATCAATAAGACGATACCTAAAAATAAGGCAACACCGCCTAAAGCATATAGGAACTCTTTCTTGGGGTTGTTATTAACGATATCTTCTGACATACCTTATCCACCTTGCACAGAATATTTAAAATATTGGGCTATTATATCGCAATTTATACTGATTTGTGAAAACCCTTAACTATTTAAAGGTTTTATTCATAAAAAAAGTGAAATCCGCTCTATATTGCCATGCTTAACGTATCAAATTACTAAATGGCAACCTAGGCAACCAAACGCGTCCGCGGGGTCGCACGCTTGCCAAGATAGCTTAATAATAATAGAAGCGCAATAAGGATTAAAATAGGATAATTACCAAAATTCATAAACGGCGTATTACCAACACGGGCTTGAATATCACCGCGTAATACCGTGCGCTCAAACTGCGGGGCGCGCTCAACGATACGACCTTTATGGTCGATAATAGCGGTAACCCCCGTATTGGTCGCGCGCATAAACCAACGGCCATTTTCTAACGCGCGCATTTGTACCATTTGCAGATGCTGCAGTGGACCTGCTGAAGTGCCAAACCACGCATCGTTTGAGATGGTCAATAAAAAGTCAGTATTGATGGCGTTTTTACGGGTGGTATCAGGATAAGCAACCTCGTAGCATACCGCCGCGCCCAAGTTATGTCCACGAACCCGCAGCGGCGATTGATTGTCACTACCGCGACTGTAGCTTAAAATCTCTTGGCTACCCGCCAGATTAGGCAGAATATCTAACATGCCTTCAAACGGAATATATTCGCCAAACGGTACTAAGCGCTGTTTTTTATACAGCCCTTCTGCTTCCGCACCTAACGCAATCACGCTATTATAAAACGGTGGATATTTGTCAGTTTTGGCATCAAAAGCCGCTTCATCTTTATAAGGAATGCCGGTCACCCAAGTGGTATTGGTTTCTTTGGCCATTTTTACCATTTCGGTGATAAAACCAACCGCATCAGTCTGAAACATCGGAATCGACGATTCAGGCCATAAAACAATGTCACGCCCCCACTCGGTACGCGTCAGATTTGCATAGATTTTTAGCGTTTCTATCTGATATTCGGTCAGCCATTTTAAATCTTGCGGGATATTGCCTTGGATTAATGACACCGATAAATCAGGCGTGCCTTTTGGCTTCGTCCATTGTGGATTTATTAACCATAATGCGCAGCTGACAACCAACAACGCGCTGGCAGGAATCATATAACCGCCGCGACGACGCAGCAGCTCGACCAAACTTGCCGCCAATAATACCGCAACGAAAGAGACAGCAAACACGCCGGCAACGGGCGCTAATGACGATAGCCAATACTGCTCAGTAAAGGCATAACCGACAAATAACCACGGGAAACCCGTAAATAGCCAGGTTTTCATCCACTCTTGTAGTACCCAAAGCGCCGCAAATGATAACGGTTGCTTGCCGACTACCCGATTAAAAATTAACGCCAAAAAGCCATGAAATAATCCCATGCCCAAACCCATTAGCGCAATCATAATCAGCGCCAACCAGACGGGTGTATCGCCATAAACATGGATAGAGGTATAGAGCCAAAATGCTCCCACACACCAAAGTCCCGTGCCATAAGCCTGACCAATGACAAACGCTCGCTTACCGCTCATCTGCGGCATCAGTAACGCGTATAAAATAGCAGGTGATACCAAGGCGACTGGCCAAAAGCCATACGGCGCGAGCGCAAAGATAAACACTGCCCCTGCCAGCAACGCAATCAATATAGTCAGCACCATAGGTAAGCCCTTTGGCTTATCGGGGTTCAGGCATTTTTGCAAATCAACAGTAGACAGACGCATAGCAGTTATCCAAAACCTTATTATTCAGTAATTTAAAACTTATAAAACTTAAATGTTAACTTTGAGGGATTCAATCAGTGGCGCATTCAACGCTTACTTGATAGCCCTCTATATAACGATAAAGACATTACTCAAAAATCAAACCTGCCCATGATACCAGTCTGTACCACTCAATGGGTAAATTTGCGTTGCAAAACACGGCTTTTAAAAGCAAAAAAAAACACGACCGCAATCGTGTTTTTTATAGCTATAAAGACATCAAGTTACAACGTTACTGATAAACTTGCTAGGCCGTTATGAAAAGCTTAATAATAAAAAGCTCAGTCATAAAAAACTCAGTCATAAAAAGCTGAATAATAAATTAATGGCTACCTATCAGTATTTGCTGGTCAGCATTGATTTTAGTCAGCTCTAAATTCTGAATAAAGCGCCCTTCGACATCGGTAATGGTGATTTGCCAATCATCGATAACCACGCTTTCACCTTCCAAATCACCAACGTAACCGAGCGCCTGCATGACCAAACCGCCCATGGTATCGACATCGGTATCATCGAAGTGACTACCTAGCTCATCATTACAGTCTTCAATCACCGTCGACGCTTGCACGCGCCAGGTATTTGGCTTTTCAGGGTCGGCAACAATATTATTGATATCACTGTCTTCATCGAAATCATCATGCTCATCGACGATATCACCAACGATTTCCTCAAGTAAGTCTTCCATGGTTACCACACCGCCAAAGTTACCAAACTCATCGACGACAATCGCCATATGCACTTGGGTACGCTGCAATGAGCGTAACAAAGTATCAGAACGCGCGGTTTCACTGATATAGAGTGGCTGACGGACAAGGTCTCTAAGACGTTTGCTGTCGATTTTGTCTTCTTGGTCGCGCACCATATGCACGAGGATAGGAATCAAATCTTTTGCCAATAAAATACCGATAACAGCGTCGTCGTCTTGGCTATCAAATACCGGATAGCGCGAGTGCGTGGTCTCAAGAATGATGTCCATTACTTCAGCAAGACTGGTACTTTCATGCAGCCCAACCACTTGCGGGCGCGGGGTCATAATTTCGCGAACTTGGGTCGCAGGCAGGTCGAGCACGCCTTCTAGCATATCGACGGTATCAGGCTCTAAGAATTGACGCGAGTCCTGTACCAAACGAATCAGTTCATCACGGGTTTCGGGGGCGGTCGATAGCCAGCGTTTTAAGCCGCGCATCGACCAACTACTCGGGCTGGGAGTGTCGTCAGACATGGTGATGTGATTTAACCTCTTTAGTTAATAGAATGAGTTAATAGCAATTGTGAATGTCATGTAAAATCATAAAAAATGTAGATGGGGATTAAAGTAATAAATAAAACCGGCCATTTATCATTAGATGATTAAATAATAAATATAAATAGACCAGCTTAATGTGTCTCACTTTATCGCAAGGCTTGCTGACATTCAACGACAAATTCACTCAAATTGTATTGTCAGTGTGTTATAAACTTTGCTATGGTCAAAGCCTTTATTTATCAATAACAAACACTATGTCCCTACGCGCGTTTTTCTCTCGCCTGCTCACGCCCATCTCAAATAGCCATCGCTCAGAGAATGGCGCCGCTCATGGTCGCCAGCAAAAGCGGACATGGCGATATTACCTTGTGCAGTTTTTGATCGTTACTACCCTGCTGCTATCCGCTATTTGGCTATTGATGGCGCTTTGGTATCAGTTTGGGATGCGCGCGCTTATCACGTGGTTGGCAACTATCGTGATTGTCGGCGTACTGATAGCCTTGCTTAGTAGCCGTTATTGGCCAAAAACTGCTAAACAATTGAATAACCAGCAAGCGACTAGTCAATCAATTACTAAGGCAAAAACAAGCACAAACACAAATAAAAAATCAGCAAGCAAATGGCTAATGGGGTTATATGCCGCTATTTGGTTTGTCGGTCTTGGCTGGTTTTTCTCTATTGAGCCTGAGCAAGATCGCGATTGGATGCCTGAAGTCAGTGAGCGAGTCACGTATGAGCGTGATGGCAATAATCCTAATTTGGTTACTTTCACCAATGTACGTAACTTTGATTGGCATACGGATCAGGAAGCGACCGAACATTGGGACACACGCACCATTGATATGTCTAAATTATCTGGCGTCGATGTCACCAACTCCTATTGGATGGGACCGCTGATTGCTCATACCTTGGTCAGTTTCCGCTTCGAAAATGATAGACCGCTTGCCTTCTCATTTGAGATTCGTAAAGAAAATGGCGAATCGTTTTCGGCATTGGCAGGGTTTTTTAGACGTTTTGAATTAAGCCTGATTGCCGCAGAGGAGCGCGATATTATTTACACGCGTACCAATGCGCGTGGCGAACAAGTTTATTTGTTTCCGGTCAGCAATCTACAGCAGCATGAGGTCAAGTCATTATTTGAATCTTACTTAACCGCCGCCGATGAATTGAATGCCAAGCCAGCTTGGTATAACACCTTGATTAGCAACTGTACCAATATCATTTTTTATATGGCGCGTATTGTCAGTGGTGACCGTCTGCCATGGGATTACCGGATTTGGGTATCTGGTTGGCTGCCAAACTATTTATACGATGTCGGCATGCTCGACGCCAATCCTGAAAAAGACGGTCAGCCTTGGTCAATGGATACTTGGTACGAGCGTACCCATATCAACGCCAAGGTTCGCGGCTTTGATAATCAGGCTAACTTAGAATCTGACATTAACAGTCGCGAAAACAGCCGCCAGTTCTCTGAGCAAATTCGGCAAGGTATCCCTGTGCCGCCATTAGCTGATTCGCAAACGGATGCCGAAGCAAGTGCTAAATTAGCGGCTGATGCTAAGGATTAACCCAATTTACCACCCGCGTTTCCATCTCTTCATCAGACATACCAATCTCGGAAACACAGCGCCCTGCTACGCCAACATTGGCAGCGCGCATTTGCTGCTGGGTTGCCACCGCATCTTGGGTTAATAACAAATGCCAACTTGGCAAACCTTGTCCTTTATACAAGCGCTTATAAGCGCAGTGCGACGGTAGCCACATCATCTGCGGCAAATTCTCCATAGTCAGTTGAATACAATCGGGCACATGTTCTTGGCGCGTGTCATAGTGCTGACAATAGCCCGTCGCACAATCCATCAGCTGGCAAGTCACATCGGTATATTCGACCATTTCTGCTTCATGACTATTGTCATCGTCGCTAACGTGCTCATCGTCGATATACTTAATGAGACAGCAACTGCCGCAGCCATCACACAAGGCTTCCCATTCGCTATGGTTTAATTCTGACAGCGCAAAACGTGACCAAAACTGCGGGCGCAATGTTTCAGTCGATTTATTGTCGCTGTCCTCGTCATTGGCATTGTCGCTGCTAGTATTGCTAGCGGGAAATAGGCTCACGATTGGCTTTAGCCCTGAGCTTATTCCTGTATTTGAATCAGCTTTGTTCTGCGAGGCTGAATCAGAATCTAAGTTGGCAGAAGATTGATTTAACAAGTTGATAGTCATAGCGTTGTAGTCGATTTTTTATAAAGAGACATTTTGATAAAGAGCGTTACAGTATTATAGCTGTTTTTGCTCAACTTGGGCGTTAAGGTAGTACGAGTAAGCAAAAGGATTGCGCTAGCATACGCATTATTCATATTTATAGAACAACACTCATAACATAAAAAAGGACAATAATATGTCAATTAAGACCTTTGAATTAATCAGTACCACTGAAAATAACGTCCAACTGATCAGCTATGTGGCGCTGCCAGAATCGGCCTCAGATGATAATCCGGTAGCTGGGATTTTGGTCGCGCCAGAATGGTGGGGCGTGGTCGATCACCCAAAATCGGTGGTTGAGCGTTTGGCAGAAGCAGGCTATGCTGCCGTGGCGATGGACGTTTACGGTGAAGGCAAACTGACCACTGATGCGGCCATGGCAAACATGTGGATGACACAAGTACTTGAAGATCAAGACATGCTGATGGATCGCTGTCGTTTAATCCTCAATGATTTTGGTGACCAATTGGCCGTTAATCGCGATAACTTGGCAGCGATTGGGTTTTGCTTTGGCGGTAAAGTCGTCCTCGATATGGCGCGTGAAGGCATGCCATTAAAAGCAGTCGCCACCTTCCATGGCAACCCATCAGCAAAACAGCCAGCAGACAAAAACTTTAAAGCTAAAGTGTTGGTCGCTCATGGCCGTGATGATTCAATGGTGTCGATGGATGCCATCGAAGGTCTGAAATCAGAGTTAGATGCTGCCGATGTCGACTACACTATCGATGTCTATGATAACGCTAAGCATGGCTTTACCAATCCGCATGCTGATGAACGCGCTGCCAAAAATGGTGTCGACCTTGGCTATAATGAAGCCGCGGCTAAGCAAAGCTGGGAGAATATGCTTGAGTTTATGAAAAGCAACTTGGCATAAATCTCTGCAAAAAACGCCTTATAAAAGGTAGTTAAAAAAGGGCCGCTTATCTATTAAGCGGCCCTTTTTATTTATCTAATCGATTTTATGTTTATGACTTATCTTGTACTTCTGATTAAATCGCGTCATTATCGCTTTATTATCAAGTGGATTGAGTGACGAGGATGCTATATCTATTAATGAGCCCGTTGGGTTGGCTGGCTTTTATTGTTCTATTAATCGTGGTTGTGGTGCTATATACCAAGATTAATCGGCAAATTGAGCAGTTGCGCCATGATATGACGGCGCTACAAGCTGAGCTTGAGCAGCTTGCAGATAGCGTGAATACAGCAAAGCCCTCGCACGCTGCGTATATACATCCTACTCAAGAGAGCCGGTCTGAATCAGTAGACTCATTAACACAGCCAGCAGCAGAATTGGCTACCTCCGCTGTTCTCATTCCCGATGCTACTTTTATTCCTAATGTCGAATCTACAAAAAATCAGCATTTAGAAACAACACCTCCAGAGCTGCCGATATTATCAAAGTCACCACAATCGCCCTCACCGCCACAATCGAAAATCCCACAAAACACCACCGCAACCATAGAGCCAGACGAACGCTCCTTGCCTATCGTCACCTCACTGATTCACTCTATACAAAATTGGTTTTTTGGCGGTAATTTAGTGGTGCGCGTTGGGGTATTGGTATTGCTCGTCGGCGTGGTGTTATTGCTACGCTTATTAAGCGATTATATCGAAATCCCTATTACCGTGAAGCTCATTGGCATTGGTATTATTGGCTTAGGACTTGCGGCGCTGGGATTAAAATTAGCAAAAAACCGTTTTGCTTATGGTATTACCCTGCAAGGAGCAGGTTTAGCGATTGCTTATTTAACCACTTTTTTTGCCTATAGCGTCTATCACGTGCTCTCAAGTGTGCCGAGCTTTATGGGACTTGGTATCTTGTCAGCCATCACCATTGGCTTAGCTGTGCGTCAAAATGCCTTACCGTTGGCATTGTTAGCGCTTTCTGGCGGCTTCTTTGCCCCTATTTTGACCAGTAGCGATATTGGTAATTTGGTGGCTTTATTTAGTTATTACTTATTATTAAACGTTACCATTGCCATTATCGCCCATTACCGCACTTGGAAAATGCTCAATCTACTCGGCGTGATGGTTACTTTTGGACTAGCCTATTATTGGGGTGTGACTGAAAACTTAAGTGCTGTTATTGAGGCGCAGCGCTGGTCATTGGTATTACTAGTCGCGCTGCATGTACTACTATATTTATTTGTCGTCATTCGCTACGCGCAACAAATTATCGCTTATAACACGCTTAATGAAGCAAGTTTTGCTGATATAGATATTGCCGATACCGTAGATACTTTTAATAGTACAAGCAACGTCAACCACATGGATAAGGTTCATCTAGGAAACAATAGCTATGTATTTCCTATTGATACCGGTTTACTGTTTTCCGTACCGATACTAGCCTTTGGTTTATTTGCTGCGCTGTTAGACGCTGTTCCTAACGCGTTAACCATTACCAGTGCTGTTTTAGCGGCAATTTATTTGGGCATTGGCTGGGTGTTTGTCCAGCGTAGTCAGCGTTATGCCTTAATTACTGAGGGCATGCTAGCGTTAGGGTTTGGCTTTTTAGCGTTGGTCATCCCACTGGCATTCGATGCTGAATGGATTGCCTTTGGCTGGTCGGTACAAGGGCTGGCGCTGGTATGGTTTGGACGGCGCTCGCTACGTGCATGGTCAGTATTGTTTGGATTGTTATTACAGCTACTCAGTATCGCCATGCTGATGATAAACGTGGTCTTTACGATCAAAGATTATCCAACGCTGGCATTGACGATTTCAGCTCTTAGCTATCTAGCAACGATGTTTATCTTACGCGCCAGTAACTCGCCTGCCGTTTTAGATGACAGTCTAAATGCCGTTTCACAGCAGCATATGACGTCTGATTTACCATCTTCAATCACCGACATAACAGCAAATGTCGCTCAGTCGCTAGGTATCAGTAGCCAAGCCGCTCAGCAATGGCTTACCAGTATCAATAGCCAAAGTATGGCGTTTAACCTGATGTGGCGCAGTCCGGTTTTGAGTCGTTTTTTGACCTTTATCGCAATGGTTTGGCTGCTGTATGTATTGGTCATCGATTTTGACCAATGGCTTACCAGCTGGCAATTAGCAATAACGGCACTGCTAGGGTTGGCGATGATAACCAGCCTAGTTATTTATCAAGCAATTAATCATTATCATTCGTGGCGTGAGATTAGGCAGTTTAGCCATGGCTTGCTGCTGCTATTTTATGCCATGTTACTGTTTCAACTGCCGCAAAAATATGAATTTAATTATCAATGGACAACCTTTCGTTGGCCGATATTTATCGCGCTACTCATAGGCTGGTTGGTCGTTGGGCAATTGTGGTTAAAAACATGGCATAAAGAAGCGGAATTAAAAAGTTTTGATAGCGCGAGCTGGCTTGGTGCTGGAATTATCCTGTTGGCAGAAGCCATGCATTATGGCTTGCCCGATTCAAAAGGCGTCATGACTATTTTAGTTCCGGTTGCCTTTATGCTGGCTGGATTATGGTGGACACAGCGTCATGCTATGGTTCAGTACAATGATAAGCAATCAAAAGCAGCTAATTCAGCGCTTGTACCTTATTGGTTTGATTGGCATCAGGCACTGTTAGACAGTGCCAAAATATTTGTACCTATTACCTTAGGCTGGGCCATTTTTACCAACTTTACTGACGATGGCGTCATTTGGCAGCTACCCTATTTCCCCCTATTTAACTTATATGATGTGACGTTATGGCTGGTGGTTTTTTACAGCTTGGGTGTTTATTTGCTCCGTCAGCCACATGGCATGAAATCGAGAAACCTATTAAGCGCCATTCCTAAAAACGATATGCTATTAATTATCTTAGCACTGATTGGCCTTTGGATAGGCTCTAGTATGTTGGTTAGAACGCTGCATGCATTTATCGGTACGCCTTTATGGACTGGCAGTTTATACGACGTTATAGGGGGCGCTTGGAATAGCGAGCAGGTACAGACGGGATTGACCATTTTATGGACGCTCATTGCTTTGGTCGCCACTATTATCGCCAGCCGCTATGGACAGCGAACACTATGGTTTATGGGCATTGGACTGTTGGGCGTTGTCGTGCTAAAACTGGTAATTGTCGATTTATCACAGACCGAGGCAATTTGGCGGGTGATTTCCTTCCTTGGCGCGGGTAGCTTAATATTAGTCATTGGTTATTTAGCACCATTACCACCAGCGCGCGAGGATTTAACAGACGAGTCTGCAGGATAGTCTGCTCTGAGCGTTACATGAAATTGTAACGTGATAACTTGATAACGTTGGGTGATAGCGCTGGTTGTGTAGTAAACTGGACGCCATTAAAGAGTAAGCAAAGAGTGTCTTACTTTTAGCATTTTTTATAAAAGGTTATAAAAGCAGATGGATAAGAGAGCAAGTATTCAGTGGTTCCCTGGGCATATGAACAAGGCCCGTAACGAAATCAAAGAAATCATGCCGCAGATGGACGTCGTCATTGAAGTGATTGACGCGCGTATTCCTTATAGTAGCGAAAACCCAATGGTCGCGGCATTACGCGGCGAAAAACCGGTCATCAAAATTTTAAATAAAGCCGACCTTGCTGATCCTGAATTGACCAAAGCGTGGATGGAATATCTTGAGCAACAAGATGGCGTTAAAGCTATCGCGTGCGACAATAATAAAGCCGATGACGTCAAGCGTATCATTGCGCTATGTAAAAAAATGGTGCCCAATAAAGTCGGCACCGGTCGCCAAATCAAAGCCATGATTATGGGTATTCCAAACGTTGGTAAATCGACCTTGATTAATACCTTAGCAGGCCGCGCCGTGGCAAGAACCGGCGACGAGCCTGCCGTCACTAAGTCGCAGCAGCTGATTAAGCTTGACGATGACATTATGCTCTATGATACCCCCGGTATGCTATGGCCAAAGGTTGAAAACGAAAATTCTGGCTATCGTCTAGCAGCGACTGGCGGTATTCGTGATACCGCTTTTGACTTCGCTGATGTGGCCAGTTATACCGCTGAGTATTTGCTGACAGCCTATCCTGAGCTACTAAAAACTCGATATAAAATCGAAGAATTACCCAAGACCGATTGGGAGTTTTTTGAAATAGCTGGACGTAATCGCGGTTGTGTACGCGCGGGCAATCAAGTCGATACTTACCGCATGTCTGAGATTCTGATTAACGAGTTACGTAGTGGCAAGCTTGGCGACATTACGCTCGAGACGCCTGCAATGACGGAAGCTGAAGAGCTGGTCGTCGCCGAACAACGCATCGCTGCAGAAGAGAAAAGAATCGCTAAAGAAGAAGAGAAACGTTTGCGCCGTTTAAAAACGCGGAAGAATCGGAAGTAGGTAGAATATTCTCTATAAGTATATTTGAAGTTCGCTTAGGGTGCGCCTAGCGCACCTGCTATATTTTATTATTTACCTTTAACTTATCTGCAGATTTACTCAAACTTTACTTGGCAAACAAAACGATCAATTATAATTTCATCTTCTGATATTGAAAACGAAGCTCACCCGCTGTTGTCTTGTATCAATCGTATTACACCCCATAAACGTTCTTAATCTCAAATTCATATATCCCTGTTCAATTTACAAGGAATACTCTTGCCTACTCAATTTTCTCAATCATCAACCTCTCTCGACTCCCTCGCCCCACGCCTTCTCGACTGGTTTGCAATTAATGGACGCCACGACTTACCTTGGCAACAGCACCAAACCCATACGCCCAATCCTTATATCGTTTGGCTATCAGAAGTCATGCTACAGCAAACGCAAGTAACGACAGTGCTGCCCTACTTTGCCCGTTTTATGGATAGCTTTCCGACGGTGCAGGATTTAGCCGCAGCAGAATGGGATATGGTGGCGGAGCATTGGGCAGGTCTTGGCTACTATGCGCGCGCGCGTAATTTACATAAAGGCGCGAAGCAATTGGTCGAAGTAATTAATGAGACGGGCGACTTTCCGCAAACCTTAGCCGGTTGGGAGGCGATATCTGGCGTTGGCCCGTCGACCGCTGGCGCAATTATGGCAATGGGGCTACATCGCTATGGTGTCATATGTGACGGCAACGTCAAACGCGTCCTGACACGCTGGGCGGCAATCGATGGCGATATCACTAAATCTGCCACCACTAAAGAGCTGTGGGCATTGGCAGAACGTCTAACGCCTAGAGAAAACTCAGGATTATTTGCGCAAGCGATGATGGATATGGGCGCAACTTTATGCACTCGTAGTAAACCTGCTTGCCTATTATGTCCGCTACAAGATGATTGCTTAGCGCACGCGCAAGGTCGCGAAACCGATTATCCAGTCAAAGCAAAAAAGCAGCCCAAACCCAGTAAGTTTAGTAATGCGTTACTGATTAAAGATGTAGATGGCAATATCTTATGGCTACAGCGCCCTGATAACGGCATTTGGGGCGGGTTGTGGAGTTTACCGCTAGAATTTGTAGAAAAAATTAGCGGCAAAGCTGCTGTTAAAAATACCGACAAGAATATAGATAAGAAAATAAAAGAAGCGACTGTTGAGCAATCTTTAGAAGTAGCTAGTAATGAGAAGGTCTATGAAACAGAATTTACCGTCGCTGAGCAAATTATCAATGAATGGTTAGACAAGAATAAACTAGAAGTAGCATCAATTAATAAAACCTTACTTGATGACGCGCCTATTAAACACTCATTAACCCATTTCCATTGGTATTTAACGCCGCAATCACTGACTTTAAATAATGAGCAAACGGCTGATTTAACCCAAGCATTACAAGCAGCAGAGATTAATATTAACTGGTTAAATGCTGATGATGCACAGGCAACGCTTGGATTACCACGCGCGATGGTTAAGATTTTAGAATAATGAGTGAATGCAACTAAATAACATTTATAAAAAAAAGCGACTCACAATAAATCATGAGTCGCTTTTTTAATTTATAAAGCACTAAAAACTTAAGACAGAACTTAAGACTTCGGTACACGTAAGCGCATCAAGCCTTCTTGTTGTACCGTTGCTACCAATCGACCATCTTGCCAAAACTGCCCATGGTTCAGACCCATGGCATTGGATGTGGTATCACTCCACATGTCGTATAGCAGCCAATTATTTAAGTCAAATTCACGATGAAAATGCATCGAGTGGTCGATACTCGCCGCTTGTAAGCCACTGGTCATAAAGCTTACACCGTGCGACATCAGCCCCGTACCTACTAGGTAGAAGTCGGATGAAAATGCCAATAGTGCTTGCTGAATTGCTATGGGTTGATTGCCCAATTCACGAATACGCAGCCAGTTTGCTTGCTTAGGTTTCATCGGTTCTGGATGAATTGGGTCACGCGGTTTGACCGGCTTAATCTCGACGTGACGACGACGCATAAAGCGCGCTTTAAGCGCATCTGGGACTTTACCGACGTACTCTTCTTTTAAATCCTGCTCGGCAAGCAAATCCTCTGGCGGCGGATAAACGGGCATATCCTCTTGATATTCTAAGCCCTCTTCCATCGGTGAAAACGACGCAATCATCGAAAATATCACTTGCTCAATAGGCGCTTTGCCGCGTACTTCTTTATATTGAATCGCCGTTACTTCACGCGCAGACAGGCTGCGGCCATCACGCAGGCGGCGTACTTTATAAATAACCGGCTGATTGATATCACCACCGCGCAAAAAATAGCCGTGCAGTGAATGACAGGGTTTGTCTTTATCCAGTGTATGCGCCGCTGCCATAATCGCTTGCGCCAGCACTTGCCCACCAAAAATACGACTGCCAACATAGTCGTGGCTTTTACCTTCAAAAACATCAGGGCTGACTTCAATAAGCGCGACAGTAGCCAGCAGCTCATCTATCAGTTGCGGATAATCAGACATGACGATACGTTTCCTTATTTTTATCAATAACGCCAAGCATCTGGGTATAAGCACCTAACGATATTGATCTCGATACCATATGCTTAAGCCAATACGGCGTTTTAATTTAAAATAATATGAAATGGCTTGCAGTAAACTACAAGATAACGCTTAGAGCGCGCAATAAATGACCAGTAAAACGATTGCTAAGAACTCATTATAAAGCGAAAAGCCAATCATCTTAACGAATATTAACGGCTTTGACTAGGCAGTTACCGCGCAATGTTAAGTCTAAAATAACTATCTAGGATAGTGTTAATAAATAAAAAACGAGGTGCCTACTGCCATCTCGTTTTTATATTTGCCAAATTTATGGTTTCACGGCCACGAGCACACGGATAGAGTCTGGTACTAAAGACAGATTACCCAATGCTTGCTCGCCTTGGGCTTTTAGCTGCTCTAAGCGCTCAATCTCTTCTGGGCGGACGTTAGGATTGATGGTTTGCAAATGCTTTAGGCGTTTGATTTCACGCGACCACTGCTGGCTAAAACGCGCACTGGCTTGTTCACCAATCTCCGCTAACTGCTGGCGGGCAATGTCTTCAGCTTCATAATAACGCTGCTCAATCACATCGCCACGTACTTTAATCACTTGGCGGGCGCGGTTTTTATCCAAACGTTCAATATGCGGCATAATCATATCGGCGCTGATACGGGCGGATAAATCACTGCCCTGCTCACTGATAAAGACACGGATATTTTGTGTGGTTAAAGTCGCAGGTAAATTGAGTAATCTTGGCGCAATCGCTTCGACGCGGAAATTCACCTCGAGCAACACCATACCTTGCGGGACGGCAGCACTTTTTAGCATGGCAACGGTGGTATTACCAAAGGTGCTGGTACTTGCCAGCTCATAAATCGCGCGCATCAATGGATGCTCGTGAGTGATAAATTCGATATCTTCACGCTGCAGCGCTTGCTCACGCTCAAAGGTCAAGGTCATACCATCTTCATCGCCAAGTGGCAGACCGTCGATATAATCGCTAATCTCAGTGCTATCAATTGGTGCAATCACCCATGAACCATCACGTTGGATATTGTGGTCGATATTGGCGGAAGCAAAAAAGCGCTCGATAAATTGCGGCAATAGATTATGCCCATCAAAATCACGCATAGCATCAGCGATACGACCAGCAACACGCGGACGGCATGAGTTGTACTCTAAAAGACGATCGCGACCGGCTTGCAACTGCGCCTCAAGATCCAAACGCGTTTGTAGCGCGTCATCAATGATATCTTGCAAAGTGGTGCGGTTAGCGTCGTTATCCGCACCTTCAAGCATCGGCTTTAGGTCTTGGATATACTGCTCTTGCACGCTTTGGGCGGTCGGTGAAATCTGATTAAACATATTTAGCGCGTCGTTATACCACCGATATAGACGCTCTTGCGCCGTACCTTGTACATAAGGAACGTGCAGCATAATCTGCTGCGTTTGCCCGATACGGTCTAGGCGACCGATACGCTGCTCTAAAGTATCTGGATTAGCAGGCAGGTCCCACAATATCAGCTGGCTTGCAAACTGGAAGTTACGACCTTCTGAACCAATCTCTGAACATAATAATATCTGTGCGCCTTCACTATCAGCAAAAAACGCCGCCGCTTGGTCACGCTCAAGCAAGGTCATCTGCTCAGTAAAAATGGCGGTTTTAATACCGGCATGCAGACGCAATACCGCTTCTAAGCTTTCAACCGTCGCCCCACTACGGGCAATCAGCAATACTTTTTTATGCTTAAGCTCACCCTTTAAGATATCAATCAACCACGGCACACGTGGGTCATCTTCTAGCCAGCTACCGTCAGGTTGGTTTTCTTCACCCCAAAGCTGCTCGCGCAATTTACCATTGGTTTGATAGCTATCGACCCATGCTTCAGGTAGCGGCAATGGATACGGCTGGCTGCTACGCCCATAGAAGCCTTTGACGCTTTCACGGGTATTACGGAATAAAATACGTCCCGTACCATGACGGTCAAGGAGTTCATTGAGCGCATAAGTACGCAGTTTTTCATCTTCATTAATGTTTGCTAATTCATCGATACTAATAGTAAGCAGATGACTTAACGCCGCAATTTGACCATCACTTAACGGCTTATCTTCGATTAAGACACTAGCAACCGCTGCGGTTTCAGCAAAGGCTTCTTGACCATCGATAAATTCATCCAAGTCGTCAAAACGATCGGGGTCTAATAAACGCAGACGGGCAAAGTGACTTTGTGCGCCAAGTTGCTCAGGCGTGGCGGTTAATAGCATCACCCCCGGTGTTTCTTCAGCAAAGTCAGCAATCAAGTCATATTTATCATTGCCGCCTTGCGCTTCATCCCAATGCAGGTGATGCGCCTCATCGACGACCAATAAATCAAAACCGGCTTCCATCGCTTGGTCATACAAATCTGGATGGTCGAGCAATAAATCCATACCTGCAATAATACATTGCTCAGTAGCAAAGACGTTTTGCTCAGGGTCGTGCTCTTTAATCGCTGCCGTACGTACCAAATCAAATAAGGCAAAGTTTAGATTAAAACGGCGGCGCAGCTCAATCATCCACTGATATTGCAAACTGTCTGGTACAAGGATTAATACGCGCTCAGCTTTGCCAGTCAATAGCTGCTGATGAATAATCAAACCCGCTTCAATGGTTTTACCCAAACCGACTTCGTCAGCAAGCAAGACACGCGGCGCGATACGTTTGCCAACTTCATGGGCAATATAAAGCTGATGCTCAATAATATCGACGCGCGCGCCCATTAGACCTTTAAGCGGATGACCCGCTAGCGCCGATTGCATACGCAAGATATCTTGACGCAGCTCATACCAATCGCCACGTTCAATACGACCAGCAAGCAGACGCTCAAGCGGCTTGGCAAGCGTGATATTGGCCGCCAAACGGGTTTCCATAATGCCTTTTTCATGCTCATCGACACTGTATTTGAGCACGCCCATCACTTCTTCGACCGCGGTTACGGTATAGGTTTTACCGGCTTGGTCAGAAATGCTATCGCCTTCTTTGAACACCACGCGCGATAACGGCGCAGAGTTTTTTGCATAGACGCGGGTCTCTTCACTTTGTGGAAATAAGATATGTACACAGCGGTCATCAACATCGATGACCACCCCCAAGCCAAGCTCAGACTCCGTATCAGATAGATAACGTTGACCAACGGCAAATTCGGTGCTGTGCAATGAAGCGATAGAGATAGTCATAAGGCGATGTCTTTTGTACTCAGATGATAAGAAAATAGATAGTTAATGAGGCAAGCTACGTTTACTGGCCAAGCTAGCGTTGCTGGCTTGATAGCTCAATGTCATTAATAAGCTGCTGGTCATTGGCGATATCAGCAATGCCCAACTTAAAAGCTAGGTCGATTGATAAAACAGACCATTATATAACGTTAGCGCCTAGATGAGTGCGTTAAGTTGACTTTTCAAGAGCAGATTTTACCAAGATTGCCGCAAAGCCAAGCATAAGTTGGTCTTATAAAACAACAAGATAACGACTCGCAAGTAAACAAAAAATATTGCCATCATATAATTGTTGCTGTATTGTTAAAAAATGCAATAAGTTATTTCTCTATGCGGCTAATTTGGCTAAGTGTTTCTGATTAATCATCTCTGGATAAGTGTCTCTGGCTAACTACCTCTGACTGAAGCTCTACAATATTTAGCTGAGCCATATTAAAATGACTGTCTGCGTTGTCTAAGTTTACCAAGTACCTATTATCTATCATCTATATTTAAGCATTAACGGTATCTAATCCCACTTTTATAGATTCATGGTCATTATAGATTCATGGTCATTATAGATTCATGGTCATTATAGATTCATAGTCGTTATAGATGCTGTCTAAACGCTATAGAGATAGTAGTGCTTATTATAGTCCATTTAGTTATCACTTATAATATTATACATAATTATATTTTATGAGAGTAATGATAACTTTGAGTGTCATATCGCATTAATCCCTTTAATCCCTTTAACAATCTTCTTTGTGCTTCTTATCATCCAAGGACAAACCCCATCATGAGTGCCTCCAAAAAAGTTGGCTTTTTTAACCAAGTCAGTACCCAAGTGACGACCATTCTATTTATCGCTTTTGCGGTCGTACTGGCGGTCGTCGTCTATGTTGTTGATAAAGAAGGCTATGAGAAAATTCGCCTTGAGTCAGCAAAACTGGTCGCCGAGCGTGGTAATACAGCAGTCAATAGTATCTCAGCCGATATCAATCGGGTGATGCGCAGTGCCCTGCTACTGCAACAAAGCGCGCAAACGCTGCCACCACAAGAAGCGATTTTGCAAGCCAGTACCGCCAATGCCTTTGATAAGCGTGATTATAACTTATTAGGTAGTGGCGGCATTTGGCCTGAAAAAGGCGCACTTGGTGTCAATGCTGCAACCCATCCGTTTTTGATGGTACGTCAAAATGGCGATTATCAAGCGGTACTCAGCGACCCAAATCCTGCCAATCCTTATTATCAAGAAGATTGGTTTAGCGTTTTAAAGTTGCTCAAACCTGAAAGCTGTATCTGGAACCATGTCCGCGCCAGCCAAACCAAAGGCGAGCTGGCAATGAGCTGCGGTGTTGCAATCGAGCGTGACAATCAGTTCTGGGGCGCCAGTACCGTTAACTTTACCCTAAACCAGCTACAAGAAAACATCGTGAAGTTAAGCGAAAGCTCGGGCTCAGGTTATATTCTATTGCTGGATAATAGTGATAAAGTTATCGCTTCATCTAACCCTGAACGCTTAAGCTATATTGATGAAAAAACCGGTACGCCGCTTGATATCAAACAAGTTATCAACTCTGACCCTGCTTGGAATCCGGTATTAAACTTCTTGGAAGCTCAGCGTAACGAGACTATCGAGCGCGTTGCAGCTAGCGTATCGCCGCAAGTACAGCAAGTATTGAATACGATTGATAAAGCAGAAACAGGTGATTCCAAAGGTTATTATTTGGTCAACTATGCCGCTTATCTAAATAATAGCGAAAACAAGCAAAACGCGATGGATAGTCGCTTATTGCAGAGCTTTGAGCTAACTAAAGACAACTTCTACAACGGCAGTCAAGCGTATGTGTTTGAGATTCCTGAGACTTATTGGAAGCTGATCGTTGTCCAGCCTGATGCTGAAATTAACGCTATCGCCGATAATCTCAGTGAAAACTTGATTAACTGGATTGCCTTGGCGCTATTAATCACAGCGGGTGTGATTTACTTTATGTTGACTTTCTTAGCCTTTAAACCGCTAAAAGAAACCACTGACAAAATCTCGCAAGCGGAAAAGCTGATTAACGACAAGCAATACAATAAGCTGAGCGAGGTTAAATTCGCTGAAGGTCGCAACGAGATTGGACTGGTGAACGGCTCTATTAATGACCTACTAGACCGTATCCAATCTAACGAAGGTAAGCTTGCCAATATTAACCAGCAGCTAGAGATTAAAGTCGAAGAACGTACCGCTGAGCTGCAAGATACGCTAAAAGAGCTGAAAAACTCACAGCTGCAATTGATTCGTTCAGAAAAAATGGCGACTTTAGGTCAAATGGTTGCTGGTGTTGCCCATGAAGTAAATACACCATTATCTTATGTGCAAAATAACCTTGAAATTATCGGTCAGTTGACTGAGCAATACGAAGAGCTGATTGAACTGGTACAAGGGTTAAAAGCCGTTAAAACTGATGCCGCTGCTGATGGCAAAATTGACAAGCTATTGGCAGATATCGTCCGTGCGTCTGATGAAATCCAAGAAGATGATCTGTCCGCTGAGCTCAAAGAGCTGATTAAAGACTCACTCTTTGGCGTTGAGCAAATTACCGAGATGGTCCTAAATCTACGTAACTTTGCCCGTCTTGATGAATCAAAAGTGAAAACTATCGATGTGCGCGAATGTATCGAAGCCTCATTGAAAATCGCTGGTAACTCTATCAGACATCAAGAAATTGTCACTGATTTTGCGCCGACGCCTGAGGTTAAATGCTCGCCGTCACAGATTAACCAAGTCTTGGTGAACTTGCTCAATAACGCCGCGCAAGCCATGGGAGAAAAACTGGATGGCAAAATCGAAGTGCGGACGCGCTCTGATGACAGCAATGTCTATATCGATGTCAGCGACAACGGCAAAGGTATGAGCACCGACGTGCTTAATCAAATTTTTGAGCCGTTCTTTACCACTAAGGGCGCAGGCGAAGGTACGGGTCTTGGTATGGCCATCAGTCAGCAGATTATGGAACAGCATAATGGCGACATTCAAGCGGTCTCAACCGAAGGCGTTGGCACCACCTTTACCTTAACGCTACCGATTGATAATGATTTAACGGAACAAAGCCTAGCAGCGTAATCGCTAGGTTCTGTCTTATTTTAATTGCTATTTTAATGATTATATAAAGCTATAGCACTATTATTCATCATAAGGATACCATCATGAATGAATTGGAAATGGAAACCCCTAGCGCCGCGTTAGGGTCTGAAGCAAAACCGAAGTTGGCGTTCATTGACGATGAACAACGTATTTTACGTTCGATGAAACTGCTGTTTCGTAAAACGCATGACGTTTTTATCACCACGGACCCGACTGAGTATATTGACTATATCAAAAACAACCACGTACACGTGGCGGTCAGTGACCAGCGTATGCCTGAGCGCGTTGGTGTCGATATCTTGCGCGAAGTCAAAGAAGTATCGCCGTCTACCATGCGTATCTTATTGACCGGTTACGCTGATTTGAACGCGATTATTGGCTCTATTAACGATGGGGAGATTTATCGTTATTTGACCAAACCTTGTAAATCTGAAGAGCTGCTTGCCGTCGTCGGTCGCGCCACCGAAATCGCTTTGACCTACAACCCAGACGAAGACGCTGAGCAATTTGACAGCTCAGGCAACAAGCAAACGCTATTGGTCATCGATGAAACCAACGATCTGATTGAGCAAATACGTAAGCAGTTTTCTAACAGTTATAGAGTCCTGCATGCTAAAGGCTTAGAAGAGGCTTATGATTATTTGGCGAATGAGGATATTGGTGTTTGTATTACCGACATCAATGTCAGCGGCGAGAACATCGCGCCGATTATCTTTACCTTAAAACAAGATGCGCCGCACTTGGTGGTTTTAGTACAAACTGAATTCCAAGATGCAGGCTTGTTAATTGACTTGATTAATAAAGGTCAGGTCTATCGCTGCTTACCAAAACCAATGCGCGCCAGCTTACTTGAGATTAGCGTCAACCGTGCCTTTCAGCATCATACAAAACTGAAAGCCAGTCCTGAATTGGTTAAGCGCTATGAAGTCGAGCATGACCCTGAAAACGACGTGCGTATCGATTTAAGCAGTCGCGTACGTAGTCTGATTGGCAAATTGCGTAAGCGCTTCTCTTTATAAGCGTAAAAACGACATAAGCACAAAAATTCCTATCGCAAAAAATAAAACCTCTATTTCAAATTGAAGTAGAGGTTTTTTGCTGTACGCTTTTTGACGTGCTTTTTGACACGCTTTTTGACACGCTTTTTGACTAAAGACTGCAACGTGCTACATTAAGCGGATAACTATGTCAGCCTATTTAAAATGCAAGACCATTTAAAACGTACTCTATTTAAAATATCATCTATTTAAAATAACAATGAGATAAGGAATCATCATGCAAGCGGTTTTTTTAGACAAAGGTACTTTTTCTGATAATGTCGACTTGCCAGCACCCGTTGGCGTTACCGACTATATTACTTACGACGATACGCCTCAGGAGCTGATTATTGAGCGCTGTCAAGATGCCGACATTATTTTTACCAATAAAGTCCAAATCAATGCTGACATCATAGCCAATCTGCCCAAGCTTAAGCTTATCCAGCTAACTGCTACTGGTATGAACAACGTCGATCAAGATGCCTGTGCTAAGCACAATATTGCGCTATATAACGTCGCGGGTTACGCGGTCAAAAGCGTGCCCGAGCATACCTTTATGCTGATGCTAACTGCCATGCGTGCCGGCATCCATTATCATGAAAAAGTTGCTGACGGTACGTGGGCAGATAACGGTAATTTCTGCTTGCTCGATATCCCACTGATAGATTTGGAAGATAAGACACTGGGGATTATTGGTGTTGGCACTATTGGTAAACGCGTCACCGACATCGCCCGCGCTTTTGGGATGACGGTATTGTGGGCAGAGCATCAAGGGCGTACGCCGCGTAATGAGGATTATACGGCGTTTGAAGACGTACTGGCGCAGTCTGATGTACTGAGCTTACATTGCCCATTAAACGAGCAAACCAAGCATCTTATTAATGCAGATACTTTAGCAAAAATGGCTAAACAGCCGCTGATTGTGAATGTCGCCCGTGGCGGTATTGTCGATAGCCAAGCGCTAACTAATGCGATTAATAACGAGCAAATAATTGGTTATGCCACCGATGTATTTGAGCAAGAGCCAATTGTCAAAGACGACCCTTTATTGACCCTTGCTGACCATCCACGGGTGATATTTAGTCCACATAACGCGTGGGGCAGTAAAAGCGCGCAAGAAACCTTGTGGCAAATCCTAAGTAAGCAAGTCTCAGAATTTATCGATAAGCATTAAAAGACAATCACTAGGGCGCGTCCTCATTTTAAAAATGGTGATAAAAATGAGATAAATTGTAGCCAAACAAGGAAAATAGTGCAGTTAATATCGGGATATTACCCAGCTATTTGACGAAGTTTGGCAAAATTTAGCCATTTTTAGACCATTTAGATGTCCATCGATTGAATTGAGGACACGCCCTAATAAAGCTTAACGACTAAAGCGTAACCAATCGTCTTTTATGTTACGGTATTTGAGCATCACGCGGTCACTCAGATAATTGTTAGTGACCCGCCAAGGATAAATATCGCCTTGTTTTGGTAGCTCGTGTTGCGCGCGCTGCACATAGCCTGCCGATAGCGCACCCATCACCGTATCTGGCTGAGCATGTGCCTCGCTATGCGCAGTTTTTGCTTGCGGCACTGCCACTTGATAGCGATGCTTATGCATATGGTTGAGCAGCCGCAGCACATATTGACAAGCCAAGTCGATTTTTAGTGTCCACGACGCATTGGTATAGCCAAATAGCGCCACCATATTTGGCACGCCTTCAATCATGACCGCCTTATAAGTCATGCGCGAGCCGATATCGATTGCTTGCCCATCGACATAGACTTTAGCGCCGCCAAGCATTTGCAGCTTTAACCCCGTTGCGGTAACGATGATATCAGCATCTAGGTGTTTGCCCGAGTCAAGCATGATGCCAGTCTTGGTAAAGTGGCTGATTTGATCGGTCACTACGGCAGCTCGTTTGCCATGTAGCGCCATAAATAAATCACTGTCTGGCACGGCACAAAGCCGCTCATCCCAAGGATTATAAGCGGGCATAAAATGCGCAATATCAACCCCGCTGCCTTTTAATTCGGTTTTAACGCCACGTTTTAATAATGCTTTCATCACCTTGGGCGCAAACACAGCCGCTCGATAAGTCCCTTGTTGCATCAACACATTGCGCGTGCGCAGTAGCTTATAAGCTTGCGTTTTCGAGAGTGGCGAAAACTTGCCTGCCAGCCAATCAAGCGCATAATCATCGCCCGGTACACTTGCCACATAGGTCGGCGACCGTTGTAGCATGGTAACGTGCTGCGCGCACTGCTCGCTTTCTTCATCGACCATAGCGGGCAGTAGCGTCATCGCTGTCGCACCACTACCGATTATGACCACTTTTTTATCGTCATAATTCACATTTTGCCAATGCTGCGGATGGACAATAGCACCCTGAAAGTCCTCTTCTTTATCAAAATGAGGCCTGTAACCTTGCTCATAATCATAATAGCCTGTAGCACCGACGACAAACTTTGCCGTTAAGGCAAATACCTCACCGCTTGCAAGATTTTTTACCGTTGCCGTCCACTTCTGACTATGGCTTGACCAAGACAGCTGCTGCACCTCATGCTGATAGCGGATATGTTCAGTGATACCAAACTCGCGCGCCGTATCAGCAATATAGTTTTTAATATCACCGCCTTTTGCCAATACTCGATGGTCCAACCACGGACGAAAGCTATAACCAAAAGTCAAGGCGTCAGAGTCTGAACGAATACCAGGATAAGTAAACAAATCCCACGTACCGCCCAAATCCGCGCGTTTTTCTAATACCACAAAGCGCTGGGTAGTTTTTTGCGGCTTTCTTTTTACTAGCTGTTTTAAGCGACTTCGGCTTTTATGCCCAAACAGCCCTTTGTGCTTTTGCTGCTGCAATCGACTGGCCATGCCGATACCGGCAATCCCAGCGCCGATGATAAGCACCTCACAATCGACGGGCGTATTCAAGGCTGCTGGCGAAGATTTAGATTTAAAGCGCGTTTTAAGTGCCTGTTTGGCGGCAGTCATATCAAGCATAATACAATCCTTGTTTTTGCATGATGGGTTTTAATTTACATGGTGTATTTAAAAGAAATCTATTTAAAAGAGAACGACTTAAAAAGGGCTTGGACTTTCCCAATCCATCCAAGCGCCAAGTGTGGGATGTTTTAGGCGTAATTGCTGGGCATGTAAATTGAGCCGTGGCGCAATCGTTAATGCCGTACCTTCTGCATAAATCGGGTCGCCAATCATCACATGTCCAACGTGCACCATATGTACACGCAGCTGATGACTGCGACCGGTAACGGGCTTTAATAGCACGCGCGTGACGGTTTGCCCGTTGCACTCTTCATGCGCCAGCACCTCATACAGCGTTAATGCATGCTTTGGCCAGTTGGCATCGACGATATGACGCGGCTTAGTTGCAGGCTCATAACGTACTGGCACTGATATCTCACCTTTGGCACCGACGCTTTGCCACTGACCAAAGACACGCGCTTGATAACCTTTTTGCGGCAGCCGCTCAATAAACTGCTTACTAATATGGGTCTGCGCGGCAGCATTTTTGGCAAAAATCAGCAGCCCTGAGGTATCCATGTCTAAGCGATGAATCAACTTAACCGCTGGATTGGCACGCTCAAGCCGTGCCAACAAACTCACCTTGAGCGTTTTACCATCGACGCTTAACAATCCGGCAGGCTTATCGACGACCCAAATATCATCATCTTCATAAACGGTAACGGCTTGCGCAAATTCTCGAAAAAACTCCGGTGGATACGCATTTTCTTCAGCATTCAGGGCGTCTATCTTTTCATCAGTGAAAGGCATAAAATTTAGCTACTTATAGTAATGGGTTCTATATTGATAAGGTTTCGATATTCATAAACGGTCTATGTAAACAAATTACCGATACTAATTAACTTTGAGCAAAATGGGTGGTGAGTGAGCAGTTAAAATAATACTGAATCAGTATTCGACCAGTATTCAAAGCGACGACTGGATTTGCGTTAAAAATGACGATAGCGATGGCAAGTGACAGATAAAACATAACCTGTGTCGTTATGTTTCGATTTATTGTGCTAATAGTAATTGTTAAACAATTTAACCGGCCTGCATCTGTCAACTTTGAGCAAACATGTTAATATAATGGCAGAATTTAACCCCTTCTTAACCATTCTTTAGCCATTCATCTGTTTAATATGACCCTCATATTTATATAGACGGCTGGTAATAGAAATAATAAAACAAGAGAGAAAAACTATGTCAGACCTTATTGTTAACACCACCGATGCAAACTTTGACCAAGATGTCCTACAGTCAGACGTACCAGTTCTAGTAGACTTTTGGGCAACTTGGTGTGGTCCTTGTAAAGCCATTGCGCCTATTTTAGAAGATTTAGCGACTGAGTACCAAGGTAAAGTTAAAATCGTTAAAGTCGACGTCGATAGTAACCCACAAGCGGCCAGCCGTTTTGGTATTCGTAACATTCCTACCCTGTTTGTCTTTAAAGACGGCGAAAAAGTCGATTCAGTGATGGGTCTACAACCAAAAGCCGCATTAGCAGCCGTACTAGATAAGCATCTATAATCGTTTTTAGTAATTGTTTACTAAAAGGTTTTTATATAAAAGCCGACACCGAAAAAGCTATTGTCTACAGCAGATAATGGCTTTTTTGCTGCTTTTCTGAGCAAAAAACGAGATTATGCGAATTTTTTGGCAAAAATTATTGACAATGCCAGCTTGAAGCCCGTATAGTCTGCTGACAAGAGAAAACTAACCATTTTCCTAAGTGTCTTGTCGCTATTCTCCTCGTGTTTATCAACAAAAACACAATCGTCATTATAAAACACCACTACTGAACGCAATGACTAAACACAATTACTGATATTGAGTTTTTGACGCAGACTCTTATGTAGACTTCTTTATCTTTACCTCTTATGAGCGTGCCTGACTTTCTGGCAACGCGTCCATAAGCTGGCACGTAAAATCCAACCTACATAAACCCCAATGCTGTGCATATACCCGCTATCGCCCTATATCCGTTGTTTTAATCAATGTCTTGATTTGTGCTGATAATGGCATCTCTCATCTGATCAACTGCTAATGACCTATCTATGAATCTTACTGAATTAAAGAAAAAAACAATCGCTGAGCTATTGGCCATCGCCAAAGAAATGGGTCTTGATAATATGGCGCGTAGCCGTAAACAAGACATTATCTTTGCGATTTTAAAAACCCATGCCCGTAACGGTGAAGCCATTTATGGTGACGGCGTGCTTGAGGTTCTTCCTGATGGTTTTGGCTTTTTGCGCTCATCTGAAGGCTCTTATTTAGCAGGTCCTGACGATATCTATGTCAGCCCAAGTCAAATCCGTCGCTTTAGCCTCAAAACAGGCGACAGTATCGCGGGCACCATTCGTCCGCCAAAAGACTCTGAGCGTTATTTTGCGCTATTAAAAGTCGGTGAGATTAACTTTGATACGCCAGATCGCTCGCGTCATAAGCTGATTTTTGAGAACTTGACGCCACTATTCCCAACTGAGCAATTAAAGCTCGAGCTTGGTAATGGCACGACTGAAGATTTGACCGGTCGTATCATTGACCTGATTGCTCCAATTGGTAAAGGTCAGCGCTCGATTATCGTTGCACCGCCAAAAGCCGGTAAAACGATGCTGTTACAAACCATTGCGCAGTCAATTACCCGTAATAACCCTGAGTGTTATTTAATCGTGCTCTTGATTGATGAGCGTCCAGAAGAAGTCACTGAGATGGTGCGTACGGTACGCGGTGAAGTGGTTGCTTCTACCTTTGATGAGCCGCCACAGCGTCACGTCCAAGTGGCTGAAATGGTCATCGAAAAAGCCAAGCGTTTGGTTGAGCATAAACAAGACGTGGTCATTTTACTGGATTCTATTACCCGTCTTGCCCGCGCCTATAACACCGTGATTCCATCATCAGGTAAAGTATTGACCGGTGGTCTAGACGCCAATGCCCTTGAGCGTCCAAAACGCTTCTTTGGTGCGGCGCGTAACGTTGAAGAAGGCGGCAGCTTGACCATTATTGCCAGTGCACTTATTGATACGGGTAGTAAAATGGACAGCGTTATCTTTGAAGAGTTCAAAGGAACCGGTAACCAAGAGATTACCCTTGAGCGTGATTTGGCGGAAAAACGCGTCTTCCCAGCCATTAATATCAAAAAATCAGGCACACGTCGCGAAGAGCGCCTGCTTGATGAAGATAAATTGCGTAAGGTTTGGATTTTACGTAAGCTGCTTCAACCAATGGATGGCGTGCAAGCCACTGAGTTCTTGCTAGACCGTCTAAAAGAAGCCAAAACCAACGACGAGTTCTTTGAGCAAATGAAACGTAAATCACAAAACTAATTAATAGTTATTGTTTATTAAATTGATTAGATAGTGAATATGCAAACATAAAGACTGCCTTAGGGTGGTCTTTTTTGCTTTTTAAATGCTCATTTAAAGACTTTTTCCCTATATAGTCGATTCCACTTAAAAAGAATATAGAGCTGTGGAGATAATCCTTAGAAACAGTTAGCGGACTTTCATTATAAATACAATAACTCCAAGCAAAAGCCCTACCAACGATACAGTGAAGCAACATACTTTACAGGCTATTTGCAAAGCTTAGCGTTTCTACTACGCCGCGATAGACATAAACGGGCTACTATGCAAAGTAGTACTAACATCACTAGATACATATTGTATTTTAAACTGTATATTGTATTTTAAATTTGACGACTTAATAGGTGATAATATGAAATTTGCTAAAACTTTTGCAATGACAGCCATTACTAGTTCAGCATTAATCATGACTGGTTGTAATACAGGCCCATACGGTAACGCAAACAACACCGTAAGAGGTGCTACTGCAGGCGCTGCTGCTGGTGCTCTAATCAGAAGTAAAGGCGATAGTAAAGACATCGCACGTGGTGCATTAGCGGGTGCTGCTCTTGGTGGCGCTGGTGGTTATATCTACGACCAAACCAAATAATATATTTTAGATAGCTATCAACAGACAGTTATCAAAATAAAAAGCCTGCAATTAAATTGCAGGCTTTTTTATGTTTATTTATTAAGCAATGAAGGAATGAAGCAATACTTTTATAATGCCTCACTATTCATCATACTCTACTACTTATAGTGCCCCACTAAAAGTATCGCAAGATTGAATATTGCCACTCTCTAAACCACGGGTAAACCACTGAACGCGCTGTTGACTGGTACCATGAGTGAAATTATCAGGTACGACTGCCCCACCACTGGCACGCGCCAAGCGATCATCACCGATTTGACCGGCGGCATTGATGGCTTCATCGATATCACCGGCTTCTAAAAACTGCACGCGCTCTTGATTACGCTGTGCCCAAACGCCCGCAAAACAATCCGCCTGTAGCTCTTGTAATACCGACAGCTTATTGGCCTGTGCGCGCGTAACTTGACGACCGGCTTCATTTACTTGTTGGGTAATACCGAGCAAGGTCTGTACATGATGACCAACCTCATGAGAGATCACATACGCTTGGGCAAAATCTCCGGCTTTACCTTGGTTTTCGCTATCACCTGAGCCTTGCTCATCGCCTGTAATACCTAAGTTTTGGCGCATCTCTACAAAAAACGACGTATCCAAATAAACCGTTTGATCACCCGGGCAATAAAAAGGTCCGGTTGCTGCACTGGCGCTGCCACAAGCGGAGCTGACTTGCCCATTAAATAGAATCAAGGACGGTTCTTTATAAGTGCTGCCGGCCTCATTGAATATCTGATGCCAAACTTCTTCCGTATCCGCCAAGACTACTTTGACAAACCTTGTATCACGGTCGTCACTGGTCGCAGGCTCAGTAGAGGTATTGCTGCCACCACCTGCAACCACTTGACCGGTCTGTAGTGCAGTCATTGGGTTGACCCCAAACACCAACCATAAGATACCGGCGATGATGATACCGCCGATACCGCCACCGATCATCTTGCCGCCACCACTGCTTGTGCGCACATTAGAGCTGCCGCGTCTGCCTTGCCATTTCATAAAATCTCTCCTAAAAAATACCATAGTCATCGCTATGCGTATCGTCGTTAGTCCTGTTATATAGTTATGGATATTTAATAATTTTAAGCTCAGTCCCTTGATTGCCTATTTTATTTAGCGGCTTTTCATTTTTCATTTAGCCATTAACCGTAAAAAACGAGGTCAAACAACGCTTCTTATGCTGCTATTGTTTTGTTGCTAAGACTTCGTTTCTTACTACTTTTATAGACGGTTTTTATTGATAGCTTTTACGAATACTACCGCTATTTATACCCTGCTAATATTCATCATTCAATGGCTATATTTGATGATAATTGTACTGACAATAGGCCATAAATGGGTATAAACTAGCACCTTAGTCATGAGAGAAAACCTTTTATAGGGAAACCCTTAAATCGTACTGATGTCATTGATTATACGTCGATTAATTTGGCTTGTTGTATTAAAAGTTATATTAAGTAGACCATGTAAACCCCTATTTACAATTTTATTGTTACTTAATTGTACAAGCTCTTTCCATGCAGAAAGAAATCATATAGAATGCGTGGAAGCTGAGTAGCTGCGATTAATACTAGTTGAATTCTGAGACATCTCGGATATTCAACCTTTTTTGCTGCTACTGATCATTTCATTTTCCCGGAGAAAACCTTATGAACTTAAAATTACTTGCTCTAGCTGGTATCATGACTGCAACTATGGGCCTTACTGCCTGTGACAGCAACAAAGAAAACGCTGCTGAAGATTTATCTGACGCACAAGAAGAAGTGCAAGATGCTTCTGAACAGTTAGACCAAGCTGCTGCTGAAGGCGAAGCTGTTCCTGCTGATGCAGAAGCTGCTGTTGCTGACGCTGAAGCTGACATCGCTGATGCACAAGCTGCTACTGCTACTGACGAAATCGATGCTGAAGTACCTGTAGACGGTACTACTACTAGCGTTGACGTAGCTAGCGAAACTCCTGCAGTAGACGCAGCTGACGAAGTTGTAGTTGAAGAACCAGCTCAGTAATTTTTATTTTTCATAATAAAAATACTGTAGTAAAAAAAAGAGAGCTTATGCTCTCTTTTTTTATGTCTGTTATTTAGGATTTTATTAGCGCTTCAAAGGTTAGGTAGAAAATGCGTTAGGCTATGGCGCTAAATAACACTGACTACCCTATCTTGTAAATCATTTGCTTGATAAATCTAAAAAGCCAATAGAATGACTTTCATCATCGCTATTGGCTCAACAGAGTAACTTATTACCAAGTCTTACTCATCAAATAAACGTTCATCAACCTGCTGACGAAATTTTTGACCGGTTTTAAAGGTAACCACACGGCGCGCAGACACCGCAACAGGCTCACCTGTCTTTGGATTACGACCGGGACGGCTATTTTTATCTTTCAGCTCGAAGTTGCCAAAGCCTGAAAGCTTGACCTCTTTGCCATCAATTAAACTCTCTGACAATTCATCGAAAAAGTTCTCCACCAAACAGCGGCCTTCTTGGCGTGTCAGGTTAAGATGACTCATCAAATGCTCAATCATGTCAGATTTGGTTAAGGTGCTCACAGTACGACTCCTATGCTATGTCGTGATGTCGAATATCATGGTTTAGCGGTATGAGGATTAATGTTAGCTATTATAAAGGTTTTTTGCCGTCATTTTAATAAAGTCTGCAATAAAATCCTTTATTAATAACCACTTAACTTAATTTATGCCTAAAACTTTCTATCAGCTAATCTTTTTCATCAATAGCAAAGCGCCATAGCCTCGCTTATGAGGAGGCTATGGAGGATTTTATATTTTTAGGATTAGATATTAGCTGTCACGCAACTGAGCAGCGTGCTGTTCGGTTAGGGCTTGCACTACCTTATCGGTCGCTGTCTTTACCGCTTCATCAGAGAGTGTCTGTGTTCTGTCTTGCCATATCAGCGCAAAAGCCAATGAGCGTTGACCCGCTGGCACTTTATCACCTTGATACACATCAAATAGCCACATATCTGTCAATAGCTCACCGGCTGCCGCGCGTATCGTCGCCTCTAACGTCTGTAAGCTAATATCGCTATCGACTAAGATGGCAATATCACGGCGTACTTGCGGGAATTTGCTTGGAGTGGTGATGGCATGCTGTTCACGTACAAGGGTTAATAATGGCGCAAGTGATAATTGGGCCACCCATGTAGCTGGCAAATCCAATTGTTTAGCGGTATTAGGATGTAATTGACCCAACCAACCGACATACTGATCATCGATATAGAGTTTGGCACTTTGACCCGGATGTAAGAAAGCTAGCTCACTACGCTCATAGCGGATACGCGCATTATCTACTTGCGCAGGTAATAACTGCTCAATATCATGCTTCAAATCATAAAAGTCTAATGCCCGGTTTTGATACGCTTGCTCGTCCCAAACATCGCCGACTGCGACCAATGCAATACTTGGCGTTTGTACCAACTCGCTAATACTTTGACCGACAAAACTGAGACCGGTTTCAAAGAATCGCACGCGCGGCTGCTGACGATTGAGGTTATATTGCACACAAGGCAATAAGCTTGACAGCAAAGTACGGCGCATTACCGCTAAGTCGCTAGAGATAGGATTGGCCAGTGCCAACACTTCACCTAGCGCTTTATCATCGAGCAGGGCTTCTATTTTTGCATCACTAAAGCTAAAGCTAATCGCTTCCATATAGCCATTATCGACCAGTGCCAGCTTCATTTGATGCGTTAAGTCTGCGGTATCGTCATAATCCATGCTGACTTGCAGATGCGGCAGGACACTTGGAATATTATCATAGCCGTAAATACGCGCAATTTCTTCGATGAGGTCTTCTTTAATGCTCATATCAAAGCGATACGATGGCGGCGTGCAAATCAGGCTATCTGCTTGCTGCGCTACCTCAAAGCCTAATTGATTCAAGATACGTACCATCACTGCTGGTTCAATCTCAATACCAATGACATCACGTACTTTAGTGAGTGGCAACATAATAGGCGCACGTGCCGGTAGATGCTCACTGTTTTCCACTTTTACTATTTGCCCGGCTTGACCGCCAGTAACGCTAGTAATCAAATCACAAGCGCGTGCCAGTGCTAGCTCTGGCAATTCAAAATCGACACCACGCTCGAAACGTTGTGAGGCATCAGTATGCAGACCAAAACGGCGTGCACGTGCAGCAATAGCAAGCTGGTTAAAGAAGGCGCTCTCTAAGACGATATTGGTGGTGCTATCAGTCACACTACTGCGTTGACCGCCCATGATACCCGCGAGCGCAAGTGCGCCTTTATCATCAGCAATGACCAATTCATCACCGGTTAAGGTAATGGTTTGCTCATTTAATAAGGTAATGGTCTCGCTAGGCTCTGCCAAACGTACAACGATATCACCAACAATGGTATCGGCATCAAACGCATGTAGCGGCTGACCCAATTCCATCAACACATAGTTTGTCACATCAACCAAAAAGTTATGCGAGCGTAATCCTGACTGGACGAGCGCATCTTGCATCCACTTTGGGGTGTCGATGCTACGATCAATATTACTGATTGATTGTAAAAGATAGCGTGGGCACGCCTCAACCGCACTTACTGTCACCGCTGGCGTTGCGCTGTTATCAGTAGTTGCTACATTGGCAGGAATCTCAGGCTGCTGCATCGGCAAATCGTTAATCACTGATATCTCGCGCGCGATACCGCGTACGCTAAAGCAATCTCCGCGATTTGGGGTGATAGAGATATCTAGTATCTGATTGTCTAAACCTAAATACTCACGGATATCCATGCCAATCGGTGCATCAGCTGGCAATTCAAGCAGACCATCGATGCTATCGGTTAAATCAATTTCAGACGCGCCGCAAAGCATACCTTTAGAGTCGACACCGCGTAGGTTACCGTTGTTAATTTCAAAACCTGCACCATTATCAGAAGGCAAAATGGCACCAACGGTCGCAACGGGTGCTTTCATACCGACCGTTACATTGGGTGCACCGCAAACGATTTGTAACGGTTCAGATGCACCAATATTAACCTGCGTAACGCGCAGTTTATCGGCATCTGGATGCTGCTCGACACTGATAACTTCACCAACAACCACACCACTAAAGGCACGGGCAACCGCAAAGCGATCATCAATCTCAAGCCCTGCCATGGTGAGTTGTTCGGCCAATTGCTCACTGCTATTGTTGGGATTTACCCATTGACGTAGCCACTGTTCGCTAATTTTCATAAATATCTCGGATCAGAATTTTATAATAAAGATTTTGAATTAAAGGTTGGCAAATTAACCTGTCATATTAACAAGGAGCACTTTTTATATAAACAAAGAGCACTCTAGCCAAACTGTTTTAAGAAGCGTACGTCGTTTTGGAAAAACAAGCGCAAATCATCAATACCGTAATATAACATCGCAAAGCGCTCAATACCCATCCCAAAAGCAAAGCCGGTGTATTTATCGCTATCAATACCGCAGTTAGTCAGCACCTGTGGATGTACCATACCGCAGCCCATGACCTCAAGCCATTTGCCATTATCATCGAGGATATCAACTTCAGCTGACGGCTCGGTAAATGGGAAGAATGACGGGCGGAAACGAACGGTCAATTCTTTGGCAAAGAACGCTTCTAAGAACTCACTAATCAAGCCTTTTAGCTCAGCAAAGGTACTCGACTCGGTAACCATGAGCCCTTCTAACTGATGGAACATTGGCGAATGGGTTTGGTCTGAGTCGTTGCGATAGACGCGACCTGGGCAAATAATACGAATCGGCGGCTCATTTTTTTCCATGGTGCGAATTTGCACCGGACTGGTATGCGTACGTAATAAATAGTGCGCATCAAAATAAAAAGTATCGTGCATCGCGCGTGCTGGATGATGCGAGGGAATATTAAGGGCTTCAAAATTATAATAGTCGCTCTCAACTTCAGGGCCGGTAGCGACATTAAAACCCGCTTGAATGAAATACTGCTGCATACGCTGGGTAATCATCGTCACTGGATGTAAATGACCTTTTTGACCACCGCGAGCAGGCAAGGTGATATCAATGCTTTCGCTTGCAAGCTTAGCATTTAATGCCGCCACTTCTAGCTGCTGCTGCTGCGCGGTCAATGCATCTTGAATACGGCTACGGACTTGATGTAACCAGCCGCCGTAAGTTTTTTTATCATCGCTGCTCAGTTTGCCCATCTGCTTTGACCAGCCAGTTAAGGGGCTCTTTTTACCCGTCAATTGCACACGCAAATCTTGTAATAAGCGGACATCATTGACTTGTAGGATTAAGGCTTCAGCGGCACTGGCAAACTCAATCAGCTGGGCTTCAGTTAGCTCGCTCAGTTCTGAGGATAAGGTCGGTAGCGCCGACAAATCGGTGGTAGCAGCAGGGGTAGTCATAAGACGCATTCTTCCTGATTTAAACGGACTATTAATTATAGTGATAGGTAATTGTAGGGATTTGACCAAATATTGCAAACCATTTACCCATTCATTTTAAACTAAGGGCGTGTAATATGAATGGCTTGAATATTTAGACAATAAGAAGTGCAAGTTCAGATAAAACAGGTTACCGCTTAGCGGTGATAAACTGACCATAAAATAATTTAATATAAAAAAAGCCACCGACCAGCGGTAGCTTTTATTAATATCGTACTATTAATCAATATTAGTCCTATCCATTCAAGTAATCAAAAAAGCTGAATACCTAAAGGACGGTTAATATTTAGGCCAATTCCGCTTTTGCTTTTTCAACCAAGGCGGTGAAAGTCGCTGCATCATGCATAGCGATGTCAGCAAGTACGCGACGATCGATTGCAATGTTAGCTTTTTTCATGCCATTGATAAAGCGGCTATAGCTTAAGCCGTTTAAGCGTGCACCAGCATTGATACGTGCAATCCAAAGACGACGGAAAGTACGTTTTTTGTTGCGACGGTCACGATAAGCATATTGACCAGCTTTGGTCACTGCCTGTACCGCTACGCGGTAAACACGTGAACGGGCACCGTAGTAGCCTTTTGCGCGCTTTAAGATTTTTTTGTGACGGCGATTTGCCTGTACACCACGTTTTACACGGGCCATAAATTACTCCAAGATATTTTTAATCATTATTAAACGAATCACGATGTCATTAAATAGTTGAATAATAGACATCGTTATCAGATTGCAAAGTCAGATGTTTTTAATTCAGTCGCTATTTATTAAATAGCGCTTAATTAAAGATAAATGACGATAGCCTTATTAGATGTATGGGCACATACGACGAACTGCTGCTTCGTCAGACTTGTCCACCATCTTAAGACCGCGCAACTGGCGAATACGCTTAGCTGATTTCTTGGTCAAGATATGGCTTTTGAATGCTTGCTTACGCTTAAAGCCGTTCGCTGTTTTTTTGAAGCGTTTAGCTGCACCGCTTCTGGTTTTCATCTTAACTTTCATGATGATTTGCCTCTTTGTCTTTGATAGAACCTGGTCGTCAAATAGTCAATAACGAATAGTGGCTGTAAAAACAGGCACTAAACCTCTATTTGCCTCGAGGTGGGAGGCGCCATTTTAACAGATCATGCGCAGTTTTGCCAAGGAAAGTTTCAGCTCGGTTTAGCGTATGTTGTTCTTTCTAATCACAAATACCATGGCGCTTATTTTAAGTAGTTAAACCTTGGTCATTAGCCACTTAAAACACAAGCTTAGAAATAGAAACTAAGCTATATAAACTTAATAAAACTAAGGTTAGCTGAGTCTAATTTACAATTATTATTTTATCAAAATTCCGCTCAGGTATAATTGTGCTTTATTTACTGCTTTAACATATTGAATGTCAGCCTAAGCTGTGTTTAAGTAGAGAGTGAACACTGATAAAGCGCTCTCATAAACGGTAGATAGGCTAAATGACTTCATAAGCTTCTTTTTATTGATGAGTGCTTTTTATTAAAACCTATTTTTTATTATTAATTAGTTTGTATTACTAATTACTTTCTACTTATAAGACGATAGACGATGACTTTACCTGCTTGGCTTGCTGCCGTAAATTTTAATGCTGATGGTTTGATTCCTGCAATTGCACAAGATTATGTGTCAGGGCGTATTTTGATGATGGCGTGGATGAACGCCGAATCCTTACAATTAACCGCGCAAACGCAGACGGCGGTGTACTTTTCGCGTTCGCGTGGCAAGTTATGGCATAAAGGCGAATCTTCTGGGCATACCCAGCGCGTGCATGATATTCGTCTAGATTGCGACGCCGATGTGATTGTCCTTAGCGTCACTCAAGCCGGTGGTATTGCTTGTCATACCGGCCGCGAGTCTTGTTTTTATCAGCGTTTGGATTTGTCAGGGCAAACACCTGAATGGCAAACAGTCGATAAAGTATTAAAAGATCCTGCAGAGATTTATCAGACAAACGCCGCTGCAAAAGCCACGCCTGAAATTAATGAAGCGGCGGCGGAAGATATAGACCATTCGAACACCCATCAAAATAACAACCTTGCTACCACTCATTCTATTTTGCAGCAGCTTGATAAAGTATTGGCCGAGCGCAAACAAGCGGATGCTGACAGCTCGTATGTAGCCAGCTTATACGCCAAGGGTTTAAATAAAATATTAGAAAAAGTCGGTGAAGAAAGTACCGAGAGCATCATCGCTGCTAAAGACTTTGCCAATTGCGATGAAAGCACTGATAAAACCCAATATGACGAAGCGCGTCATGAGCTTATCTATGAAGTCGCTGATGTCTGGTTCCATACCTTAGTAGGTTTGGCTTGGTTCGATATCGAGTCAGAGGCGGTATTAAATGAATTAGGTCGACGCTTTGGTCTCTCAGGTATTGATGAAAAAGCGGCGCGCTAGCGTTCTTTAAGCTTAGCCATTACCCTGTTTGATTATTGTTGCTTTCACCTTTTTGTCATAACGGCAGGTTATAATAGTGTGACGTGTTACTTCGCATAAGCTGTCGATAGATTTTGTGTACGACAGCAATATTCTATACACTCAACGTATTCCTATAAAGACTGAAAACCAAGACATAAGGATAGCATTATGGGCAGTTTTTCCATTACGCATTGGCTGATTTTATTAGTGGTGGTGGTTGTCGTATTTGGCACCTCCAAACTAAGAAATGCCGGTAAAGATTTGGGCGGCGCGGTCAAAGGTTTTAAAGAAGCCGTCAAAGACGAAAATACTGAACATGCCAAAAAGCAAGTGGTGCTCGACCATGATGGCAAAGCACACCCTGAAGAGCGCCCAACAACCACTAAGGTTGATGACAAGCATAATGTATAGCATTTAGACAGTGACATCGGAACATTATGTTTGATATTGGGTTTTCTGAATTATTGCTTTTTGGCGTCATTGCCTTAATCGTCTTGGGGCCAGAAAAGCTGCCCCAAGCGGCGCGCACTGCTGGACAATGGTATGCCAAAATTCGCCGTACGGTTTCTACCTTGCAGTCTGAAATCGAAGCGGAGCTTGACTTAGCTGAGACGCGCCAGCAAATGCAAAAAGAGCTGGCCAAAATTCGCCAAACGGAAGCAGAAATGCGCCGTGAAATGGCAGAGATGCGCGGCAGTATGCAAGAGTTTTCATCCTCGCAGAATCAGCATCTAAAAGCAGCGCATCAGCCTACAACCGATAAAGTGGATAATATCAATAATAAAAACGATGTTCAAAAAGGCGGTAATTCGCCCGCGGCGCCAAAAGAATTTGACTATGCCTATGACAGTGATGGGTCAGATAAAAAGTTAAAAGAGCCTGAACTTTCAGAGAGTCAAGGTAATGATGATAGCGACACTCAACACATCACTACACAAACAACTCAAAGCAACATTCAAAATATCAGCACCAAACCGTGGGAAAATATGTGGTTCCGTCTTGGCGCTTATGATAAAGCAAGGCGTCTGCCGCAAGCGCCCTATTTACCCAATTATAAAGCCGATATTTTATTAAACAGCCCTGTCAACCATTTGGACAGTCCTTTACCCAAACAGGCTTCTGTTAATAAGCAGGAGAATGATTAGTGGGCTTATTTAAACGTAAAAAAAGCCGCGAAGAAAAAATAATGGATGCAGATATTAAGGCTGCAACAGAAACCCTTGAGAGTAATACCGATAATGAGAACGTCGATAACAGTAAGGTCAATAGTAGTACTGTCGATAACATTAATGTCGATAGTAATAATGAGGACTCTGGCGATATCTTAAGCTCACTTGGCGATATGCCGATTACCGAGCATTTGATTGAGTTACGTCGGCATCTGATTAAGATATGCGTCGCGGTATTGGTGATATTTTTAGCCTTGGTCGGATTTTCACGCGAGCTGTATGATTTTTTATCTGACCCATTGGTTGCTCAGTTGCCCGCCAACTCGACGATGATTGCGACCGATATCACCTCTAACTTTATGGCACCGATACGCTTGACCATATTTGTCGCGGCATTTTTTGCGATGCCGTATATTTTGTATCAAATCTGGTCGTTTGTCGCACCCGGTTTATATAAAAAAGAGAAAAAAGTCGCCATTCCTGTACTGATGTCCTCGATATTTTTATTTTATGCGGGCGTGGCTTTCTCTTATTTTATTGTACTCAAAGGCGTACTTAAGTTTTTTATCATGTTTGCACCGCAGAACGTCTTGCCGATGACAGATATCGACAGTTATTTAAGTTTTGCGCTCAAATTATTCATGGTATTTGGGCTGACGTTTGAGATTCCAGTGGTCACCTTACTATTGATATTGGCGGGTGTCGTCTCCATTCAGAGCTTAGAAGATAAACGCCGTTATATTATCGTCGGCTGTTTTGCCGTTGCGGCGGTCGTTACACCGCCTGATGGCGTATCGATGTTGATGCTCGCGATTCCGATGTGGTTATTGTTTGAGCTGGGATTATTTTTAGCGAAAATCTTAATCAAAGAAGAGCGCAGCCTTGATGCAGCAGACGATATAGAATTGAAGAAAGAATAGCTCTACTTATCAGACACTTATTGCAAAACAGCCAACGCGCTAATCTGTTAATATAACCTGCTTATTTCCACCTTTATTTTCTACTAACTTTTTTATTATTGTCCTGTGCGCTTGCAATTTTTTTGCAATCAACATCATGACCAGTCGGCCATTGTCTATGCAGTGGCTTTTTTTACCCCCGTTATTTTTGTCCCCATTCTAGTTTTTAGGTAGCTTTATTATGTCCGCATCTATGCCAGCTTATATGAGCGATCCCACCGATGAGCAGCTGAACGCGCTAAATATGGCGATGGATCACAAGTCATTTAAAGTGGTCGCTTATGCGGGCGCAGGGAAAACGACGACGCTCAAATTAATCGGTGAGCGTCTGCGTGGCCGCGGCTTATATTTAGCCTTTAACAAAGCAATTGCCAACGATGCGCGGCAAAAATTCCCCGGTCACGTCGATTGTCGGACGTTTCACTCACTGGCTTATCGTCATGTACCACGTGATATCACCGCAAAATTGTCGTTGCCAAGATTTTCACCCAAACGTCTGGGTGATGATTTGGGTCTGCAACCGGTACAAGTCCGTCGGCAAATGGATGGGATGAATAAATATATTACCCTCACGCCAGCGCGCTTGTCGCGGTTTGTCAGTGATGCGGTGAGCAATTTTTGTAGTACCCACGCCAGCTATCCTGCGCCAAGGCATATTGAATTTCCAAGTTGGCTCGATGATTCTGATGCCGAGCAGCTGCGTGAAATACTCTACCCTGCCGTTGAGCAGCGCTGGCTACAGTCAATTGATGCGCGCCATCCGGCCGGTATCGGGCATGATATTTATCTTAAATTGTGGGCATTATCGAAGCCCAGTATTCCCGCAGATTTTATCTTATTTGATGAAGCGCAAGATGCCGATCCCTTGATGATGGGCATTTTGACCCAGCAGCCACGGCAAGTGATTTATGTAGGCGACGCCCATCAGCAGATTTATGAGTGGCGCGGTGCGGTCAATGCGATGAAAAAACTGCCATTGCCGCAAACCTTATTAACGCAGTCATTTCGTTTTGGCGAACCGATTGCTGAGATTGCCAATACCTTGCTCAAAGCCTTACAAGAAGACGTGCCATTAAAAGGCAATCCAAATAAGCAGTCTTCTACCGAAAAAGGCATGGTTCATAGTAAAAAAGACGCCATTCTTTGCCGCACCAATGCTGCTGCTATGTCGCAATTGCTAACGGGCTTAAAACTCGGTCACCGCGTGGCGTTGCAAGCGGATACCGATCGTATGCTTAAATTCTGTCAGGCAGCCGAAAACTTAAAAAATGGTAAATCGGCGTATGGCGTCCCTGAGCTGGCGTATTTTTATAATTGGGGTGACGTCCAAGAATATTCTGAAACCAATGAAGGCAGCGACCTTAAAACCTTGGTCAAATTGGTCGATGATCATGGGACTAATGTGCTCAGCCAAGCGGTCAATAGTTTATCCAGTATTGAAAATGCCGATTATGTCATCTCAACCGCGCATAAAGCCAAAGGGCTTGAGTGGGGTAAAGTACAACTAGATGATGACTTTTATTATGATGTGACAACCAATGCGGTAAAAATCAGCCCAGAAGAGCTGCGTCTGCTCTACGTTGCTTGCACGCGGGCACAGAGCAATTTAGATATTCATAATATTAAAGACTTGATATCAGGATTACAGACGGGTAAAAAGGTGGTTTTTGGTAATTCTTAGTTTTCTCTTTTATCTCACACCTCATAGTCTTTGCCGACCTCAATTTACAGTAACAGCTTACCAACCATGAATAACACTCCATCTTTATCTCAAGCACTACAAGAGCGCCAACACACTATTCAGCGCTTGTTTGCCAACCCCGTTCGTCTCCTTGCGCCTATGGAAGGCTTAACCGATCCTTTAATGCGCCAAATCCTAACCCAAATTGCGTCAGACTTGGGTCGCCCTTATGATTGGTCGGTCAGTGAATTTATTCGCGTCACTCAGCATGTATTGCCAGCACACGTTTTTTATAAATACGTGCCAGAACTACATCATGATGCCAAAACCGCATCCGGTACGCCGATTCATATTCAGCTACTCGGTAGCGAAGCGCAATTGATGGCAGAAAACGCCGCCTATGCGTGTGAGCTTGGTGCGCCGGCGATTGATATCAACTTTGGTTGTCCGGCTAAAACGGTCAACAGCCATCGCGGTGGTTCAGTGCTACTTGATGAGCCCGAAGTGATGTATGAGATTATCAGCGCCGTACGCCAAGCGGTTCCTGCTCATCTTCCCGTATCCGCAAAAATTCGCTTGGGCTATACCGATACCAGTCGCATGGATGATATCAAAGCTGCCATTGCTGCGAGTGGCGCCGATTGGCTAACCATTCACGCACGTACCAAGACCCAAGGCTATAAGCCGCCGGCTTATTGGGATAAAATTCAGAATTTTAATACCTTAGATATTCCAGTGATTGCCAATGGTGAGATTTGGAATAGTGAGCATGCGCAAAACTGTATGGCGCAGTCAGGTACTACTCATCTGATGCTTGGTCGCGGTGCAGTTACCCGACCTGATTTAATTGCTCAGCTCGATACTAACAGTTCTAAAAACCTAGAAAATACAGCGATATTATTGTGGCAAGATTTAATCACCCATCAGATTAAATTTCTAGAGGGCGTCGCGAAAAGCGATGTGGTTTTAGTCGGTCGTTATAAGCAGTGGTTAGCGATGCTGACCAAAGGCTATAGCGAGGCGAAAACAGTATGGGACGATATCAAGCGAGAAAAAAATAAAGCAGTGATTATCAAGGCGCTACAAGCAAGCGTTGCTTAATGAATCACTACCTTATTGATAACATACTCTATTGCTAAAACAGCGCGTTTTACAACAGCGCGCTCAGGCTAATCGACTTACATACTGACCCGAATCGCTAAATAAAATAACATCAATGAGCAGGCCATTGATAGCGTCCAAAGAATAGAGCGAAAGGTAGCTAAATTGGTAATATAGGCCACGCAAAAACCAATACGAATCAGCACATAAAGCCAAGCGATGGTATTAATAATTAATTGCGGTACAAAAAACAGCATCGCAACCAACACTGCCGCCAAAAATATAGGCAAGGTCTCATAGCTGTTTTGCTGGGCGGCATTAGCCCGCGCGGCAGCTCCCGTCGTCCCTTGTAAAAAATCACGCGGATGGGCATTGTCAGCCAAATTAAAGCCACCAATTGCTTTTGCCGTAAGCGCCATCACTAGGGGCAGCAAACTTGCCACCACCATTGCCCAAATACCTGACGCTGCGCTATCGGGAATCAACCCAAAGAATAGACTCATTAGTATAATCTTCCCTATCTTGCAATGACTTCAAAATCGTGAGTCACATTGACACCGCCCTGTACTAGCATGCGACTGGCTGAGCAGTATTTTTCTGCAGACAGTTTGATTGCCTTTTCGACTTGGCTTTCTTTGACATCTTGTCCGGTCACCACAAAATGCATATGAATGTCAGTATAAACGGCTGGCACGGTTTCGGCACGCTGCGCGGTCAGCTCACAGCGTACGTCTGTCACTTCTTGGCGCGACTTTTGTAAAATTGCAACCACGTCATAGCTTGCACAGCCACCAAGCCCTAATAAAATCAGCTCCATTGGGCTTGCGCCTTTTTCTTTATCGGCATCGATTTGGACGTTATGTCCTGATGGGGACACACCCATAAAGGCTTTATTTTCTTGCCACGTAACGCTTGCTTTTGACTCTGACATCTTAAATATTCCTTGTTTTAATTGGTACGATTTTGAATGTGCATGCTTCTTAATTCACATGCTTCTTAATTCACATGATTTTTAATTTGACATGGTTTTTAATTTGAATAGTAACGGTTTCTTATTTTTTGAAGAACAATGTCTTTTGGAAAAATAATGTCTTTTGCTAGTGTAGCATAAGCCAAAACGAGATTTATAAAGCCATATCCTTGTTTACCTTTTATAAACCGTTTCAGCGCATGTCTTTTAGAAATCACCATTTCACCCTGAATCTGATTGTTAAGTATTTATCACGATAATATTATTCAAACTTATTACTCTTATAAGATCCATCATAAAAAACTTACAAAAGTCTAATTATAACCCACTGATTTTAAAGCATTAATCTTGTGAAACATTTTATAGCAAAATACTGTTACACATTTGGGTTGTTTCTTGGTTTAATAACGGTAATGAATCTTATTTTGCCATGGTATCGATAACAGTCACCCTATAATAATTATGATTGCTGTCACTGTACCTTGTTGAAATAAGCTATTTTTAAACAATTCAAAAGGGTTTAGTCATGATAGATGCAGACGGCTTTCGCGCCAATGTCGGCATCATCTTGGCAAATACACAAGGGCAAGTTCTGTGGGCAAAACGTATTGGTCACAACGCTTGGCAGTTCCCTCAAGGCGGCATCGACCGCGGGGAGACGCCGATGGATGCGATGTATCGCGAGCTCTGGGAGGAGGTCGGCTTACATCCGCGTCACGTGGATTTACTGGCGGTCACGCAAGATTGGTTGCGCTACCGCCTGCCGAAACGCTATGTGCGTCATGGGCAGTATCCTTTGTGTATTGGGCAAAAACAAAAATGGTTTTTGCTGCGCTTAGATGAGCCGAATACTCAACATATCCGCTTTGATGAGGGTAAACCAGAATTTGACCATTGGCAATGGGTCAGCTACTGGTATCCACTCGGACAAGTGATTCATTTTAAACGTGGGGTATATCGTCGCGCCTTGCAAGAATTGGTGCGCGAACTACCCCTTAAACAAGAACTGATTATTCCAGAACAAAACAACCATTTGTTGGTGGAATAAATAGTTAGATTTATTGTCTTAGTAGTAAATACGAAAAAGCCTGTATCACTCGATACAGGCTTTTTCGTATTTATAATTGCTAAAATTATGGTTTGATAGCAACCTTTAAGACCCCATCACGCTGATGCATAAATAAATCATATGCTTCTACAATATCGTCTAGCGCATAAGTATGTGTCACCATCTCTGATAAATCCACACGACCTGACTCAATGACATTCATCAAACGACGCATGCGTTCCTTACCACCTGGACAAAGTGCCGTACGAATCGTATGATCGCCAAGACCAGCAGCGAAATTCGCTATTGGAATGACTAAATCCTCAGAATAAACGCCAAGACTTGAAAAAGTTCCACCCGGTTTTAATATCTTGATGCATTGATTAAAGGTAGCTTGCAAACCTAATGCTTCGATACTACTATCGACACCACGCCCAGCAGTGATTTTCATGATTTCATCAACCACATCAACTTCTGTGAAATTAAGCGTAATGTCCGCTCCTAATTTCTTCGCCATCGCTAGACGCTGATTGTTACCATCAACAGCGATAATCAGTGACGCACCTTTGAGCCTTGCCCCAGCAGTAGCACATAAGCCAATAGGCCCTTGTGCAAAGATAGCGACAACATCACCGATCTGAATATTAGCGTTTTCTGCCCCCTTGAAGCCTGTTGACATAATGTCAGGACACATCAGCACTTGCTCATCCGTCAATCCATCTGGCACTGGACATAGATTGGCCTGTGCATCAGGCACTAGTACATACTCTGCTTGCGTACCATCAATGTGATTACCAAAGCGCCAACCGCCGGTCGCTTTATAACCATGACAAGAGCATTTGCCATCGACATCAAGATAGCCACCATCTTGTGAGGGGAAGCCATCTTGGCTAGCATAAGAGGTAAATGTTGGACAAATCGCGCCAGCGATGACTCGTTGCCCTTCTTTATAACCCATCACTGCACTACCTAGCTTTTCAATAATCCCTACCGGTTCATGCCCAATTGTCAATCCTTTTGCAACAGCATACTCACCTTTAAAAATATGAATATCGGTACCACAAATCGTCGTAGTGGTAATTTTTAATAAAGCATCGTTCGGGCCGACATCAGGAATTTTCTTATCAACAATTTCAATTTTACCTGGCTCAACGAATATTAATGATTTCATCATAGTCATATCGTACTCCTTGTTAAACTGACCTCTGATTAGAGGGTAGTAGGCATTATTAATGGCGCTTAAATGACCTATATATCCAGTTTATGTCATCAGAGTCACTATTAACAGGTAAATCCCTAAATATATTGGGGATTTACAATTACCTCTGCAATAAGGCTTAAATAATAACTAGAAAAGCCTAGCCATCAGTCATAGTAAAATGACCATAGATAAATTACTCATATTCTCGACTCTGTAGTTGAGCACGTAAGATAGGTTTGGCATCGATAGGACTTGAAGATTGATTTAAAGTCAGAATACTTTGGGTGCGAGTACCGTATGTCGGGACGGTAGCATCCATGCTAAACAAAGCAATGGGCTCAATATAAATAGAAGATAGTGCTCGCTCAATCTGCTTAGCAACACCCGTTTCGGGTAATTTATTTTCTGGCGCTGGCGTTTTATCAGACATCACTGCAAACGCCGCTTCTTGCCAATATTCAGGAGCGCTATTTTCAGCAATCAAAGGCAATACTTCTTGTCTTAAACGGCCACGTAACTTCTCAGTCTTAAACCACTCTTCCTCAGGCTGACCGTTTGAGAATACATGCAGCCCCGAGTGTAAGGCGGTTGGTGCATGACCACGATTATTGACAATCACCGCTTGCGCCGCATCACCAATAATAAGATTAAAACCCGCATAATCTTGCAGGCTGATTTGCCGAGCAAAATTCATCGGGCTTACAGTACTGGTCAAGAAATCTGTCACCAATGCACCGCGCGAGCGTTCGTCATTACTTGCTTGCACGCCATCTCGAAAGTTTAATACCGCCGCCCAGCGACCATTTTGCTTGTAAAAATTGCCATATTGCTCTTGATGTATACCAAGCCATGTGCCGCCACTTTGCTTATCACGCCCTGCATAAACAGGCTTATCCGCCCACTGATGGAGCGGCTCTGTCGGACGCTGCAAAAACTCATCACGATTGGACAATAAGACCAAAGGTAGCTCATCAAATAACTGCCAAGCAATGGCGACAATACACATAGTTTTCCTTTTATAAGATTATTAGGTGGTGTTTCAACATAAAAGAGGGTCGTTCAAAATAGCGTTCTGCTGGGATAAAATTTTCTCGCTTGCTGTGGACTTCGCTCTCCAGAGGCTTCACAAAATTTATCCCAGCAGCACTCCCATCAGCACTGTATTCTTTTTAAATTGAGTCAATTATATGGTTCTGGTTTAACATTAATTGGTGCTTAATTTTTTATCGGCAGGGTAGCTGATTTGATACGTCGATTGCACGACTTGCGCTTGTTTACTTGGCAAATCCAACTCCCAAGCGACCATGCCTTTATTATCATTCCAGTCTTTTTGGCTAATAGCTGGCGTGTGCGCCGCAGTGACTTTAATGCTGTCATCACTACTAACCGGCTCAGCGCTTAACACTTGCAAGCGCACGCTACGATTGTGCTGATTGGTAAACTGATAAGCTTGGGTGATGGTTTTGGTTTGCTGACGGTTAAACACGCCTTTATCACCTTGTTTATTCTCATCGGTCAGCTGCTTCACCAGTAAACTTGGGTCAATACCAAAACCGATACCCTGCTCTTTTAGGTTTTGATAATTATAGCGCGACTGTCCAACATAGTTATCGTCGCGGTATAACTGCAACGAGCCATCAGCCCAAGCGGGCGTCAAAAACGGCGCGGATGCATACCAATAAGCGGCGTTCTCAGCACTTGGCGTGCTACGTAGCCAAAGCTTACTGGTGCCAGATTGCTCATCAATGACCGTGCGTACGCGTCTGCCGTCACTTGGAATACTCACACGCTGCGGCAGTCTATATTCGGTGATGCCATTTTTATTTTGACTGCTGACGCTAAAGCTCGGTAGCGGTGGCATATCATCTGCACCGCCGCCATAATTGTCTCTTGCAGACACGACCACTGGCGCTGCTTCCATCATTGGTTGTGCATAACGGCTTAACTTAGCCTGCTCTTCCTCATATAACGACAAGCGCTCAACTCTTGGCAACTGACTGGTCGTCGTTTGATTGGGATTAACGGTGCTTAAGATAACCGGCACGTTGTTCCAGTTCTCTCCCGTTTGTTGGGCGATGATGGCAGAAGCGGTGATATTCAGCTGCTTACTATCGGTATTTAAGCGCGCTTGATAAGTCGGCTCCCAGCTGGCACCGCGTGCTTGATAATGCAGTTTAACGGTGTTTGGCGTGCGACTGGCAGTACGTACACTGACTTGGGTCACACTATTCTGTTTCGAGGTGGTACTGCCCGCTAGCAGCTGATTGAGTGCATCTTTCGCTTGTGCCTCTCGCTGTTGTAGCTCGACAATCCTTTTATTAATATTGGCCGCTTGCGTTTCTAAATCGCGGGCATTATTCGCAAGAGTACCAGCCGTATTGATTTGCGTCACTTTAGTAAGGTTTTGCAAATAGGCTTTGGTTAAACGTGCCGCTTCTAATTCAGCGCTGATATCGGTGAGATTGTTTTTTTGGCTCTGTATTTTAGTGTCGCCTTGATACTGGCCATATTGACATTGTGCCGCTTGCTCAGCGCTCAAGGTTTCGATACTGAATTCGCCAACATTGACATTGCCCAATGCTTGAACGCTGATACTTTCGGGGTCAATAGTCGGCGATAAGCAAGAAAAAACTAGCGTTTGCTCGCCGCTACCATTAATGGGCAAGGAACGCGTTACGCTGGCTAAGCCTTGATAAATGGTAATGTTATCAATATTGCTCATCGCTGCTTGTGCATTTACAGGAACCCACAGCGTTAGGCCTGATGCTACTACGCCTAGCAAGGATAGTTTCGATAAATATGGCTGCATAAGGGTTCCTTAGAAATTGAAGCGCTTTTTTTCATCTTATCGGTTTTTGCAACGCTTTGCTATCCATTCAATTAACCATTCACTTATCACAGTATTCGCAACGGATGAATTTTGCTATTATGAGCTACATTCCATTATCAATAATATGATGCTCTTATGATGATTCACCCTCAGTATGATCCCGTAGCGCTATCTTTGGGACCAGTAGAAGTGCACTGGTATGGCTTAATGTATCTGTTGGCCTTTGCTGCCGCTTATGGTCTGGCGTGGTATCGCAGCACTAAACGCGACAATTGGACCACCGATATGGTCTCTGATTTGGTCTTTTATGGGGCGCTTGGCGTCATTTTAGGCGGTCGTATCGGCTATGTGCTGTTTTATCAATTCGGCGAGCTTTTACAAAACCCTGCGTATCTGTTACGAGTTTGGGAAGGCGGTATGTCTTTCCACGGTGGTTTTATCGGCGTCATGCTAGGCATGTGGTTCTTTGCTCGTAAGTATAAAAAGACTGCCTTTCAAGTGTTCGATTTTATCGTGCCTTGCGTGCCGACGGGCTTATTATTCGGTCGCATCGGTAACTATATCAATGGTGAGCTATGGGGGCGCGTCTCAGACGGTGGCTACAACTGGCTGACTTATTTCCCGCAAGCCGCTGCCTTTGATATGGAGCAATTACAGAGCAATCCTGAGCTACAAGAGTTGATGCTTGAGGTAAATGGACAGTATTTACTACCGCGTCATCCATCGCAGCTATACGAAGCCTTTGCTGAGGGTCTGCTACTATTTATCTTTTTATGGTGGTATTCATCAAAACCGCGCCCACGTATGGCAGCATCCGCGGTCTTCTTATTGGGCTACGGTATCAGCCGCTTTATCATCGAGTTCTTCCGTCAGCCAGACGCTGACCAAGGCTTTATCTTATTAGGCTGGATGACCAAAGGGCAGCTCTTAAGCGCACCGATGATTATCGCAGGCTTAATCATGCTGATTTACGCTTATAAACGCGGTATTTATGATTGGGGTAAACAGTCAGCTTATTAAGCCCTACTTAGCAACAACTACCCTATTAAAAGCTATATTAAGCATTATTTTAAGAACTATATTTTAAGAACCATATTCTTGAGAAATAAATTAAAGAGACGTTTTCACAGCGTAAAAGAGCAATTTTATGAGCAGTCATTACCATAACAGTAAAAATGAGCAAGCCTATTTAGATTTGCTACAACACGTCCTTACTCATGGCACTGAAAAAGGCGATCGTACTGGCACCGGTACACTGAGTCACTTTGGCGCGCAGCTACGTTTTGACTTAGCCGATGGATTTCCCTTATTAACCACCAAAAAAGTCCATTTCAAATCCATCGTTTATGAGCTATTTTGGTTTTTAAGTGGCAGCACCCACGTCGATTATTTACAAGAAAATAACGTGCGCATCTGGAACGAATGGGCGACCGCTGAACAAACCGCGCGCTTTAACCGTCCAGCGGGTGACCTCGGCCCTATTTATGGTCATCAATGGCGCAATTATGGCGCGACCAAGCGTGAAGATGGCAGCTATGAGAACGATGGCGTCGATCAAATCACCCAAGTTATTGAGCAAATTAAGAACAACCCCAACTCGCGCCGCTTAATCGTTTCTGGTTGGAATCCCGCTGAAGCGGAGCAAGTTGCGTTGCCGCCTTGTCATACTTTATTTCAGTTTTTTGTCGCGGACAATAAACTGTCATGCCAGCTCTATCAACGCTCAGCGGATTTATTCCTATTATACCCCCATAACAATAATGCACAATACGGAGTAATAGATCGTATATAATGCAATACATAACTTAGTCTATGTATTGAGATAGTGATTATTATGGATGTTAAAGTTTGTTTTGATACAAAGTTAGATTTATCTAAGTCTTGTTTACTCAATGAGATTCCAAATTTATCATTGAACAAAACCGTAACAGTGAATGGTGTTGGAGTATTTGATGATGATGGCAAGATCCTTCCTCTTGTTTCTGAGTATTTGTCGTATCGAACCAAACATCAAATAATCTCTTATAAATCAGCAGTTACTTATGGTAGAAACCTAAGCTACTTCTTAAGTTATATTCGTAGTCGTCCAGATTATGATGACAGTGAATCTGATGAAGTATTTATTACAGTTCCAAAATACGTAATTCAAGAATACCTGACATTTTTAATCCGTGAAGACCATAAGAACTCATCTACTGTTAGAAGTCGAGATGAGACAATACATGCCTTCATCGAATACCTTTGTAGCCCTACAGAAGACCGTGATAAGCTTAGACAAGATAACCCATATAGCGATGGCTTGCTATCAAAACCACCAAAGCGCACACCGATTAGCTCTTGCACACTTGATGACCTTTTCATATTGATTGAATTTACTGATTCAGAACGAGAAAGAGCTTTACTCCAGTTTTTATACGACTCTGGCTTACGTCGTTCAGAACTACCTAGAGTTACTCTTCAAGACTTTAAAGATATTACTAGCCTTAATTCTGAAAAATATATTTCCCGCGATACTGACCTGCCTATTCATCCCGACTATGTATCTTTGAAAGTTAAAGGAAGTAAGGGCCGTGGTAATCAAATTAAGCCACGCTGGACTTTGCTTAGCTTAGTAACTATCAAACGTGTGCAGAAATATCACGCATCTCCCTTGTATAAAAAATACGCTCGTAAATATTTAAAGCCGTCTGAAACACCAGCGTTCCTTAATGCTGAAGGCACTCCTTACACCCCAAATTCAATCAGTAAGCTACTTGAACGTATAAGTAAACGCGCAATCAAACACGGTCGACTCAATCGACTGATTTCTCCCCACAAGCTACGGCATGGCAACGCTTATTCAATACTACAGTCAAAGGATTTAGGGTCTAACTATGTAGATCGGCTTGCTATTGTGCAGAATTGCTTAGGCCACAACCATCTTAGTACTACACAGATATACACTAATATCCCTCAAGATATCTACAAGAGCATGTGTGACGAGAATGGTGATACATTAACCAAAGCTGAGAAAATGAAGCGCTTATCTGAACAGACACAGTTAAGAATTGGCATTAAGGACATCAAATGAAAAACATTGGAATAACCATTGATGAGATTCATGAGGATTTTCCTGAGCCAGGAACTTTAGGTACAGACTTTAAGAACGTTGAAGAAAAACAACCGATTAAAGACGCCGAAGCAGCTGTTATAGAATGGGTATCGAAAACAGCTGGAGATAAAGAATCACTATGGGAAATACCAATTAGTAAAGCGGATAATACTTTAGGCTTCAGTGTAGCTGTTAAGCATATTCAGAGTGCTGTAGGTGTCTCATACTCTGTTGCACAAAAATATAGGGGTCTTACTACTCCTTTAATTGAAAGGATGATCGAAGAAGGTATTCTAGTAATACCAAGTGAAAGCTACGAAGCGGCTGGCATCGAAAACACTAGAAAACTTTTGAATTGGTACAGAAAGCTAACTGTAGAGGAAAAGCACACTTTACCTATTTTCGGCAACAAAATTTCGATAGGAAAAATGTCTCCAGAACAACTACCTATAAAAAAAGGATCCTTAGAATTTAATGTTGTTAAAGATGCTTGGGAATTTATTCACAAAGACTTAGAAAAAATTGGAATTATTGATGCGAATTATAAAAGCGTTGCTGAAAGAACAAGCGAAGCGAATGTCAATAGAAGAAATCATAGTGAAAGTCAGATAGAGCGTTTTCATAGACTCGCAGCAAGAGAGCTAAATGCAGCTGATGACTTCTTCCCTCCTTCAAAATTAGAACCGTTTATTCAGGTTGAGCAACTGTTTGCTTGTAGTAGCAAAACTGTCTCTTCAAAATCAGGCAAGAGTAATTATAGAGTTGCGAGTAGTTCATTTATAGAGTTCTTATCTAAACTGTATGGAAATAAACCCTTTAGAATCGTAACAACTTTTGATGAATACCTATTATCTAGATATCGGAAATATTTAGAGGGCAAGGTAATAAATAAAGAAATATCAAGTCATCATGCAAATACAGTTTTGAGTTCAGTCCGTATAACATTGAATCGGCTGACTCAAGTACGCGATATAGAATATAGCTTTTTCAATATAAATGGATTTGCTACAACTAGAGAAACAGATGTTAAAAAGCCATTTACAATGAACGAGCGGCTTCAAATATTAGATGCTATTGAAAAAGGATTGAGCGAATCTAGAAAAGCCCTCAAACCTTATAAGAAAACGGGTTTAGGCAGCAATCCTTTGGACGAAAAGGGTTCAGTCATTAGAGGCCTTTCGACACTAGAGAATGCGCGATGGCTCTTTGAAAACCGCTTAATGTGTAAGCCAGTTCATTACAATACAGCTAAATCACCTATTGAGAAGTCTTTCTTAAGAATTATTAATGATTCAGATAAGGGTTTGATAGAGGTATACAACGACTGGGGCATTACCCCAATGATAAATATGGATACACTAACGCCTTACGTTTTAAGGCTTGCTCAAATTACTGGTTTAAATGCAAATCCTTTACTTTCTCTTGATATAAACGATTATGTAGATTCCCATCCGGCAACATCGCGGCCTTGTCTTAGATATTGGAAAGAAAGGTCTGATGGTCATAAAGAATACCACCTTGATCTTTTCAATGCAGAACTGACATGGCTTACATCATCTCAAGCTCAGTCGATAAAAGTTATTTTTGAAGAGTTGGAGAAATTAACTGGTAGTTTTCGACAAGATATTGAAGATGATGCCTTTAAAGATAGGTTGTTCATCTATCAGTCGAATAGTACAAAAAAGCACGGCAGAGTATCTCCACTATTAGGAAACAAAGAAAAAAATGCAGAAGCATTGGGAGCTAGTTTGTCCAGGTTTGTTAAGAAATATAATTTAAAAAATGATGCAGGAGACCCCCTAACTCTTACAATAAGTCGGTTCAGACCAACATTTGTTAGTGAGATGCTTAGAAATGGCGTAACTGTACGTGAGATTCAGCTCATGTTGGGCCACTCCTCACTCCAAACAACTCTCGGTTATATAGATTCTCTAGATTTTAACTCCATGAGTAGAATGAAGATAAATGATAAATTAGAGGAGATACATCAATCGACTTTGGATAAACAAGTTGAGAAAGTGCCAGAAGATATAAAGTCCAAAAAAAATGATGAATTGGTAACAACCTTTCATACTCCTCTAGCTGAATGCAGAAATATTTTTGACCCGCCAGATTTTGTAAAAAATCTTTCATCCTACATACCTGGTACTCCATGCTCACAATACAATAAATGTTTGGGTTGTGACAATGTCATTATTACAGCTAAGAATCTTCCTGAAATTTTTGCAATGAAGCGTGACTATACGCTTTTGAAAGAGCACTCTCGTGTCATGGATACACCCTATGGGCATGTTATTTCAGAGAATTTAGAGCTGATAAAAGGCATCACAGAACCAGAACTATCTAATTTTTCCTTAGAAGAATTAGAAAATGGGCGGCGTTTAGCAGAATACATTGAAACGACCACACTAGTTGATGGAGTAATCTAATGGACTATGAAAAAAAGCTAAATGTATTAGCAGGCTTTGCAGAACATCGTTTATATGTCTTAGATGCTCTAGACCATGCTACAGTTCAAAAGAAGAAACACCTTCAAAATAATTACACAGATGACATAGAGTATGTGACGTACCTTATGGACAAACCTGTATCGAAATTATCAAAGTTTTCTGACATGTGTTGGAATTTTAATAACGACTATCCTAATGCTGCACAAAATGTCCAGGGAGCAAAGCTCCGCATTAATTTTTCAAAGTATACAGAGATCCCAATATTCGTTTTAACAGAAATTAAAGTTATATTGGAGTTGGCTCTGCTAAACAATTCGATTTTCAAGCCTCAGGAAAAAAAGGGGAAAAGCCGAATAAAAAAAGTCTTAAAAGCAAACTCTTTAATTACAATTTTTGAAAATGGATTAACGTTTATTAATGAAATATTTAAACAGGCATCTCATGAGCTAGGCTATGAGTTTGTTCAGGAAAAAATCAGAACACTCTCCGATATAACACCCGAACTGTATTCCAAAGCTGCTGAGAACTATGATCGCGTAAAAGGTGTAGAGCTAGATAAATTTTTCAAATATCTACGCAGCCCGGCTTCTGTCAAGTATGTATTTGAAAAGCCTGTTGCTTATGTAGAGTTAAATAGCCTGAAATGGAAGAGACTTGCTAATACTAATACTTCGAAAAAAGAACAAGTACTGCCAGATCTGGTATTTGAATCTCTATCGAAAATAGCTTCCTTTATCATAGTTGACTTTTTAAGTGCTATAGGAGCTAAAGAAAAAATATCTGATGTCCACTCTTTAGAGCGCTTCAATACAAGCGACTATTTGTCATGGGCTAAGCAAGAACAAGTCACTCATGAAATTCTAAATGGGTATATTGCTATGAGACTAGGAACTAAAGGCTATCCCTCAAGTTTCATTACAAATATAATTGAACCCCATGATTGGATGCTAAAAAAAGACTCTAGTGTCATGGGTGGACTAACTTTACGTAAAGCATTGAAAAAACGTGGTTATAAGTTAGATAATCTTAGAGAATACTTTAACCTCGTAGCGTATGCATGCACATATTTAGTAGGCCAGTATACAGGTATGAGACCATCTGAACTATCAGAAATAAGAGTTCAAGATTGTTCGTGCTTAGTTCAAGATGACGGCGTTTGGCTTATTGAAAGTACTGTCAAGAAACATAAAGATGAAATTAGTACAGGCTTGTTTGACGATAGATGGGTAGCTATACCGATTGTTAAAGATGCAATATTAGCAGCATCGTATATTTCAAAAATTAAAGTTTCACCTTACTTAATTTCTAATGTAGATACTGTTAAACCAGGTAGTTCCCCTCAGTCGATGGCTAGTAAGGGTATTACACATCAAATGAATAGTTTTATAGGCCAACTGTTAGGCAAAAACATTGCTGATGAACTGAAGTTTAATCCTTACATGCTAAGACACACATTAACATATCAATTGTTTAAGGCTGAAGTTGGATTGCCTCTTATATCGTTTCAATTGAAACATTTTGTAGAGAGCATCTCTAAGTACACATCTACTGGCGCTACCTCGTCAGTTACGTTAGGCTACGGTGATATAGGTGAGATGCTGTCAAAAGACGGTAACCGAAAAGGTGATACGAAATCACTGCGCCGAGCAGCTGAATTAGATGCTATTAAAACTGCCCATAATCCAAATGGTACATATTATGGTGGTAAAGCGAGTGAGCATAAAAAAGGTCTGATCAAGACGTTTAATGGATATATGGCTGAAGGATACACAGAGGATGAGATTTATGAGGCTATGGTAGATCAAGGGGTTGCCATGGTCTATATGGGACAAGGGCTTTGCTATGGTGGTAGAGCAGAAGAGTATGACTCAAGCCTACCATGTATTGGTTCGCTACGTTGTAACCCTGCTCGATGCAAACAAGCCGTTGTAACTACCAAGCATGCTCCTAAATGGCGTGAAGTTTACATGTTAAATAAGAACAACCTCAATAAACCAGAATATTTGGAGTCTCGTGAGCAAATTCTAGCAGCAATGAACGAGGCCAAAATGGTATTGGAAAATCTTGGTGAGGCAATCGAACTATGAGTAATGAAGCTTATGATCAAAAAAATAATGATGACTATGAAGCAATAACTTCTGCTCTAAATATTGCCCTAATAGATCTTCAAAATAATAAAAAACTAAAACCCACTATAGCGCAACTTTCGAAGATGACTGGTATTCATCGAAATACTATTACAAACCGTGGTTGGCCTGTCCAAAAGCTAAATCAGCTCAAAGATATCAGAAAAGCTGAAGAGAAATCGCGTAAAGAAAAAAAAGCTATAGATAACGCTGATGTTAAGAATGTGCTTGAAGCAAAGATGATTCAAGCACAAAATGAGGTTATCTACTGGTTTAATGAATATCAAGATATAAAAAGAGTCGCTCAACACTCAGATAAACGGTTACAAAAAATGAAAGAGTCACGAGATTATTATAAAAAACAATCTGATACAGATAAAAGGTCGTTATTAGAAGCTAGACAGGAGATTAAAAAACTGAGACAAATGTTAGCTTTAAAAGATGCAACACCGAACCAGCTGATGCACTAATCTATCGAAAACTACCTATGCTATAAAAAGTATAAACTTAATTTCCTTGTACTTAAAGGCTAGTAAGAGCCTAGCCAACAAATATATACCTTATAGCATAAATCACATATATTAATACTTTATGCCTAACAGAAATTTATCATCTTTCTAAAATTTTAATCTATATTTGTATCAAACTGAGAATGGATACGCGATAGACTCATGATACTGGTACCCTTCCACTTCAAAATCGTCCAATGTTACCCATGTCTCAATATCTTCGAGAGACTTAATTTCAGGGTTAATGTGAAGTTTAGGGGCTGGATACGGTTCGCGTTTTAATTGCACATCACGCATTAACTCTAATTGGTCTTCATATATATGTGCATTTACAATCTTGTGATAAGCTTTTCCAGCCTCATGCCCCGTAATTTGAGCCATTAAAGCCAATAAAGTAAAAACCTGGACTTGATTGAAATTTTGACCTAATGGCACATCACAGGAACGTTGGGATGAAGTTAGATATAGCTTTCCTCCTAACAATGAAAACGTATGGGTATGCATACAAGGACGCAAACATCCCATATGAAACTCACCTGGATTATAGAAAGTTAGGATTTCACCTCGATCATCAATACCATTCCGCAAGTTATCATAAATCTTACGAAGCTGGTCAAACTCCTCTCCTACTGAATTACGCCACCTGCGGCCCTGTACACCATATACTCGGCCCATATCATCCTCACCTTTACGATAAGGATTAGCTAACCAAGCTTCATTTTCATTGGCATTGGCACTCCATGTATTGCATCCAATAGCTCGAAACTGAGCTGCGCTATCATAACCACGTAGATACCCCAATAACTCTGCTATAGCCGTTTTCCAATAGCTTTTTCGAGTAGTCACTAAAGGAAACTCATTAGCGCCTACGTTGTATTCTAAATCAGCATTAATAACGGTTAAGCAACGCTTTCCAGTCCGTTCATTTTCGACCCACACGCCTTCATCAACTATACGTTGACATAAATCTAGATATTGTTTCATTCAATAACCTTAATTGGACTGTATACTTTTCTCGTGAGGTAATTTCTTATTGCCCGTGATCACAACACGTTTTACCTCATGATTTCATTGAGCATTATAAAGTTTAAAGGCTTGAATGTACAAACCTGTTCGTACAGACTCACTGACTCAATA